>JBLHWR010000001.1:0-45315 GCA_047629275.1 Gammaproteobacteria bacterium
CCACTATTAGAGTCTCGCCCATTGAAGGCGGCTACTTTTTGATAACCGTCGCGAAGTGATTGGATTTTGCTATTCACTGAAGTAATAAATAGGCTAGCGTTGTATAGGCCGTAACAGCCAGGGGCATCAAATACAGGCACGCAGAACGGACGCAGTTTATTTTTTAGACTTTTCATTAATGGGTAGCCGCAGGCGTGGCCTATAAATAGATGGTCATCACACAAAGTTCTTGAGTCTGTATCGAAGCGAATTGTTGAATCTAGAGTGTCGTCGATTACATCGGTAAAGAGGTCAAAAAAAGCCTGCCACGCGACTCTTAAATCATCTGTAAAGGCATACATGCCACAAGTGATGAATGGAGACGTTGCACTTCGAATGTCGGCGGTTGATATCATCTAGTGGTGATTTTTCCGTTTAGATTTGGCTTTTAATAACTAGTCTTTTAGCGCAGATAAGATATCGTATTGAAAGGGTTTGAAGCAAGTGTGAAAAATGTTTTGTTAAATCAACAATGCGGTTTATAAAAAACAACAATTACCAAGTAGACCACTTGATACCAAATGCAATATTATCTAATCAAATCAGTCTTTCAAATAGGTATTTCACATGAGTAGCAGAAGATCTCGCAAACGTACCGCCACGCCTGATCAACTAGTGGGTGTTAAAGCACATCAATTATTTAATCCCTATTCACCCATCAGTGTTCTCAGTGAGGACGACCTTGATTTAATTCACGATGGCGCGATGCGCATTCTTGAGGAAATTGGCCTACACGTTATGAATGAAAAGGCTTTGGCGATTTATGAAAATGAGGGCGCTAGGGTCGACTGGGACAAACAGCACGTTTTTATCGACCGTTCAATCGTCATGAAACGCCTGCAAACAGTTCCTTCTGAATTTACCATGCATGCCCGAAATCCGGATCGAAATCGACTGGTAGGCCGCAATGCGATCAATTTCACCTCGGTTGCCAGTGCCCCCAATAGCTCTGATCTCGAAGGCGGGCGTCGCACTGGAAATTTCGAAGATTATTGTAATTTCCTTCGATTGTCTCAGGGTGCTGATGTCATAGACTTTCTCAGTGGTTATCCGGTAGAGCCTATTGATATTCCACCGGCAACTCGACATTTGGACGCATCATTAGCCGCCTATACATTAACGGATAAGTCATTTAGCTTGTATTGCCTTGGTGGTGACCGAGTTAACGATGGGATTGAGATGGCAGCAATCGCACGGGGTGTTGATCGAGAAACGATGAAAAATGAACCCAGTATCATTACTGTGGTGAATACTAATTCGCCACTATTAGTCGATGATTCGATGCTGGATGGCTTGATCGAAATGGCTGAGAACGGGCAGCCAACTATTGTTACGCCTTTCACCCTGTCGGGTGCCATGTGTCCTATTAGCTTGGCCGGCGCTTTAGCGCAACAAACCGCCGAAGCGCTTGGCGTAATTATTCTGTCACAAATGGTCAGACCTGGCGCACCTATGGTGATGGGCGGATTTACTTCGAATGCCGATATGCGCACCGGTGCCCCTGCATTTGGCACGCCCGAATATACCAAAGCGGCGTTAGCCAGTGGCCAACTGGCTCGACGCTATAATATTCCTTTTCGCTCATCCGCACCCAATGCTTCAAACTGCGTTGATGCCCAGGCCGCTTGGGAAACACAAATGTCACTGTGGGGAGCCGTTATGGGCCATGCTCAAATCATTAAGCATGCTGCTGGTTGGTTAGAGGGTGGGCTTTGTGCTTCGTTTGAAAAATTCATTATCGACATTGATATGTTGCAAATGATGGCAGAAACCCTAAAACCAATCGAAGTGAGTGAGGCAACATTAGCGCTGGATGCAATTAAACAAGCAGGGCATGGTGGACATTTCTTTGGCACCACTCACACACTGGCCAATTACAAGACAGCTTTCTATGAGCCCATCGTGTCAGATTGGAGCAACTTTGAGAGTTGGGAAGAAAATGGCTCAAAAACAGCATTCGAACGCGCCAATAAAATCTACCGACAACGCTTAAAGGACTTTCAGTCACCTGTGATGGATGATCAAATCAGGGTGTCGCTCGAATCGTATGTATCAGAGCGGAGACAGGAGCTGGAACTAACCCGATGAAACTACAAGAACGAGTCACGCTATTTCAAAATCGGCTGGAGCAGGTGATTGCACAAAGTGGTCTGAATCGCTCTAAATTTGCGACTTCAATCTCTGTCGATAGATCCACTCTTTCTCAATTACTCTCGGTCGATAATGTGCGGTTGCCACGAGCAGACACAATTGCCTCAATTGCTGAAGTGCATCAAATTAGCATCGATTGGTTGCTTGGCCTGACTCAACAAGGCGCGTTGGCGACTCAAATGGTTGAAGAAGCGTTTGATGTCGATGATTTTGCCGACACCATTTTTGACAAACATCTGCAATGGCATCGTGAGGCAACGGGTTACAAAGTGAGGTATGTCCCGACAACCTTGCCTGATCTACTCAAAACCGAAGCGGTTGCCGAATATGAATTCAACCGCTATGGCTCAGGTAAAGTGAACCAGAGTGTGCGTGATAATCAACTGCTGTTATTGCAGCAACGCCACCCGGGTAGCGAACTTGAAACCTGCACCACGATTCAATCCCTGCAATTGTTTGCCAATGGTCAGGGCATTTGGAAAGATCTGGGTGTAGCCGAACGCAAAGCACAATTGCAACGCATGATTGAACTTAATAAAGAATTATATCCCGGCTTTCGCTGGTATCTATTTGATGGCAAGGAAACCTACTCTTCGTCATTTACTGTTTTTGGCCCATTACGCGCGACGCTATTTATCGGCAACCTGTATGCGGTGGTCAATAGTATCGAACATATTCGAAAGCTGACGGCTCGCTTTGACGATTTAATTCGAATGGCGACAGTTCACCCACATGAAATTCAAACCACGTTAGAGAACCTGATGGATGATTGCCAATAGCCAGCTAAGAAAGCCCAGTAAGAAAGCAAGTACAGATAACTAGAGAGAAGCTAAGATGAACCAATCATACGACGCCATTATTATTGGAGCAGGCATTATTGGATCAGCCACGTCACTTGCGCTCGGGAGAAAGGGCTGGCGCGTGCTCAAGATAGATAAATTACCCGCCTGTGGTTATGGCTCCACATCTGGCTCCTGCGCCATAATTCGGCCTTATTACTCCACCATTGATGATTCTGCGATGGCGTATGAATCGCACTTTTACTGGAAGAATTGGGCCAGCTATTTAGGTAATGCGACCGCTAGCGAGACGACCCTAGACGAGAGTGGGTTGATCAAGTACGTCGATTGTGGATCGATGGTGATGAAGACAGAACTCAATAATTACCTTAAGCCCTGTTTAGCCATGATGGATGAACTCGACTGTCCGTATGATGAATTTAGCCCAGAGCAACTTCGAGAGAAATTGCCGGATGATCCGGCATTTGGTATCGCTAACGAAACCCCGTTAGGTGGCGCCGTACTCTTTCGGGCAGGTGGTTACATTACTGATCCGCAACTGGCGACACACAATATTATGCGTGCAGCCGAGCGTGCTGGTGGGTCGTTTATGTATAATCTCAGTGTGGTTGAAATTAGGCAGCAAAACGGCCGTGTTTGTGGCGTTGCTCTTGACAATGGTGACACGATCGATGCACCGGTTGTGCTCAATGCCGCCGGACCTCACTCGTCGAAAATAAATCAACTGGCCGATGTCGAAAAGAACATGAAAGTGAAGACACGAGCGTTACGCCAGGAAGTAGCGCACGTCCCGCTGCCAGATGGATACAACCCGAATACGGCCTGCGTGACTTCCGATAGCGACATTGGTGTTTATACACATCCCGAGCATGGTAATAATTTGTTGATTGGTAGTGAAGATCCGCCTGCTGATAAACACGAATGGGTAGATCCCTACAATTATAATCGCGAATTCACAGATCAATGGCGCACGCAGGTACTGCGCGTATGTCAGCGCGTGCCTGCGCTAGAAGTACCCACCAAAATGCAGGGTGTTGTGGACTTATACGATGTCAGTGATGACTGGATTCCTATCTATGATAAGTCAGACTTGCCTGGGTTTTATATGGCCATCGGCACCAGCGGAAACCAGTTTAAAAATGCACCGATAGCCGGTGAAATGATGGAAAATATTATCGAAGCCTGCGAGCAGGGTAATGATCAGGATAGCAATCCCGTCGATTTACATTTGAAGTATATCGGCCGTACGGTTACTAGTGGTTTCTATTCGCGATTACGCGAAATTAATCAAGATAGTAGTTTTTCAGTCTTAGGTTAGTAGAGGAAACGTAAAAAATGAGATCTCATGTACAAGTAGTGGTCATCGGTGGCGGTGTAATCGGTTGTAGTGTTATTTACCACCTCACTAAACTGGGGTGGAAGGATGTCATGCTCATCGAGCGTTCGGAACTGACATCAGGCTCAACCTGGCATGCAGCCGGTGGTTTCCATACCCTTAATGCCGATACCAATATGGCGGCGTTGCAAGGCTACACGATAGGCTTGTACCGAGAGTTAGAAGAAATCACAGGTCAGTCCTGTAGCCTGCATCACGTTGGCGGCATCACGCTGGCCGCAACCCCAGAGCGTATGGACTTTTTGAAGTCAGCCAGAGCAATGCACCGTCACATGGGGCTAAATACCGAACTGGTAACGCCTGAAGAAATTCGCAAACTGAGCCCAATCACCAATACAGACGGCATCATCGGTGGCCTTTACGATCCGCTCGATGGCCACCTCGATCCATCCGGCACGACGCATGCTTATGCGAAGGCAGCACAAATGCAGGGCGCCGAGATAGTCCTGCGTAACCCCGTGTTAGAAACCAATCAACGGCCAGATGGCAGTTGGGATGTCGTCACAGAACAAGGCACGATTATCGCTGAGCATGTGGTCAATGCAGCAGGATTATGGGCGAGGGAAGTCGGCGCGATGGCGGGTGTTTATCTTCCATTACACCCGATGGAGCACCAATATTTTGCCACCGACGATATCCCCGAAGTAATGCAGCATGATACTGAGCTACCCCATGTGATGGATCCTGAAGGCGAAAGTTACTTACGTCAGGAAGGCCGTGGTTTGGTGATTGGCTTTTATGAGCAAAACTGCGAATCTTGGGGTATTGATGGCACACGCTGGGATTTTGGCCATGAATTACTGGAGGAAAATCTTGATCGGATCAGTGATTCCATGGAAATTGCGTTTCATCGTTATCCGGTGCTCGCAAAAGCTGGCATTAAATCAATTGTTAATGGTCCGTTTACGTTTGCACCCGACGGTAATCCACTGGTTGGTCCTGTTCCTGGCTTACGAAACTACTGGTCAGCTTGCGCGGTTATGGCAGGCTTCAGTCAAGGTGGTGGTGTCGGATTGACTTTGGCTGAATGGATGGTAAATGGTGAGCCTTCTCGCGATGTTTTTGCAATGGATGTTGCGAGATTCGGAGACTATTGCACGAAGTCTTACACTCGATTAAAAGTACGTGAAAACTATCAAAAACGTTTTTCAGTCTCTTACCCAAATGAAGAACTACCGGCGGCACGACCGTTAGATACCACCCCAGCTTATGGTCTTTGGCAGCAAAAAAATGCCGTATTTGGTTCTGGTTATGGCATGGAGCAGGTCAATTATTTTGCACCGGAAGGTGAAGAGCCTTACGAAATCCCATCATTCAGGCGCTCGAATGCTTTTGACATTATTGGTGAGGAATGCCTGGCTGTTCGCAACGGTGTTGGCCTTAACGAAGTACATAATTTTGGTAAGTATGAAGTGTCAGGCACTGGCGCATCCGACTATTTAGATACCATCATGGCGGGTAAAATTCCAAAAATAGGACGTTTATGTCTAAATCCTATGCTCAGCAAGCAGGGCAAAATAATTGGAGATTTTACAGTGGCACAGGTCTGCAAAGACGTATTTCAGCTGACCGCTTCATATACAGCTCAGGCTTATCACATGCGCTGGTTTTGCCAGCATCAGCCTGAGCAAGGTGTAAAAATTGAAAATGTCTCTAAGCAACGGATTGGATTTCAAATCGCAGGCCCAAATGCGCGGGAATTATTGCAACGAGTTACCCGTGCCGATGTATCAAACGAAGCTTTTCCGTTTTTATCAGTAAGAGAAATGGATGTTGGGCAATGCCAAGCCATTGTGCAGCGAGTGAGTTATACCGGTGATAGAGGCTATGAAATATACGTGCCCGTTCATCATCAGATAGCGCTCTATCAAATTCTTAATGAAGCTGGAAAAGACTTAGGGTTGAAACCTTTTGGCATGCGCGCAATGATGAGCCTGCGTTTGGATAAATCGTTCGGTTCATGGATGCGTGAATACAAACCCGACTACACGCCGTTAGAAACAGGCCTTGATCGTTTTGTCGATTACACCAAGGCAAGCGACTTCATCGGTAAAGCAGCGGCGTTAGCGGAAAAAGATGCGGGTGCAGACCGTCAATTATGTACTTTTATAGTTGATGCAAAAGATGCTGATGTAAATGCCTATGAACCCATTTGGCATGGCGGTGAAGTGGTTGGTTTTGTTACCTCTGGCGGGTATTCACACTATAGCCAAAAAAGTATTGCGTTCGGCTTTATGCCGAATGCACTCGTAAAAGAGGGGCAGCAGGTTGAGATTGAGTTGTTAGGCGAAATGATACCGGCTCGGCTTTATGTCACACCATTGTTTGATGCAAAAAACGAATATTTACGAGGGTAATTTATTTCAAATCAACAAAATGATAAAGGTTGTAATAAGTCATCTAGAGCTAATTATTGAATCAAACGACAAGCTTTATGGAAAGAAAGTTACCCTATTCATATTGACCTAGTTTCGAGCAGGCTAGTCATTTCGGGCTGTTGGGTGAAATGTTAAGTATTACTCACCTCGTGTTCAGTATTGCTGTTAGTTATAAAAGTTGTTGGGGATAGACTCCTTTATACATTAGGTATTTTTATGGGTACAACAGTGTTATCTATTTGGCAGTGGCATGCAGACGATTTATAGTTCTCTATTATAATTTTAATAATTGTTCTCAGCAATGATGAGAACAACTGGAGGCTACGTTGGTAACACTTGTAAATCCCCATGGCGGTGAATCGCTAAAACCACTTTTGCTTGAAGGTGATGCCCTCATTGCTGAATCTAAGCGCGCAGAAGCGTTACCTAAGATTAATATCTCGTCGCGTGAATCGGGCGATCTTATTATGCTAGGTATTGGCGGCTTCACGCCACTTGATGGATTTATGTCAAAAGCTGATTGGCAAGGTGTTTGCGATAACATGCATACAGCTAGCGGGTTGTTTTGGCCAATTCCGATTACGCTTTCAACCGATACAGCCAGTGCTGATTTAATCAACGTCGGCAGTGAAGTGGGTTTATACGATGGTGAGTCGGGTCAACTTATTGCGACAATGCGCGTTGATGAAAAATATACCATCGACAAAGCACACGAATGCTCCACAGTTTACAAAACTACTGATGCTGAGCATCCTGGTGTAGCCATGGTATTGGCGCAGGGCGACGTTAATTTAGCGGGTCCGGTTAAGGTTTTATCACGAGGTGGATTTCCTGAAACCTATGGTAAGTTATTTAAAACTCCGGCGGAAACCCGAGCTGAGTTTGCTGAGATGGGCTGGAGTCGAATTGCTGCATTTCAAACGCGCAATCCAATGCATCGTTCTCACGAGTATCTCGCTAAAATAGCCATTGAAATTTGTGATGGCGTGTTAATTCATTCTTTGTTGGGTAAATTAAAAGCGGGTGATATTCCTGCTGATGTGCGTTCAGAAGCTATTGCAAGCTTGTGTGAGAATCACTTTGTTGAAAATACCGTTATGCAAGCAGGCTATCCGTTAGATATGCGCTATGCGGGTCCACGCGAAGCGTTATTGCACGCATTGTTTCGACAAAATTATGGTTGCTCGCATTTAATTGTAGGTCGTGATCACGCCGGTGTTGGGGACTATTATGGGCCATTTGATGCCCATCATATTTTTGACGAGATTCCTGAAGACGCATTAGAAACACAGCCACTTCGTATTGACTGGACATTCTGGTGCTACAAATGTGGTGGCATGGCGTCAATGAAAACATGCCCACACGACGCCGAAGACCGCTTACTGCTGTCAGGCACCAAACTTCGAAAAATGCTGTCTGAAGGTGAAAATCCACCGCCGGAATTTAGTCGGCCTGAAGTCGTTGCTATCTTGCAGAAATATTATGCGGGATTGTCTGATGAAAAAAATGTGAAAATCAAACTGGAAGGTCATTCTGGCCAATAATTCGTAACAATAGTTATGGTTGGTTTTCTGAAAAATGTAGAGGTCAAACCCTATATTTTCGATCAGGTAAAACTGCGATTAGTGATTCTTTCTGACACGCATGGATACCTAGACGAAAATATAGCGGCGCTAATTCGCACGGCAGATGTTGCTATTCATGCTGGCGACGTTATGGATATTAGTGTGCTCGAACAAATGCATCCCGCATTGAAAACTATTGCTGTAGCAGGCAATAATGACGAGCAAGGGTTGTGGTCTTCGCGCGACAACTGCTTTACAAAACAACTCCCCGCTAGTGTTCAAGTGCAATTATCCGGAGGGACTATTGCAATAGAGCATGGTCATCGGTTTGGATTTTCACAGCCTGATCATCAAAGCCTTATAGCGGCATACCCTGAGGCGAGGGCCATTATTTATGGTCATACACATAAGCAGCTGATTGACCAGTCGTGCACGCCGTGGGTGCTTAACCCAGGTGCTGCTGGTTTAGTACGGAATCAAGGGGGGCCTCGCTGCTTAGTGTTGAACACGAATGGCAATGAATGGCTGATCGAAGCCAGTATTTTCCCCCAGCCCTATTTTGAAGCCGGATCTAAATGGCATTAATCTTTTTATTTTCAAGAAACATTCCTACCCAATTAAGGCTATGTGATAACAACACTATCTGCCTCGAATATTAGGCGTGATGATATTCTTACGGCCGGTGATTTAAGCTGGGCTGATAATGCTTAAAATTAAGTTTTAATGTTTTTTTGGCGCATTGCCAAAATTGATAACCCTTATATTTTAAAAAATGGGCAATATTTAATATAGCCTTAAGTAAACGATCTTATCTGTTTAGACTAGGTCAATTTCAGTATTTATTTTTTGAGAGGATGTCGTTACATTCAATGAACAAACTGGCTAGGTCTCAAACCGATCACATGAACTTTTGAATACGATTTTTTGTCCGTGGTAATAAATGAGTTAGCAAGTATTTTGTATTTAAATATCTAGTTTAGTTACATTTATAGAGATAGTATTTTCCTAATCAGGCAGTGGCATGTTGTTTATAAAGATTCAGGGTGTTTTTTTTAAACGAACTATTATGAAAATGCGAATTATTGTTATTTAAATTATCGTTAAGTTATATTAATATTCTTTCTAAGTAAGATTGAATTCAATCCCTTAGAACTATAAGTTCATTAATTAGCTTAATTACAATTGTTTAAAATCGGAGGTTTTAATATCTTTATCTAAAAGCGATTAACTTAAATTCCACATCTAGTATTGATAAGTGGAAATTAAAGTTCTTAATGGGATATCCCAGCATTTCTTGCTTTTCCCCTCATTGTTTCCATAGCGAAACAATTTTTCTTATATGGCTATAAATTATTCTGCCTTGTGTTGCAGATAGCATTGCCCGACAATTTGAAATAATAAAATTTTAGGGGAGTGGTAATAATATGTTCAGTAATAATCCCTTTACCGGGCTTGCTTATACAATACCAACTGAAGTAATTCAGATAGCTATTGTTTTAATGATTGTTTCGGTGATTGCCGGCACCTTATTTGATGTTATTCACAAGAAGAGTGCTAAATATTTTTTCGAAAATTGGCGTAAGTCAAACACAAGTGCTACGAAAGATGTTGGCGGTGGTGAAGTTGCTAAACTAGCAATTGAAACTTTAGTGGTTGACGTTGCGACCTCTTCTGAACTAGGTCTTTGTGGTACTGATCGTAGGATTGCTCATCTACTCACTATGTGGGGATTTGTCGTACATGTTTCAGCCACTATTGCTATGGCAATTGTTGGCAGTGAGTCAACTATTTGGCCAATGCTCTGGCACTTGGGTGCGTTGTCTGTCTGTGTTGGTGGATATTGGTTTTGGTTTTTTATCCGTGTCGACGTTTCAGCTGAAGGTAACTCGCCTTTTCGTCTTATTCGGGCTGATCTTTTTGTGCTTTCATTGGTAGGCACAACAACGTTTGCCCTGTTATGGTCTTTAACTCAGGGAGGCGTCACAGGTTGGGTTTTCTTCGGACTATATTTACTCTCTGCGATTGCTTTATTTGGCGGCGTACCCTGGTCAAAGTTCTCACATATGTTTTTCAAGCCAGCTGCAGCATTACAAAAGAAAATATCTAAGGCCGATGGTTCACAAGAAAACATGCCGGATGTTGGTGAAATGAATGACCCAGCTATACATGCTAAATTTCCAGATCTTCCTATGTATTTGGGTAAAAACCCACCTAATTTCGGTCTTGGAATCAAACGTGAAAAGCCTCGTCACTATTAATAAAATTAACTGATTGCTGAGAAGTATTCAGTACAATAAAAATAGTCAGCTCGCTGACAAGCGGAGAGAATTAAATGCCAACATTTGTATACATGACCCGTTGTGACGGGTGTGGAAATTGCGTCGATATATGTCCTTCAGATATTATGCACATCGACAAAACCACACGCCGCGCATACAACATTGAGCCTAACATGTGCTGGGAATGTTATTCCTGTGTCAAAGCCTGTCCACAAAACGCAATTGACGTTCGTGGCTATGCAGATTTCGCCCCACTGGGGCACTCAGTTCGAGTAATCCGTGATGAAGAAAAGGGTGTCATTGCTTGGCGAATTAAATCTCGTAACGGCGAGATGGACATGAATTTGCTTGCACCTATTACCACTAAGCCCTGGGGTAAGCACATTCCAAAACTAGCTGATGTGCCTGCACCTTCTAAGGAAATGCGTAACAGTCAGTTGCTATTCAATGAGCCTAAGTACATCCGCATGGATGATGGTGATATACATACTCTGGAATCTAACAAACTTAAGATGAAACTAGGGGTTTATTACTAATGCCTAATACAATTACAGAAGACAATATTGATGTTCTGATTGTAGGCGCAGGCCTTGGCGGCACGGGTGCTGCTTTTGAGGCGCGCTATTGGGGACAAGACAAAAAAATCATTATTGCTGAAAAGGCAAACATTGACCGTTCTGGTGCTGTAGCTCAAGGGCTTTATGCTATTAACTGTTACATGGGCACCCGTTTTGGTGAAAATAATCCTGAAGACCATGTGCGCTATGCTCGTATGGATTTGATGGGAATGGTTCGTGAAGATTTGTTGTTTGATATGGCACGTCACGTTGATTCGACTGTACATCAGTTTGAAGAATGGGGTCTGCCGTTAATGCGCGATCCTAAGAGTGGAACCTATCTACGTGAAGGACGCTGGCAAATTATGATTCACGGTGAGTCCTATAAGCCGATTGTTGCTGAAGCTGCAAAGAAATCAGCTGATGAAGTATTTAACCGCATCTGTGTTACTCATCTACTAATGGATGATGCAAAAGAAAATCGCATTGCAGGGGCCGTTGGATTCAGTGTTCGTACGGGTGAGTACCATGTATTCAAATCTAAAACTGTCATTGTTGGTGCCGGTGGCGCGTCCAATATCTTTAAGCCTCGTTCAGTTGGCGAAGGTGCGGGTCGTGTTTGGTATGCACCCTGGTCATCGGGATCAGCTTATGGCTTGATGATCGATGCTGGCGCCAAGATGACTCAAATGGAAAACCGAATCGTACTGGCTAGATTTAAAGATGGTTATGGACCTGTTGGAGCCTACTTCCTTCATTTGAAAACATATACTCAAAACTGTAATGGTGAAGAGTACGAATCTAAATGGTTCCCTGGTTTAACCGAAATGGTGGGCAAGGAATATTTAGATACAGAAGGTCAGCATTTATCACACAAACCAATCCCAACTTGTCTGCGTAATCACGCATTCATCTCTGAAGTAAACGCAGGTCGTGGTCCGATTCACATGGTGACTATGGAAGCTTTCCAAGACCCTCATCTTGAAGAGATTGGCTGGCACAACTTCTTAGGCATGACTGTAGGTCAAGCCGTATTGTGGGCAGCAACTGACGTTAATCCGAAATATGAAAACCCAGAGCTAACAACATCTGAGCCCTACGTTATGGGTTCTCATGCAACGGGTTGTGGCGCTTGGTGTTCTGGACCCGAAGATCTATCTCCCGAAGAGTATTTCTGGGGTTATAACCGCATGACTACTATCGAAGGCTTATTCGGTGCTGGTGATGCTGTTGGTGGAACGCCACATGCATTTTCTTCAGGTTCTTTCACTGAAGGTCGTCTCGCAGCCAAAGCTGCTTGTCAGTATATTGATGATGGCAAAGCGGAAGGCATTCGTATTTCAGAGGAGCAAATAGAAGGTCGCAAGACTGAAATCTACAAGCCAATTGAACGTTACAAGCTTTATCGTAATGAAATCACAGCGGGCAGCGTTAACCCGAATTACATTAGCCCACGTAATGGTCTTGATCGCTTACAAAAGCTGATGGATGAATATGCTGGCGGTGTAACGGTCAACTACATGACCAATGATAAGTTGTTGCAAATTGGCCTCAAGAAGTTAGCGGTACTAGAAGAAGATCTTGACAAATTAGCGGCAGAAAACATTCATGAATTACTTCGTGCTTGGGAACTAAAGCATCGTCATCGTACCTCTGAATCGGTTGTACAGCACACGTTGTTCCGTAAGGAAACTCGTTGGCCTGGTTACTACTATCGTGGTGATGCCATGAAGCTAAACGACAAAGATTGGCATGTATTGACAGTCTCACGTCGTGATCCTAAGACTGGTGAGTATACTATGGAAAAAGCACCTCTCTATCACCTAGTTGGTGATGATGAGTAAATAAAACTAATACTGTCTAGTATGAATATCTAAAGGCTGAGCAATCATCCAGTGTTTTAAAAAAGACCAACACGTTTGTTGGTCTTTTTTTTCTTTTGAGAATCCTGTCTAATTATGGCCTTCTCTGGTATCTAGTAACTGATCTATAAACCAAAATTATTTTAGCGAGTTTGTATGAATATTATTGATAAGACCGATGAAGAACTTCAGAAAATTGCCTTTGCCTTTTTTGATGACTTAATCAAGTATTCCAATAAAGGCCAGTATGGAAAATTCATCTTAAACTTTTCCTATGATCTGTTAATTGGTCTGAATGAAATGGAAGTTGGCAAACAATTTGCCAAAAGTGAATTAACCCGAAACCTTTCCCCAGAATATGACTTTCTTGGCTTTATTCGCCGTGGTGAGCATGTGACCTGTCTGCTCAGAGTGCGTAGTACTAAAAAAGAAGGGGAATGGTTAGGACGAATGGTCATGGGATATGAAAGAGGCGAAATCAAAATTTTTGCTGCTTCAGTTTTTTAAAGACGGTTTTTTAAGAAAGAGAGAAATATGAATAAAGAAATAATCGAAAACGGCAAGTATGTTGAATTGACTTATAAAGTTATCGACAAGAACTCTGGTGCGGTTCTTACTCAAGTGGAATTTCCATTAGGATATGTGCACGGTACGAATGAGGTCCTAGCGCCACCAGTCATGGCGGAACTTGAAGGTAAAGAAGCCGGTAAAGTGATTGAAGTCCCGATTGATTGTAGCCAGTTGTATGGTCCACGTGATGAATCACTAGTCATTACCGACAGTATTCATAATGTGCCTGAAGAATATCGGGAAGTCGGTATGGCCATCCTGATGGAAAGTGAACAGGGGCAAACCAAAAGTTTTTTGGTAACTCGAGTTGATAAAAAGACCGTTACCATTGATGGTAATAATCCGCTTTGTGGCCGTGAAGTCATTTTTCGATTAGAAATACTATTGGTTCGTCAAGCGTCAGAAGAAGAAATAGAATATGGCGGCAAAATAGACAATGGTCCTGACCTTGAAGGGTTAGAAGGTGTAACTCAGGTACCAGTTTAGAAGCAACTTTAGTTCGGAAAGTCAGTTATGATTGAACAAGCTCCTATCGCCGACGGAGAAACCTGTCGATTTTGTTCATCAACTGCCGGTCGTCGAATTATGATCGAAGGCGAATTTGGATTTGCTGCGTGGGATCTACATCCGGCTAGCCCAGGACATTTTCTTGTTATCCCTTATCGACATGTTTCAGATTATTTCGATATCAATGACCAGGAGCGAGAAGAACTGTGGAAGCTTGTTAGCGAAGGAAAAGCGATGGCCGATGCAAAGCATAATCCTGATGGTTACAATATCGGCATCAATGTAGGGAAGTGGGCTGGCCAGTCTATTCCCCACTTACATATACATGCTATTCCACGTTATCGAGGCGATGTAGAAAACCCCAAAGGTGGTGTGCGCGGCGTAATTCCTCAGAAAAGACTTTATACATTCGACGCAGGTTAAATAACTTTGATCTAAAACAACTATTTTATGTTTTTTGGTGCAATTATTTTACACATTGAAAAATCGGTAAAGACTATAATCTCGACCGATTTTTATTAATTCTTCTAAGTTACCATTTAGCGAAGCTGTTCCTTAAGAAGATAGCGAAACCAAGCTTACATAGGCATTTGAGGTTTAAGGACGCTTAGGAGTTTCGTATTTAGCTTCTTTATGGAATGGTTCCCAAATAGTTTCATAACCTATGAAGCCCTTTTCATTGGCTTCCATTTGTCGCGTAATAAGAAACTTTGCTTTACCTTCAGGAACGATAGGCCTTGTTTTTGTTGGCTCGCTCATAAATCACCTATATCAATTAATTTAGTTATTGAAAAACAGCCAGAATTTAAAGAGTAATTATACCTGTCACTCAACGCGTTCTAACTTCAGTTATACAAACTTTAATAAATATAATTATACGGATATAGTGACAGAATTCCTATTACTCCTTTTTATGCACCGAACACTATTTTTAATGAGCTTTATTAATTTTTGCGGTTATTGAGTTCTATATGAATCTTAAATATTTATATATTTCAACTGGTTAAAAGCATAAATAAGGTAAATAATTCTTTAGTATTTACCTACAGTTTAATTACTATATCAATAAATAACTGTTTAACTCAGCTCTGCTAGAGGTTTATGGCTATTCAAGCGCTGGCTTCTGTAACTGCCTTTAGAATTCACCTGCTAATAAATCTTTATATCCCCAAATTATCAAGTAAAGTGCTAGTTTTTATCAGTTAATGAATTCAACGATTCGAATTCGATCAGGATAGTAATGACGATTAAGTTGGTGCAAAAGCAGTTTCTAAAAGGCAGTAGAGAATTTGAAATTGATAATGATGTAATTAATGTTCGAATCAAGGCTTTATTTAATGAAGAAAAAATTACCGTTATGCTCTCATCACTCAATCCAGACCCTGTCATTGTTGGTACGTTGCTCGAGTTTCATAGTCGTGTTCAATCTGGACCCACCTTGTCATTGTTAATAGATAAACCAAGTCCTGAAAAATTTAATTATTTTGTCAACGAGTTAAAACGACAGGCGCGTGAAGAATTCAATTCTTTTGCGGGATTGAAGTCGGGCTCAAGCCCAGAAAGGTTGGCCGGTAATGTTTATGAAGAGCCGCCAGAATTTGACACACCTGTGAGAAAGATTACTGGAAAGCCGGTATGTGTTGAGAGTATCGACATCTCAATTCAGATGCTCAATCAATATCTTGATGCAAAAGAACTCGGACCACTAATTTTTGCGCTTGAAACCTTTAAAAAAGACCCTGAAAGTGAATCCTGTTTTGTCCAGCTTGTTGACGCTTTTGCTAACCTTGGGCCTCTGCAAGGGGCCGTATTGACCTATGCACCTTACGTCAATATTTTGTTAACGGATGATCCTTTCGACTCATAATCATTAACATTTTAACGAAATTTTTTAGGCTCTCTGAAAAAAGATGAGTCAAATTATTTCCTTCTAGTTTTTTTCATAGTTATGATTTTGGCTCGTAAGTCTCATCGGGTTGATTGAATTACCAGTGGCAACTTGTATAAGTCATTTTGGCATAAATTATTGGAAGCTTTAGTCTTTGGCAGGCAAAGTCGTAGCATCAATGTATGAGAGTCGAGAGCAAGCTCAGTATGTGGTTACCAAGGCCTCATTGGCAGGTACTTCATTGGCAACAATCGCTAGTTCTGTCTTCTAAATCAATGATATCAGCAGTTCCATAGCCGTCGTTGCCTATTCCCAAAATAAAGTCGCTTACTCGATTATCAGTTAACGGTTTCCTGTAACTTGAAGTAATCATTAAGAAAAGAATGGATACAAGTTTCGAGCCAGTGTGTTGGTAAGAGAAAATTTGAACTAATAAACCCAACATGCCCTCCGTGTTGGGATAGTTCTAATGTAACAGATGTCGATAGCTCGTTAGCTGCGGGGAGCCCCTCTGTCGCCATAAAAGGATCATCTTTTGCCTGTATGATTAATGTAGGTTTATCTATATTAATTAAAAATTGCCTTGAACTCGATTTTTCATAATAGTCATGAGCACTTTCGAATCCGTGGATAGGCGCAGTGAAGTGATCGTCAAACTGTTGAAAGTTTTTCATTTTTGTTGGGTCAGGAAAGCTTAGCTCACTGCATTTTAATAAATTTTTCTTTTGTTTAAGCTTTGTGACGAGTTGGCCTAATAAAGTCGATTGGTATATTTTTGCAAAGCCTCGATTCATTGTTGTGGAGCAAATACTCAGCGTCATTGGGACTGATACGCCAATCGCGCAACAAATAACAGAGCTTGTTTCAGCTTCTCCCATGTATTTCATAACTTGATTGCCTCCTAGTGAGTACCCGAGTAATGCAATATGACAAATACCTTTATTTTTAAGATACTCAATTACCTGATTTAAATCACCAGTCTCTCCCGAATGATAGCTTTGCAATAGTCGATTCTGCTCTCCACTACAGCCTCGAAGGTGCATAAATACAGCGGCGATTTGGTTATGATTACAATAGTTCAGCATACGCTGAGCGTAGGAAGAATTTACTGAGCCTTCAAGTCCATGTAAAATTAGTAATGTTTGAGGGGATCGTGTCTGGCTCCAGTCCAGGTCGATAAAGTCATCATCATCCAGTTCAAGCCGTTCTCTATGGAGTTTTGGGTGTTTCGGATGAATTAAATTGGGTAGTATTGTCTGTAAGTGTCGATTACTCAGAAAAGATGCTGGACGAAACGTGGATTGTTTGATCATTATTAACTCTTGGATTGTATTTCGAGCATTTTTTGGCTAGCCTGCATTCCCATTTTTACCTAACTATTTTATGCTTAAAACTGTGCTGCTTAAAATTGATAATCTTTGTTGTATTCAAGATGACAGAATATTATTCGAGCATCTTAGTTTATCGCTATTGAGTGGGCAAATGCTGCTCGTTGAAGGCCGTAATGGTAGTGGTAAAACCAGTTTATTAAGAATATTGACCGGTTTAAAAATGGCTGATGAAGGTCAGATCTATTGGCATGAGACTGAAATATCCAAACAAGGTTCTGACTATCATGAACGAGTCACTTACGTGGGTCACCACAATGGTGTCAAGTGCGACCTGACCTGTCTTGAGAATTTGCGCCTCGTTCAGGCTATGGGCAACCCTTCGACTGTTGACCCTGATGATGCTTTGGAGCAAGTGAATCTTTACCAATACGGTGATACACCTGTGAGTAATCTATCGGCAGGACAGCGTCGTAGGCTTGCACTAGCAAGGTTAATTGTCACAGAGGCAGATTTGTGGATTCTAGATGAGCCCTATACTTCGCTCGATAAAGTGAGTACGGCGCTATTTCAATCTATATTCGAAGCGCATTTAAAGCGGGGGGGTATTATTGTAATGACATCGCATCATGATATTGAAATGCCCTCAACCGATTTAATCAGGTTAGACTTGTCAGCGTGAAGCGTCTGATATGAAAAAATACTCATTGACTCAGGCGTTTCTCTATTTGTTACAGCGTGATTTGACGCTGTCGTTTCGAAATCGTGCCGAGTTCGCCAATCCACTGTTGTTTTTTATTTTAGTGATTACCTTATTTCCACTTGCAATTGGAGCCGAACCCGCCTTATTGTCTAGGATTGCACCCGGCATTATCTGGGTCGCAGCGTTACTCGCAGCTATGTTATCACTCGATAGTATTTTCAGGTCAGACTTTGACGATGGTTCTCTGGAGCAATTACTGTTGAGTGCTCATCCCATGCCGGTTTTGGTTTTAGCTAAAGTGACCGCACATTGGTTGGTGACGGGTTTACCCTTGTTGCTGATTTCACCTTTACTAGCAGTGATGCTTGGAATGCCTTCAGAAGCCCTGAGTATTTTATTGCTCACAATTTTAATTGGTACACCCATACTAAGTTTAATTGGTTCTATTGGTGTGGCTTTGACGGTAGGTTTACCGAAAGGTGGTATTATATTGTCACTTTTGATATTGCCCCTATATGTACCTGTACTTATATTTGCATCCAGTGCAGTTGAAGGTGCGGCTGGTGGGTTAGATGTTACGGCACAGCTTTACATGTTGCTGTCATTTTTGTTTCTTGCGTTATCTTTATCGCCACTTGCGACTGCATCGGCGCTCAAGATGAGTATGAGTTAGCATATTGAGTCAGTCGGGTAGTTAGATGTTTTTATGGTTTCATAAGTTTGGTTCTCCACCACACTTTTATCGCATAGCCGGTAAATGGATTCCGTGGCTGACAGGATTGTTTCTGCTTTTACTGGTGGCTGGGCTCTATGGTGGGTTAGTGTTGGCGCCACCGGATTACCAACAGGGTGACAGTTATAGAATTATTTTTATTCATGTACCAGCGGCATGGATGTCTTTGCTTATTTATATCGTGATGGCTTGTTGTGGCATCATTATTATTGTTTGGCGAATGAAGCTTGCCGAAGTGGTTTTGATTAGCAGTGCATCAATTGGCGCTAGCTTTACTTTTTTAGCGTTGGCTACTGGATCAATTTGGGGTAAACCGATGTGGGGCACCTGGTGGGTTTGGGATGCTCGGTTGACGTCCGAGCTTATCTTGCTTTTTCTTTATCTTGGAGTCATTGGTTTGCACAATGCTATTGACGACAAACGTATCGCCGCCAGAGCTGTCGCTATTTTAGCCATCGTTGGCGTTGTCAATATTCCGATTATTCATTATTCAGTAGAATGGTGGAATTCATTACATCAAGGGCCTTCGATTATGAAGTTTGACAAACCTTCTATCCATTGGAGTATGCTTATTCCACTCTTACTGATGGCATTGGCTTTTCAAGTTTATTACGTGCTGACGCTGTTTCAAAGTTGTCGAGGCGAATTATTAAAACGTGAACGTAATAGCAAGTGGGTAGCTGAACTAAGTGAAGGTAATGATGTCTGAGTTTTTTGCAATGGGTGGTTACGCTCCATTCGTCTGGTCCTCTTATGGTTTGGCAGCAATAGTGTTGTGGCTAAACTGGTATTTACCACGTCGGGCACATCAACAAGTTTTACGCGAGTTGAGCCGGCGTCATTCCCAAAAGTCAAATTTCGACAGGAATAAATAGAATGACCCCTGCACGCAAGAAGCGGCTGGGCTTAATTATCTTAATGGTGACAGGTGTTGCTATTGGACTTAGCTTCGCATTGAAATCCCTCAACGAAAACATTATGTTCTTCTTTTCTCCGAGCGAAGTGGCAGGAGGTAAGGCACCACAAGATCGCCTGTTTCGTCTTGGTGGTATGGTAGTTGATGGAAGTGTCAGTCGTCCAGGTGAAGGTTTAACGGTGATGTTTGACCTCACTGATAATGCCGAAAGCGTCACGGTGGAATATACTGGGATCTTGCCCGACTTGTTTCGTGAGGGACAAGGAATAGTTGCGAATGGGAAGCTAAATAGTAGCGGTGCATTCGTTGCTCAGGAAGTATTGGCTAAACATGATGAAAATTATATGCCGCCAGAAATTGCGGCGGCAATGAAAGCTAAAACTGATTAGTCGATAAATTCCTTTACACGCACACTCTAAAAATATTGTTGTCTTAAACTGAATGATACCTAAGCTATGATCCCAGAAATCGGTAACTTCGCCCTGATTATCGCCTTATTCCTCTCTGTGGTGCAGACTGTCTTTCCATTGGCGGGCGCCTCGTTTGGTATTTCTCGATGGGTTGCACTCGCTAAACCAGCTGCGCTGACGCAACTGCTTTTTGTTGCTATTTCATATGCTTGTCTCACTTGGGCTTTTCTACAACATGATTTTTCAGTTTTATATGTAGCCTCTAATTCAAATACTGAATTACCCATTATTTATTTAATATCTGGTGTCTGGGGTTCGCATGAAGGATCACTATTACTTTGGGTTTTAATACTGGCGTTGTGGACAGGAGCGGTTGCTATATTTAGTCCTAACGTGCCGCCAGTTATGCGTGCCAGAGTATTGGGCGTTATGGGCTTTGTTAGTTTTGGTTTTCTCTTATTCATATTGCTAACTTCAAACCCTTTTGATCGGCTGTTCCCAGCAGTATTAGAAGGGCGTGACTTAAACCCCTTGTTACAGGATGTTGGTCTCGCGATTCATCCACCCATGTTATATATCGGTTATGTTGGTTTCTCGGTTGCATTTGCATTTTCAATTGCGGCACTAATATCTGGACAGGTAGATTCTGCTTGGGCTCGTTGGGCAAGGCCTTGGACTAATATTGCTTGGTTATTTCTCACGATTGGTATTGCATTGGGTAGCTGGTGGGCTTATTACGAGCTGGGTTGGGGTGGTTGGTGGTTTTGGGATCCAGTCGAAAACGCATCGTTTATGCCGTGGTTAATGGGCACTGCATTGATGCATTCATTGGCGATTACAGAGAAAAGAGGCACGTTTAAAGCCTGGACAGCGCTGCTCGCTATTTTCGCATTTTCATTAAGTCTGTTGGGTACATTTTTAGTACGGTCGGGCGTATTGACGTCGGTACATGCTTTTGCAAGTGATCCTGATCGGGGTGTTTTTATCCTCGCTTTTCTAGTAATCGTTGTTGGTGGATCGCTGGCGTTATATTCCTGGCGTGCCCCTAGTTTAAAGAGCGCAGCGCAAACCAATTTGTTGTCGCGGGAAATGGCCTTGTTGTTCAATAATATTTTTCTGACCGTTGCTACAGCGGCGATTTTACTCGGCACACTGTACCCCATCGCTATTGACGCAATGGGTAGTAAAATTTCAGTAGGCCCACCGTATTTTAATTTTGTGTTCTTAAGCATAACGGCACCACTGGGTGTATTAATCGGCATAGGTATGTTGATTCGTTGGCGCAAAGATACGCCTCAAAATCTACTCTCTCGTGTTAAGTACCCTGCTATTACGGCGTTAATCGTTGCATTTCTGATTAGCCTGACTTTACCTCAATGGATCTGGAGTGCTTTTGCAGGATTGGCTATGTCATTGTGGATTGCTGTGACTGCCGTCATTGCAGTGCATGAACGGTTCAAAGGTAAGCCGCTGATGACTGGACTGCGGGCAACGCCAAGTGGGTTTTATGGCATGATTTTAGGCCATATTGGTATTGCAGTATTTATTGTTGGCATTACGCTGACCAGTCTGTACAGCCAAGAAAAAGATTTGCGTATGGCTCCTGGTGATATTTATTCTATTGCAGGCTATGACTTCCAATTTAACGGCGTCAAGAAGGAAGACATTAACAACTATGTTTCGACACGGGGACATTTTACGGTAACGTCTCAAGCCGATGACTTTCGCGTTGAACTATCACCCGAAAAACGTATTTATCGAGTTCAGCAATCACCTATGACGGAGGCCGCAATTGATGCTGGGTTTACCCGTGACTTATTTATTGCATTGGGTGAGCCACTAGATGATAAGGGTAGTTGGGCGATTCGAATTTACTATAAACCCTTCATTCGTTGGATTTGGTTGGGCGCTATCATCATGGCTCTGGGTGGCTTTTTTGCTGCCAGCGATAGACGCTATCGTCAGGAATCAAGGTCAGCAAAAAAAATACTTGAGCCGACAAGTGGCGTGGTTGTTTAGTGCGCTACATTTTACCCCTAGGCGCTTTTATATTAGTAGTTGGCTTGCTAGGTTTTGGTCTAACGCTTGATCCAAAGAAAATACCATCACCATTAATAGGAAAACCTGCACCAGAGTTTTCTCTGAACAAGTTATATGCACCCAATGAGACGCTTTCTAAAAAAGATTTGTTAGGCCAAGTTTGGGTGCTGAATGTCTGGGCTTCTTGGTGTGTGTCGTGTCGTGCCGAACATGCTGTTATTACTGATTTGACCAACAGGAACCTAGTCAACATTGTCGGGCTAGATTATAAAGATCAACCTGCTGATGCACGTCGTTGGTTAAAGCAGTTTGGTAATCCTTATTCAGCCATCTTGATGGACATCGATGGCCGAGTGGGTATCGATTGGGGTGTTTATGGTGTTCCTGAAACTTTTGTCATTGGTAAGGATGGCAATATTAAATATAAACACATTGGCCCTGTAACCAATGAATCACTAGAGCAAGAAGTGATACCGGCCATAAGAGAATTACTGGATTAAACTGATGTCAGTTAAAAAAATAACAGTGAAACAGTGGCGATTATTTTCGATAGTGGGATTACTAATTGTTAGCGGACTATCTTTTGCGGCAGTTGAGTCCTATCAATTTAAGTCGCCTCAAATGGAGGCTGAATACCATCAATTGATTGGTGAATTACGCTGTCTGGTTTGTCAAAATCAAAATTTATCTGGATCAAATGCTGACCTTGCCAAAGACTTACGCCGACAAACACATGAGTTATTAATGGAAGGTAACAGCCCAGATCAAATAGCTGACTATATGGTTGCTCGCTATGGCGACTTTGTACTTTATCGACCACCGTTACAAAATAATACCTTATTACTTTGGCTTGGGCCTTTCGTTTTATTGCTGGTGGTTATTGTTGCGGTGTTTGTGAAAATGAGCAAAAAACAAGTGTTAGTTGCACCTGAACAGGTTGCAATGGCAAAGGCAAAACAGCTCCTCTCGGAGCCACAGGAAAAATAATGATATTCTGGATTGTGGTAGCAGCTTTGCTACTGGTCGGGTTGGTGTGTGTCATCCTGCCTGTTTTAAGAGCCCCTACAGATTTGCAGTCGACCGATAGGCAACAGCAAAACATCAATATTGCACGAGATAAAAAAAGCGCCCTAGATGAGCAATTGAGCGATGCCAGCTTAACGCAAGCCGAATATGATAATGCCTTGGTTGAGTTACAGACATCGCTCGCACTTGACCTTGAAAAGTCTGAGTCTGATAATGTAAACCAACAGGGTAAGTGGGTTGTCTGGGTGCTAATTTTTGCACTACCACTAGCGAGTATTGGGCTTTACTTAAAGGTAGGTGAGTATCAAGTAATCGAAAATCCTGCCCTAGCAGCGATTGCGCAACCTAATAATCAAACACCCCAAATAGATATGACACTCGACCAAATGGTTGAGATAGTAAAAGAACGATTGCAAAAAAATCCAGACGATGCCAGAGGCTGGTTTGTTTTGGGTAAGACAATGATGGAAAAAGGCGATTTTGATGAAGCTGTCACTGCCTTTCAACGAACGTTTGATCTCGTCGGAGACCAAGAGTCTAGTGTTTTATTCTCATTGGCTGATGCACTCTCGATGCAAAAGGATGGGCTCATGGCGGGTGAGCCTGAGGCAATAATTCAACAAGGGTTGAAAATTACGCCGCAAGATCCAACAGGCCTTTGGTTGGCAGGGCTTGCAGCTGAACAGCGGCAAGACTATAAGACATCCTTCGATTACATGACCACATTGTTGCCATTGGTAGCCAATAACGCTGAATCAACCACAGAGGTGAATCGATTTATTGCATCATTACAGGATCAAGATTCTACTCTGATAGCTCCGACTAAAGAGCCAATACAAAGTCGTAGTGTGAAGGTTTCAGTGAGCTTGGTTGATCAATTTAAGACGCAGGTATCTTTTGATAATGCGGTCTTTATTTATGCGAAAGCGGCTAGTGGACCGCCAATGCCATTAGCCGTAAAACGGTTAACGGTGAAGGATTTACCAGTGACGGTTGAGTTGAGTGATGCTGATGCAATGATTCCTAGCATGATGCTATCTTCCTTTGAAGATATCATAATAGGTGCCAGAGTGTCGAAGTCGGGAAACCCGATGGCTCAACCAGGTGATCTATATATCGAGACAGGACCGATTGATAGAAGCGACATTACAGATGGCGTGAGGTTATATATTAGTAAAACGAAATAATAATTTAAAGGATAAACAGGCTACTCGGCTATTGATCAGGAATCGAAGGCGGCTTTAATGTCATTGAAATCGGCGGTAATTGCATATACTTGCTTATAACCCATATTTTCTAGTGTCAAGGCGGCGAGTGAGGCCCGACCACCACCGGCACAATGAATCAAAATGATTGAGCCTGCGTGAGGACAATGCTGAGAAATCTCCATCTCAAGCAAACCTCGCGAAATATGAATCGACTGCCTGACTTTGTCCTTTGTGACACTTTCAGCCTCGCGCACGTCAATAATGAAAGAACTGTCAACACTCTCAAACAACAGTTTTGCTGATGCAACATCAACGCAGGATATTTCCTGCTGTGTTTTTTGAATTAATTCGGCCGCAGTCTTAAGCACCTGAGTGACCTGTGGTAAATGAATTCAGCTATTTTGTGTGTTGAAAAACTAAATAACAAGGTCAGAAAATGAAGATTCGAACGTAGGCAGTAGTATCTGAGAGGCACTGCATGCGAAACTGTGAAATAGGGCCGTTGGCGCATTCAGGCTATTCCAAGGTCGTTTGCGGCCTCTCATGTCTATTTAAGGCGCGATAAAATAACAATATGACTCCTACATTAATGATTCAAGGTGCTACTTCGAATGCTGGTAAAAGCGTTATTGCTGCTGGGCTTTGTCGACTGTTTAGTTCGAAGGGCTATCGGGTCGCACCTTTTAAACCCCAAAATATGGCTCTTAACAGTGCTGTAACGATCGATAATGGTGAGATAGGGCGTTCGCAAGCGGTGCAGGCACTCGCCTGTGGTATCGAACCGCATACCGATATGAATCCGATATTGCTCAAGCCCAATAGTGATAAAGGGGCTCAGGTAATTATTCAAGGGCATTCGATAGGCAATATGGAGGCGGTTGAATACCATGCGTATAAAAAGCAGGCAATGGCTTTTGCGCTAGAGTCTTACTATCGCCTAGCAGAGCAATATGATCTGATCATCGTCGAAGGTGCAGGTAGCCCCGCTGAAATAAATTTAAGGGAAAATGACATTGCCAATATGGGATTTGCGACTGCTGTTGGCTGTGCGGTCATAATAGTTGCCGATATTGATCGTGGCGGTGTATTCGCACATTTGACGGGCACCCTCGATTGTTTGAGTCAAAATGAGCGCGACCTTGTGCAAGGCTTTATAATCAATCGGTTCCGTGGAGACAAAGCGCTTCTTGACTCTGGCATTGACTGGTTGACTGATAAAACGAATGTGCCGACCCTCGGTGTATTGCCCTATTTGAAAGGTTTACATATCGAAGCCGAAGATGCGGTTGACCATCGCTCTCATAATAATGCGACTGAAGAAACCCAACAACGCCTTAAAGTGGTAGTGCCAAGAATCCCCCGAATTAGCAATCATACTGACTTTGATGTTTTACGCTTACACCCTCAGGTTGACTTAACATTTGTGGAGGAGGGCCAGGTTGTGCCTGCAGCGGATCTGATCATTTTACCCGGTAGTAAAAACACCATTAATGACCTCAATTGGCTTGTCGATAATGAGTGGCCTACACAGATTAAAAGGCACCTTCGCTATGGTGGCAAGCTAATAGGCATCTGCGGGGGCTACCAAATGATAGGCCAGCAAATTCATGACCCCGAAGGCCTCGAAGGTAAAGTAGGGTCTCAGCCAGGGTTGCAGTTAATGGATTTTGAAACAACGCTCGCACCCATAAAACAGCTAACTCAAGTGACAGGTTATTTATTTGAATCAAAAGTTCGAGTAGATGGCTATGAGATTCACATGGGTATTACCAGCGGGCCAGATTTGATACGACCCGCCATTGACCTTGGCGATCGCACCGATGGGGCTGTTTCTTCTGACGGCCAAATACTCTGCAGCTACCTCCATGGGTTATTTGACCATTATGAAGCCTGTGACGCGCTGTTACAGTGGGCTGGGTTAGATGCGGATGCGAGTGTTGATTATCAGGCTTTACGACAACGTGAGATTGATCGCGTAGCCACTATGCTTGAGACTGAAATTGACTTCGATCTTTTGGCTGCAAATATTGGTTTGAAGTGATTTTGAATAGGGCGGGTTCTATTTAATGCTGACCGCCTTGATACCAATGTTTTGTTGCGTTATCGCACTGGTTCTGGATAGATTATTTGGAGAGCCAAAATACCATCCGTTAGTCCTTTTTGGCAATATAGCGAGTTTACTTGAACGTAAGCTGAATAATCGACACTCGCGTCTTAATGGTTTTGTTGCTGCTTTTTTTGTGATGGCCTTACCTGTTGCTGGTGTGCTCTATCTTCAGTTATCTCTATCAAATATCTGGTTGCAATCAGCATTGAATATAGCCCTACTTTATTTTGTTATCGGTTGGCAAAGCATGAAGCAGCATACGCTTGCTATTTCTAATCCATTGCTCAATAACGACCTCGATGAGGCTCGTTATCATTTATCAATGATTGTGAGCCGTGACACCAGTCAAATGAATGAATCTCAAATTGTTGGGTCAACTATAGAGTCTATTCTTGAAAATGGACATGACTGTGTTTTTGCTTCATTTTTTTGGTTTTTAGTGTTGGGGCCTGCAGGGGCTCTATTACATCGCTTAACCAATACACTAGATGCCATGTGGGGTTACAAAAATGAACGTTATCATCAGTTTGGCTGGTTTGCCGCAAAGTTGGACGACTTGCTGGGCTATTTACCGGCAAGACTAACCGGCTTGAGTTATGCCCTCTGTGGAGAAAGCTCTAAAGGAGCTTTGCTTTCTTGGCGGAATCAAAAGGGCCGACATAAAAGTCCAAATGCAGGGCTTGTGATGGCCAGCGGTGCAGGTGCGTTAGGGATTATTGTTGGCGGTCCGACAAGTTACGATGGCGTAATAGTCGATAAAATTTATCTGGGTGTTGGTAAACCAGCGAGTTCAGTTGATATTAATCGGTCGATAGGATTAGTAGAAAAAAGTTTGTTAGGTTGGCTGTTAATTGGGTCAAGCGCTATTATTTATTTGGCGATATGATACGTAATATTTTAGCAGAAGCCCTAACAGGGTAGCTTGATGGTGTTGACTCGGTGATCCGGTGATACAGCTGGGTTCACTAAATTAGCCGTACCTTTATTTGGTCGACATTATTACTGATTACAAAGTGGATCTGAATTCTAAATGGTTTTATGCTTATTTAATTAATACGGTGTCGAGGTAGGTATTCCCAACGTTTATTTTGAAGAAGGTGTGGTCTTTTTTCCTCAAGAGCCAATAGTCAATCTATGAATACTTCAGCGCTATTTGTTTGCCTAGATTACAAACATTTTTGTGATCAGGGCCGATGAATGATAAAGTATAAAGGCTTTACATTTATTTTTGGTCGCGTTACGATATCATCTGGTATATTGTATACCAAGGTATTTTTGAATAATTTAAATGATAGTAAAAGATGTAAAGCTAACTCAGCTTAACTAAGTGATTTAGCCAAGAGTTCAGCTTCGGTGAAATGTTACTTTTTATAAACTAATATTTTAAAAATAGCATAAGCATCATTGTTCGAAAAAATTGGGTATGCCGCATATACCAACAAAAAGTGAAAATTATGGTAATAAATCTAAAATAATTGATATTATTTATTTCAGTCGTCTAAAATGTATTCCTATCAGGCAAGCGGATTGTATTATTCATCTGTGGGATATATCAAATAAAGTAGAGTTTTAAATTACGTTCAGATTTTTAAGTTAAGTGTCTCTGTACTTTTTGTTGATTAATGCTCACCAATATGAACTAGAGTTGAAACAATTGACCGCTTTGTACCGGTGTACTTAAATCTGATTGAGACTAATTTTGAGCCAGTGATGAGATGGATTTGGTTATTACAGCCATAAAGAATAGAGAGGCAGTACCGAATGCTGAAAACAAGTTGTTTGGTATATTCAAGTAAAGTTACCTCTGTGAAGCAGGGTAGTTAGAAGTAAATTAAGATTAAACGAATTAAACATCAACCGCAGGTTTCTATTAAACTCTCGAAATGACTGAAGTTCATTCTAAATATACCCTTCGCAGGAAGCTGGTGTTGCTCATTTTTTTGGCTGCAGCGTGGATGCTTTGGTCTGGATTCTTTAAGCCGCTATTGCTAGGTCTTGGTGTTTTTTCCTGCCTTTTGACCTATGTTGTTGTGAAACGCATGGGATACTTTAATGATCAATTCTTTGCTCTCCATTTCAGTTTCCGCCTGTTTAGTTTTTGGCTATGGTTAGGACGGGAGGTCATTCGCTCCAGCATTGATGTTGCCCGCATTGTACTTAGCCCGAGTCTCCCAATAAGCCCACGTGTTATTGAAATAAAAGTAACGGCGCAGCATCCTGTGGATCAAGTGATATTGGCTAACTCTATTACCTTGACGCCTGGAACACTGGCCTTAGATTTACACAATGGGGTCATTAAGGTGCATGCGCTAACCGAAGCTGGAGCACGTGACCTGCTATCGGGTGAAATGGACAAACGGGTTGCTCAATTGAGTAAGAATTAAGTTGTTCTTAGTTTTAAATGGTTTGATTAGAGTTGGATAGAAATTAGAAAATGTATTATGTCGTCATATTCGCACTGATTATTACAATGGCCTTAGCCTTAGCGCGCGCGATCATAGGTCCCAGTGTTTATGACCGTGTTTTAGCTGTGAACATGCTAGGGACCAAAACAGTTTTACTTCTGGCGGTTGTCGCTTTTATGATGGGTAGACCTGATTTTCTTGATCTTGCTCTCGCCTATGCATTGATTAACTTCATTGGAGTGCTCGCTGTACTAGAATTTTTTCGAAATAGGACGGCAAAGCAACCTGAGGAAAAATCCTAACAATGGAACAGTTTCTCGACATAGCCAGTTGGATACTGATGTCTGTGGGTGGTGTGTTTGTCTTTATTGGTGGACTAGGCGCTTTACGAATGCCTGATCTGTACACCCGTATGCATGCAGCGGGTATTACCGATAGCATTGCGCCAATTTTAATCATCCCAGGCATCATTTTGCAGGCAGGGTTAACACTTGCCAGTGTTAAATTGCTGGCCATTCTTGTTTTTCTTTTGCTAACGGGTCCTACAGCATCTAATGCCCTGGCAAGTGCCGCATTATTAGCAGGTAATCGCTCCGAACAGGGCAAACTCAAACCCACTGCAGTGCCTGAGAGTGAAGAATGACCGTTATATTTGGATTTTTCCTGCTGACTTTATTGCTGATTACAGCGGTCGCGATAGTGCAGTCACAAAATTTGTTTGTTTCTGTCATGTTGAGCGGTATGTTCAGCTTACTGCTGGCGGTAAATTTCTTTCTCCTCGATGCGGCTGACGTTGCTCTGACAGAAGCAGCCGTTGGTGCAGGCATATCGACAGTGTTACTTTTAAGTGCACTCGCGATTACAGCTAAACATGAAAAAGCGCCATCCTCCAATCGAGTAGGGGCTCTCATCATTGTCATCATTGCTACTCTGGTATTGATTTACGCAACATTCGATAACCCGCGGTTTGCTGACCCAAATGCGCCGGTTCATCAACATGTTGCTCCCTGGTATTTTGATAAGACTGCCGAAGCAATAGATATTCCAAATGTTGTTACCGCCGTGTTGGGTAGTTTCAGAGGTTACGATACGTTAGGTGAGGTTTTTGTGGTTTTTACTGCAGGGATCGGTGTTTTATTTCTACTGGGTACGCCACCGGGTCCGTTTGCGCAAAGTAATCCCTATAAGCCAACTGATCCGAAAGGGCTACGTCATTACCTTATTCCTCGAATCGTCGGCAGGATGTTAATCCCTTTTATTTTGTTATTTGGTTTGTATGTTCAGTTCCACGGTGAGTATGGCCCGGGTGGGGGATTCCAAGCCGGTGCACTCATTGCCGCGGCAATTATTCTCTTCGCTTTGCTGGAAGGTGAGGACCATGCATTAAAAGTCATTCCGCGTAGTGTCCTTATTGGGCTTATTGCAGGTGGTGCATTATTGTATGGTGTCGTTGGTCTTTTCGGTATTTTTCTGGGTAGTAACTTTCTTGATTATTCAGTGTTGTCATCAAACCCAGTGAAAGGTCAGCAAATGGGTCTTATGCTCATAGAGGCGGGGGTTGGTATAACGGTGACAGGCGTTTTATTGAGTATATTCCACGCGTTTGCTGCAAGAGGTAAGTTCTAATGGAATGGATGGAATTACTCGGACTTTATTATTACTGGGTTTTTGCAATTTTACTCATGATCGGATTGTATGCCGTCATTGCGAAACTGAATTTAATCAAAAAGCTGATTGGACTTTCTCTTTTCCAAGCTGCCGTTTTTCTACTTTATATCACCATGGGAAAGTTAGAAGGTGGCACAGCACCAATCGTTACAGAAGCCAATGCCAATGCTTTGTTTTCTAATCCTTTGCCTCAGGTATTGATTCTGACAGCCATCGTCGTTGGTATTTCTACTATGGCGTTGGGGTTAGGTATTGTCATCAGAATCAAGGAAGAATACGGAACAATTGAAGAAGATGAAATCCAGGAGATAGACAAGTAGTGAGTGCCTTTCATTCTCACCTTCCGGTGTTACAGGTCATCGTGCCGATGTTAACTGCGCCGTTGGTTATCCTGCTGAACCAAAAGCGGTTGCCCTGGATTGTTGCAACAGCAGCAAGCCTTTGCGCATTCGCTATTGCCGTGACTCTGACAATGAGTGTCATGGCGGGACAGACAATTCAATATTCTCTCGGTGCATGGCCTGCGCCTTGGGGCATTGAGCTGGCAGTCGACGCCTTCAGTGCTCTTATGTTACTGGTTGTTACTGGCGCTTCAAGTGTTGCTTTATTAGCAGGTGCTCAGAGTCTCGATAAAGATATCGAACATCATCGGAAACCGCTTTTTTATGCGGCTTGGTTACTCGCACTGTCAGGCTTGGTTGGTATTTTGGTAACAGCAGATGCGTTTAATATATTCGTTTTCATGGAAATATCCTCACTAGCTAGTTACGTATTGATCTCTGGTGGTTCTGATAAACGGGCGCTACCAGCTGTCTTTAAATATCTGGTGATGGGCACCATTGGCGCTACTTTCTATTTGATAGGTGTCGGGCTTATTTATCTGATGACCGGAACGTTAAACCTGGCTGACATGGCACTCAGAGTCGGGGATGTTGCTGACCAGACGCCGATACTGCTTGCAGCCGCTTTTATTACGGTCGGACTTGCGCTTAAAGCCGCTATTTTCCCGCTTCATATCTGGCTGCCAAATGCCTATACCTATGCGCCGAATATGGTCACTGTATTCCTCGCAGCCTGTGCTACAAAAGTAGCGATTTATGTTCTTCTTCGTTTTAACTTTTTTGTTTTTCAGCCCAATCTCGTTGGACATGACTTTCAATTTACTTTTTTCCTTTTACCGTTGTCGCTCTTAGCCATTTTGGTTGGATCTAGTGTTGCGATTTTTGAATCAAAGTTAAAACGATTAATGGCGTGGTCGTCTGTTGCACAAATTGGTTATATTACTTTGGGTGTAAGCCTATTGAGCGTGTCGGGTACGACAGCAAGCGTTTTACATATTTTTAATCACTCGTTAGCCAAAGGTGCGTTGTTCCTAGTGATGGCTTGCCTTGGTATGCGAATTGCTCAGCTACGTATTGAAAATATCGCCGGCATAGCTCAAAAAATGCCCTGGACGATGGCAGCCTTTGTGCTAGCCGGATTGAGCTTAATTGGAGTTCCCGGAACCGCTGGCTTTATCAGTAAGTGGTATCTCATTACGGCAACTTTCCAATCGGGAACAATGGGTATTGCCCTGGTGGTTATTATTCTGATCAGCTCGCTAATGGCTGTTGTTTACATCTGGCGTATTGTTGAATCGGCATATTTTCGTCAGCCAGAGGAGGACTTGGTTATCACAGAGGCACCTTTGCCTTTATTGCTAATGACCTGGATTGTGGTACTAATGAATGTTTATTTTGGCTTTGCACCGGGTGTTCCAATTGAATTGGCGACTGGCGCAGCGGAACTTCTACATGGGCAAACTCCATGAGTTCTGAAATGACAATAGCGTTATCGTTTTTGATCCCGATAGCGGGTGCATTGCTAATTCTGGCCGCGTCTCGGGTCAGTGATAACCTTCGAGAAGGCGTCACACTGACAACGTCAATAGCGCTTGCTATTAACGTTTGGAGTCTGGTCCCTGACTTGATGTCAGGCGGTCGACCTGAATTACAACTGTTTGAAATTTTACCTGGGATCGACTTTGGTTTTCAGATAGAACCACTGGGTATGATGTTTGCGGCTTTGGCCTCTGGTTTATGGATTGTTAATTCGATTTATTCCATTGGCTACATGCGCGCTAACAAGGAAATAAAGCAGACTCGATTTTATGTTTTTTTTGCCCTCTCAATTACGGCAACTATTGGCATAGCGTTTTCCGCAAATCTGTTCACGCTGTTTCTGTTTTATGAAGCGTTAACTTTATGTACCTATCCTCTGGTTTCACATAAAGGTGACGAAAAAACAATTCGTTCAGCAAGAATTTATTTGGGTGTTTTGTTAACGACATCGATTGGTCTGTTATTACCCGCAATCCTTTGGACCTACTTTGTCGCTGGAACAGGTGACTTTACGCCAGGTGGTATTCTTGAGGGTAACCTCGAAGGTCCAGCGCTAGGATTGCTATTGGGTTTATTTGTGTTTGGTATTGGTAAAGCAGCAGTGATGCCTGTGCATCGATGGTTACCAGCAGCGATGGTAGCGCCAACTCCGGTGAGCGCCCTGTTGCACGCTGTTGCGGTGGTTAAGGCGGGTGTCTTTACCGTGGTTAAGGTGATCGTTTATATTTTTGGTGTTGAACACCTGTTTGCAGAGCCAAGCAGTGGTTGGTTGCTATATGCGGCTGCTTTTACGGTTATTGTTGCGAGTATTGTGGCGCTCAAACAAACCAATATTAAACGCTTATTGGCTTATTCAACGGTTGCACAATTATCTTACGTGGTGATGGCTGCAGCGATTTTAAAACCATTGGCAGAGGTCGGTGCCTCGGTACATATCGTTGCCCATGCCTTTGGTAAGATAACCCTGTTTTTTGCAGCAGGCGCGATTTATACCGCTGCTAAAAAAACTGAAGTATGGCAACTCAAAGGTATAGGCAGACGAATGCCTTGGACCATGACCGCTTTTACGATCGGAGCCCTCAGTATGATAGGTGTGCCACCGACAGGCGGATTTGTGTCTAAGTGGTTTATTCTTGCGGGTGCTTTTCAGTCGGATAATTACGTTGCGATTGCTACCATTATTGGCAGCACTGTTTTAAATGCGGCTTATTTTCTACCCATTATTTTTGCGGTCTGGTTTAGTCGCGAAGACCCTGATCAGAAATTGGACCATGGTGAAGCGCCTTGGCCAATGGTCACCGCGCTCTCAATTACTGCCGCATTGACAATTGGACTCTTCATATTTAACGCACCGTTGATTGCACTGGAGTCTCAAATTGTGGGGATAGTTAAATGATTGACCCAAAAGAGCAAGATGCTTGGTTGGTCCGGCCTTCGTCTATTCGAATTATGTGGCGATTTTTCTGGGCTATTCTAATTCTTACAGTACTAGCCCAATTAGTGATCAAGGTAAAGGGAACCTTCGGGTTTGATAGCTGGATTGGTTTTGGTGCTGTATTTGGTTTTATATCCTGTCTGCTGATGGTGCTATTTGCAAAGGCATTAGGCATGCTCCTCAAGCGTGATCAGAATTATTATCTCAAGGATCTTAAAGATGACTGAGATGTTACCCCCCGCATTAATCTTGATTGCTGCGGCAATCCTGATTGGCCCTTTCAAGGGTCATTTTCGCACCCTCGTATTATTGGCTGCGCCGCTATTAACGTTATGGGCAATCTGGCAAGTGCCAGATGGTGTTGTAACAACAATGCCATTCCTCAGTTATACCATTGAACCTGTTGAGGGTAGTGCTTTAAGACGATTATTCGCGACTGTATTTGCCATTATGGCTTTTGTCGGCGGACTTTACGCCTTCCGCGTTGCTAAATGGTATGAACTTGCAGCTGGCTATGCTTATGCTGCTGGCGCAATCGGGGTTTGTTTTGCGGGTGATCTCATTACGCTTTTCTTATTCTGGGAACTAATGGCCCTATTTTCTACCATCGTAGTCTGGTGTGGTGGAACGGCGGCAGCTCGTGCCGCCGGTATGCGCTATGCGATTATGCATTTGCTTGGAGGCATCATTTTAAAAGTGGGTATTGAAGGTGTCGGTGTTCATACTGGCTCATTCGACATTCAGCCGATGTTGGCAACTAGCTTTGATACGTGGATGATATTGATCGGCATATTAATTAATGCTGCTGCGCCACCCGTTTCTGCTTGGTTATCAGATGCCTATCCAGAAGCAAGCCCAACGGGTTCTGTTTTTCTTTCTGCATTCACAACTAAAACCGCCGTGCTAGCGTTGATATTACTGTTTCCAGGTGAGGGTGTCTTGGTGTGGGTCGGCGTATTTATGATTGTATACGGAATAATCTTCGCTCTGCTTGAAAATGACATCCGTCGAATTTTGGCCTTCTCGGTTGTTAATCAAGTTGGCTTTATGATCTGTGCGGTAGGTATAGGCTCCGAAATGGCTTTAAACGGAGCGGCTGCGCATGCATTTGCTCATATTATTTACAAAGGTTTATTGTTTATGTGTGCAGGTACCGTCATATATAGAACTGGATTCACTAAATGTACCGATTTGGGGGGGCTGTTCCGAACAATGCCATTAACCGCAATCTGCGGAATCATTGGTGCGCTATCTATTTCAGGCTTTCCATTAACGTCTGGATTTACAACCAAGACGATGATTTCTCATGCGGTTGCAGACGAAGGCATGATAGCGGTCTATTTGTTGTTGGCTGCTGCTTCTGCGGGTGTCTTTCTTCATGCGGGTATCAAATTCCCTTGGTTTGTGTTTTTTCAAAAAGATTCAGGTCTGAGGCCTAAAGATGCACCCTGGAATATGGCCGTAGCTATGATTATATTTTCTGCGTTATGTCTTTTTATTGGTATCTTCCCTGAGACGTTTTATCAATTGCTTCCTTACGAGAATAGTTATGTCCCTTACAAAGCAGGTAAAGTATTGTTCTATTTACAATTATTACTGTTTTCTGGGTTAGCATTCTTCTTGTTGTTGCCACTAATGAAAAGAACCTTAACCATTAGTCTTGATACGGATTGGCTGTGGCGAGTAATGTTTCGAAAAATTGCAGAAACTTCTTTTAATACGATTGCATTTGTTGGCACTAAACTTGAAAATAAAGTTCAAGTTACGGCGAGTAATCTTACTGCTTTTGCAAAACGTCATTTAAGTTCTAGTCATAATCCAGAATCGTTTGGCGTATTTTCAAGAACCTGGGCAATTGGTACAACGGCACTTTGGGTTGTAGTGCTTCTAACGATCTATGCACTGGTATATTTCATTTAAATTGCTAGTGCGGGTTATTATTGCCAGTCATTTTAATTCCACTGCTCACCTTCTAATGAAGGGTTTAAAACAATCAACCTTTCACATTAGACGTCATAATCGAACAATGGATTTTTAAAACTTCCAATCTTTATAACACGATAATCTGGTAGGTTGAATGAATGGTGTTAGCTGGGGTATTTGTGCTTTGAATTTTGGCCATAACCAGTAGAATAGTTACATATTAAGTCCCACCAGCATTGGAAATAGTCGGTATGTCTTCTTACAGTGAAGCAGAAAAAGAGACAGTCTATCGTGTTATTAGCGAGCGACGTGACATGCGGCACTTTACACAAGAAGCCGTTGATCCTGAAATTCTTAGAAAGTTAATTCATGCCGCCCAGCTTGCACCGAGCGTTGGTTTCATGCAGCCTTGGCGCTTCATTCGAATTACTGACCCTTCCATACGGGATCAAATTTATGACCTTGCCCAAGCCGAAATTAAGTTAACCGGTGAGCAGCTCAAAGAAAAGAAAACGACCTACGCAACATTAAAGCTTGAAGGCATAAAAGATTGTGCCGAAATCTGGGTCGCTGCATTAATGGAAGGAAGAGACAAGTATATTCTTGGACGCCGCACTATGCCGGAAATGGATCTAGCTTCATTGTCCTGTGCAATTCAAAATATTTGGTTGGCAGCCCGTGCTGAGGGTATTGGTATGGGCTGGGTTTCTTTTTTCAAACCGGATGATCTGGCCAGTCTTTTATCGATGCCTAAAGATAGCTATCCTGCAGCGGTCCTATGCATTGGTCATGTTAAAGAGTTTTATTCTAAACCCTTACTCGAGCAAGCCGGATGGGATTCGCGAAGAGAGCTAGATGACATCCTCTATGAGAATAGTTGGGGTAATGCTTGTTCTATTATAAATGAGATATAAATTCGAGAGCGGATAAATAAGTCTTAACCTGCTTGATAGTTGGCTTAATTGCCCCACTTAAGTATAACAATAGATTATGGAGTAATGGATGTGGCCCTTCAAATTGATATTGGCAGTTAGGCCTTATGTATTAATTAGACTTTATTTATTAAACTAGTAAAACACTCGGGAAGAAAATAATGGACTTTGTATTAGAATATTTATTAACCATACAAACACTTGTATTGGTTTTAATTGTAATAGGGCTTAAAAGCTCAATTAAATTCGTTCCTCAAAATCGTGCTTATGTAATTGAACGTTTTGGTAAATATCAAACGACTAAAGAAGCGGGTTTAAATTTCATTCTACCCTTTATTGATCGCATATCTGCTGATCGTTCCCTTAAAGAAAAAGCTGTCGACGTGCCAGAACAAAGCGCTATTACGAAAGATAATATTTCCTTGTCTGTAGACGGAGTGCTTTATTTTCGTGTCCTGGATCCATACAAAGCAACTTATGGCATAGATGATTATGAGTTCGCCGTAACGCAGTTGGCGCAAACAACGATGCGTTCTGAGCTTGGTAAAATGGAGCTCGATAAAACCTTCGAAGAGCGTGACGTGTTAAACACTAACATTGTAGCTGCAATTAATGAGGCTTCTGGTCCATGGGGGATTCAGGTACTTCGTTATGAAATAAAGGATATAGTGCCACCACAGTCAGTTATGGAAGCAATGGAAGCACAGATGAAAGCCGAGCGGGTGAAGCGTGCTCAGATTCTGGAGTCGGAAGGTGACAGGCAAGCTGCCATTAATCGAGCTGAGGGTGCAAAAGCATCAGTGGTATTAGCCGCTGAAGCGGATAAAGAAGAGCAAGTTTTACGTGCAGAAGGTGAGGCAAAAGCGATTGTGGCTGTTGCATCTGCCCAAGCTGAAGCTCTAAGACAAGTGGGTAAGGCAGCGGCAACCGAAGAGGGTCAAAAGGCAGTTCAACTTGATTTGGCAACCAAGGCAATTGAAGCCAAGCAAGCCATAGCCAAAGAATCTTCAGTCGTGTTGTTACCTGACAGCGGCTCTGATGTTGCCAGCGTTGTAGCTCAGGCGATGACGATCATAAACACGCTCAATAAAACTGTTGGAAGTTAAAAATGAATTGGATAAGCAATAATTTATCTGAAAGTTTAATTATGGCCGGTTTGGCATTGCTTGTTCTAGAAGTTGTGGTTTTGGGTTTTTCAACCTTCGTATTGTTTTTTGTTGGTCTTGCTGCATTGATAACAGGTGGTCTTATGGCCATTGGTGTTGTTCCGGAATCGACGCTGAGCGCGTTCTCCAGCATCGGGATATTAACCGCTTTATTGGCCATGTTTTTGTGGCGCCCGTTGAAGTCTATACAAGGCAATGTTGATAGTAAGAAAGTTACGAGTGATTTAGTTGGACACAGTTTTATTTTAAAAGAAGCTGTGTCAATGACCAAAAATCCTCCATACCGTTATTCAGGTATCGATTGGAATCTCAGTAGTGAAAAAGAATTGTCAGCAGGTACTCCAGTTGAAGTGACTGTAGTTGCTGTTGGGAAATTTATTATTCAAGAAAAAATCTCATAGACTTTTACCTCTAAAGTACTTGGTTAAAAATCACAAAATTAAAGCGCCCACCATAGTCAACTAGATCTCTCACAGGTCAGTCAACCACGGTGAAAAGCTTGATTCTAAAGGGTACTTTGCTGATTTGATATCAGCGGTTAGTGTCTCTACTTCTCGTATATTTCAACAACATTAACATCGCTGGCTTGTTAAGGAATTAGCGTTAGGCTGAGTTGATGAGTGCTGTGGTGGCACGTTTGTGCTCGATTTTTTCATACCAGCTAATACTAATACCTGCCAAAATGATGAGAATACCGCCCGTGTACATGGTTGTGCTGGGTTGCTCGTCAAACATAAACCAGCCGATCAGTATCGCCCAGATTACGGCGATATATTCAAAAGGCGCAATTACATGCACTCGAGCAAACTGATAAGCGTGAGTAATGGTATATTGTGCAAAAACAGTGATGCAGCCGAGCAATATCATCGACAATAGGGCTGTCAAGTCGGGTGTTTGCCAATGAAATAGCATAAAGCTACCCGTGATAATTAAAAAAGCTAGAGCGGCATAAAATATCATAAGTTCGCTGTTCTCATTCTTGCCCATTTTCCTAGTTTGAATTGCTAACATAGCAAAGAAGAACGCCCCAGATAGTGCATATAGACTACCCTCAACATTAAGGCCTTGAGCTGTCGGCTGAATGACAATCAGTACGCCAATAAAGCCAACCAGTAAAATCATTATTCGGCGCCAACCGACGGGTTCACCGAGTAACGGTCCCGCCAGTAGGGTCATAAATAAAGGCGCTGTGAGACCAATAGAAGTAGCGTTAGCCAGAGGCATTTGCGTAACTGCCATGTAATAAGTAAAAAACGCCAGAAAATTAAATACAGTGCGATACAAATGATCGAGTGGGTGATGGGTAATAAATCCACTTTTTCCCTGTTTGAACGAAATGTAAAAACCCGCAGCAATCACGATGACTAGGCTTCGTACAAACAGCAATTGCAGCAGCCAGTAGTCACTAGCCAGCCATTTGATAAAAGCATCCTGCACGGAGAACAACGTCATCGAGGTAAGGCCAAGTGCAATTGCGATTGCTGGCTTATTATGGCGGCCGTGCTTAAGAATTGTCACAGACTAAGAATGAACATAAATTAGAATTAAACATTGAACAAATGTACCTCTGAAGCATTGTGATTGAAACTAATATTATTCGTTATTTTCTTTGCCACTTGTTTGAGTCTAATTTTATGGGTCCAAGTATTTTATTTAAAGTAGGCGGTTACATGCAGGAGTAACAAGTTTATGTAGATTTTTTCCAATGTAGGCATAATATTAAGTTAATAAAAATTCTAAAGGTAACGTTATGACAGACAGCCTCTATCAATTATCTGCTATCGAACTAGTGCAAAAATTAAAATCAGGGCAGGTCACTATCCGCGACTGCTTGGAAAGTGTGCAGAAACGAATCAATCAAACTGACGATGCAATTAATGCATTACCAACCTTATGCTTTGATCGTGCAATTGATCAGGCAGATAAAATTCAGGCACTGCCAGTAGAACAACGGGGGTTGCTTGCGGGTCTTCCAGTGACGATAAAAGATTTAACCCCAGTCGCTAATGTCAGAACAACTTTTGGTTCTCGAACCTACGAAAATTTCATCCCCCAGCAATCCGATCGACTGGTGCAGAGACTAGAGCAACAGGGTGCTGTTATTTATGCTAAGTCAAATACACCTGAATTTGGAACAGGTGGCATTACGTTCAATGATGTTTTTGGCGTTACTCGCACGCCACGCAATATTAAATATGCGTCTGGTGGATCGTCTGGTGGAGCGGCGGCATCACTAGCGGCAGGTAGTGCTTGGCTCTCACATGGTTCAGATATGGCGGGTTCTTTAAGGACACCTGCCGCTTTTTGTGGTGTTTGCAGTTTGCGACCATCCCCAGGGAAAATTGTGGCTGATTCTGACTATATGCCATTCGATATTCTCGGAGAGGAGGGTCCTATGGCGCGAAATATCAAAGATCTTGGACTATTCGCCGATGCCATGATGAACGACCGTGTAGAGTCGATGCTAGATGCTGCAAGGTCTCCCTTAAAACCAGTCAAAGTAGCCATTAGTAATGACTTGGGGATTGCCAATGTAAGTGATGACGTGTTAAACGGTTTTTCCCAATTGATTGATAACTTGGTAAGTAATAATGTCATTATTGAAATACAGGCACCCGATCTTAGTGGCGTTCACGATGTTTTTGATGTCCTTCGTGCTCAGGCTTATGCAGTGTCAATGGAACAAATTCTATTCGACAATCCGAGTGTTTTGAAGCCTGAGGTTGAATGGAATATCAAGTCTGGCCTGTCCTTGAGTTCAGATAAAATTCGACATGCGATTCGCAACCAAGGACAAATTATTAACCGCGCGTTTAACTTCATGAAAAATTATGATTTACTCATCTGTCCAGCCACTAGCGTCTTATCAGTAGAGGCTGAGTTGCGTTACCCGGGATCAGATGATGTGCCAATTCCTGAATATTATCGTTGGTTAGCGATTGCTTATGCGACCACGGTGACGTGTTTACCGATTATTACATTACCGTGCGGATTGGGTAAAAATGGTATGCCGATAGGGGTGCAATTGATCGGTAAACCGGGTGGTGAAGCTCTGTTATTCCGCCATGCGGCTGCCATCGAAGCCATGATCAACTGGTCTTCATTGCCGATAGATCCTGTAGATTTAAGTGATTCTTCAAGGTTAATTTAAAATAATGTGATCACAATGTTATTTAGATTGATTGTATAAATAAACTAAAATTTCTATTTAAATCATTGATATATATCGGCTATCGATTGAAAATTTCTAATCAAAACAGTATGGAATAGGGTTAACGGATATTTCAGTATTGACTTAATCAGTCAATGTGATCACTATTAGTGGCTATAATCTCCGCTACAATTACTGAAACACAGGGTAACAATGTCTGATACTGTTGCAATAAAAGTTAACCAAGTCAGTAAAAAATTCGGTCAAGGTACAGAAGCCGTATTTGCACTTGATAACGTCTCTGTGGAAATCATGGAGAACGAATTTTTTACCCTTCTGGGACCTTCAGGTTGCGGTAAAACAACGCTATTGCGCCTAATTGCTGGGTTTGAACATCCTAGTTCTGGGGAAATCTTGCTAAATGGCGAATCAATTTCTGGACTTCCACCCTATCTTCGACCAGTCAATACCGTATTCCAGAACTATGCTCTTTTCCCCCACATGACCGTTGCCGAAAACATTGGCTTTGGCCTATCTATGCAAGATAAGCCCAGCAGTGAAATTGATGCCACGGTTAATGAAATGCTGCAACTGGTACAAATGGAGTCATTGCGAGATCGACGTACCGACCAAATATCTGGCGGTCAACAGCAGAGGGTTGCATTGGCTCGGGCGTTAGCACCCCATCCGCGCGTTTTGCTTCTCGATGAACCACTTTCAGCACTTGATTATAAGTTGCGCAAAGGAATGCAAATTGAACTAAAACGTTTGCAACTGGAAACTGGCATTACCTTTATCTTTGTCACTCATGACCAAGAAGAGGCTTTAACCATGTCAGATCGCGTCGCAGTAATGAACAAAGGCCAGATTTTACAGGTTGGCAGCCCACACGATATTTATGATCGACCAGCAGAACGTTTTGTTGCCGATTTTATTGGTGATACTAATTTCCTCACCGCTAAACTCATTGAATCGAATTCCGACTCGTCATTATTAAAACTCAGTTCGGGTAAAATCCTGACATCGGGTCCATCACAATCGGCCGTAAACTCTATAGTTAATGTCACAATACGGCCAGAGCAAGCTGTATTAGTAGAAGACACAGACTCAGCTGACCTAACTGGTAAGGTCACTAACGTGCTTTACTCGGGTAACGACTCTCAATTCCATATCAAACTTGCTTCGGAAGAAAATTTCGTCGTTAAGGTTCAAAATAGTGGGACTAGTCAATGCAACTGGAAAGCAGGACAAACTCTCGGTATTAATATTCATCCCGGTGCGGCTCAGATTTTGAGGGATTAATAATAGATATGTCTGGAGATACGCCAAAACTTTCAATTGCTGAGCAATCTGCGCAAAAGCAGGAAGTGAAACTCAATATTTTATTGTGCTTGCCAGCCTTAGTTGTACTGTTTGTTGCGGCTTCTGGACCGTTGCTGGTGATGTTATTTTACTCGTTCCTCACACCTGGAGATTATGGTGGGGTCGAATATCACCTGTCTTTTGATGGTTGGTTTAATGTATTTTTCTTTCGTGACATTTTTGACGACGTACTGACAATTGCCGATGCGCATTTTTCAATTTTGTGGCGTTCAATTCGACTATCAGTCATTACCACAGTGGCTTGTTTAATTTTTGGGTTTCCGACGGCTTATTTTATTGCAACTCGACCGCAAAAAAGCCGAAATTTCTGGTTGTTTCTGGTCACTATTCCATTTTGGACTAATTTGTTGATTCGGACTTTTGCGATTATGGAAGTCATTCGAAACAAAGGTGTCGTTAACAATGCACTGATTGACCTTGGTTTGTTACAAGAGCCAATACAAATGCTCTATACCGATTTTGCGATCATTTTGGGCATGACTTATGTTTACTTGCCCTTGATGATATTGCCACTATACGCTTCAATGGAAAAACTTGATTTCAGTCTAGTCGAAGCCGCTTATGATCTTTATGCGACCCGCATACGTGTATTGCGTAAAATTATTATCCCCCTCATTAAGCCCGGCATTGTAGCCGGCTCGATACTGGTGTTTATACCGTCTCTCGGTGCGTTTGTAACACCAAGAGTTTTGGGTGGCGGCAAAAATTTGATGCTGGGTAACTTGATTGAGCTACAGTTTGGACAGGGCCAAAACTGGCCACTCGGTGCGGCATTATCGATCACTTTATTGATCATTGTTATGGTGGCTCTATTGCTTTATGTCAAAAATGCGCAACGCTCTGGAGTAAAACATGGCTAATTATCCGTTGGCTAGCAAAGCATTTTCGGTGCGTAAACTACCTGGGTTTACCTTTACCGCTTTGACCTGTTTTCTAATGTTATATGCACCGATCATGGTGCTGGTGGGTTATTCATTCAATTCTGGCTCTTCGCTCGCACTTTGGGAGGGTTTTTCTTTGCGATGGTATGCGTCAGCTTGGCAAAACGACAAAGTGCAGGACGCGACAATACTGTCCCTTATTATTGCGGTGCAGGCTGCATTTTACGCTACCGTACTAGCGACTATGGCTGCTCTTGGTACAACTCGGACTAGACCATATAAGGGACAGACTGCAATTTATACAATGATTAATCAGCCGATAATGGTGCCAGAAATTGTCACTGCAGTGGCATTGTTAATTTGTTTTGCCGCGATTAAGCAACTGACAGGTTATCAGGGCCTAGGTTATCTGATCATAGCGCATACCGCTTTTTGTATCCCCTTTGCTTATCTGCCGATTCGCGCAAGACTTGAAGGTATGGATCGATCACTAGAAATAGCAGCAGCTGACTTGTATGCAACGCCTTGGCGTTGTTTTTATCGTGTCACTTTGCCACTCATGTGGCCAGGCATTCTAGCCGGTTCGATGCTTGCTTTTGTTATTTCTTTGGACGATGTCGTTATTACAGAATTTGTTAAATCTGCTGGTCAGGATACTTTACCGACCTATATGCTTGGGCAGTTGCGTCGGGTTATTACCCCTGAAATGAACGCAATTTCGAGTTTATTATTACTCGTTTCGATTTTGATGGTTTCATTGATTTTCTTGCTCAACCGTAAGAAAGCTTGAATGTGCAGTACTAACCTACACCCACTGGAGTTTAATATGAAATATATGTTCAAAAAATCTGTTGCGGCCATCGCAATGGTTGCTGTTAGCAGCACCGGCTATGCCGCAGGGGAATTGAATTTATTCAATTGGGGCAATTACACCAGTCCTGAATTAATCACAAAGTTTGAAAAACAATATGACGTCAAAGTCACTGTCACCGACTATGACTCAAACAGCACTGCTTTGGCTAAAGTAAAAGCTGGTGGTCATGGTTATGACCTTGTGGTGCCGTCTGCTAATTACATGCAAATTTGGGTCAGTGAAGGGCTTCTACTCGAATCTCGCCCAGATAAGATGTCAAACTTTAAGCATATTTTACCTGAGTTCGCTAACCCTGAATGGGATGAAGGGCGTCGTTACTCAGTACCATGGCAATGGGGTAGTGTTGGCATGATTGTGGATACTTCTGTTTATAACGGGAATATTAATACAGCTTCGATTTATCTTGATCCACCTGACGAATTGAAGGGCAAGATAAACGTAACGCCTGAAATGAATGACGTTATTAATTCAACCATCATGTACCTTGGGGGCGATCCCTGTACTACTGATAAGACATTGCTAAAAAAAGTTCGTGACAAACTGATTGCAGCAAAGCCGCATTGGTTATCAATGGATTATGGCGTAATTGAAAAATTTGCTGGACGTGATCTGGCTGCTTCTTTGTATTGGAATGGAGCATCATTCCGTGCTCGTAAAAAGAATCCAGATGTTCGTTTCGGTTATCCTCAGGAAGGCTTTGCGTTATGGATGGATAGCGTTGCGGTATTGAAAGATGCTAAAAATGTTGAAAACGCCAAGCTTTTTCAAAACTTCATTATGATGCCTGAAAATGCTGCTTTGATTTCATCTTTTGCACGTTATGCGAATGGCATTAAAGGCTCGTCTGAGTTTATGCCAGCCGATATGAAAGATGCTCCAGAAATTATTATTGATCCGAAACTGGCTGGCGCTGGAAAATTTTTACCTGCCTGCTCTCCAGAGGCAACAAAAATTTACACTGCTATCTGGACTGAGTTACAGAAGTAGTCGTTATTGTTTTAATAAGGGCTACTCAGGTAGCCCTTATTAATTTAACCTAAATTAAGTTAGAAACGAGTGATTGAGATCATGCAGGTTTTTCCAGTCTTACCAGAACAAAGAGTTCCACACCAAGACTGGGATCGAGCGCCCTGGAATCGTTGGTCATTCCAAAA
>JBLHWR010000002.1:0-42505 GCA_047629275.1 Gammaproteobacteria bacterium
AGTTTTGTTATGAAGAGCATTCTAGACTCGTCCAGAAAAGATGTCAGCAAATGATTAACTTGCTCAGGGTCTTCTGCTAAGGCCATATGTCGCAGACCCTTTAGAATTTCCAGTTGAGCATTAGGAATAGTGGAAGCAATTCTCTGAGCCATTTCGGCTGAATTGCCATAATCTTCATCACCTGTCATCACAAGTGTGGGACATTTAATCGATGCAACACTCTCTTCCAGCCCAATATCGGCTATCGCTAACAATTGATACAATTCAGGATAAACCAAAGGATCATTAGCCAGCACCCACAGACGTATTTTCTCTAATACCGCTATGTTTTGTTTTGCAAACTGGGTCGAAAACCAGCGTGAAAGCGCATCGGATACAGTTGCGCCCGGCCCAGATACTCGGCATTGCGCCACTCTTTCCATAATACTGGCTCTCTGTTCTGGCGTTCTACCATGCGCAGCATGAAGTATAGCCAGAGCCGACACTCGATCTGGGTGAGCCAATGTAAAGGCTTGCACAATGAGCCCCCCTAAAGAAAAACCAATCAATGCACAGCGGTCAATACCCAGGTCATCGACTAATTGACACAGCTGATCAACCATTTGCACCATATGATAGGGACCACTAGGTTTCGCACTGTCGCCATGACCCAATAAATCATAGGTAACCACTCGGTAACCTTTTTTTAGTGCTGGTAACTGCCATTGCCACATAGCCTGATTGAGCCCAAGCCCATGAACCAGAACAACCACAGAGCCCTCTCCTTCGTCTGCAAAAGCAGTTTCACCCAACATTAAAGATTTATTGTTCATTGCCTTAATTTCCATCCACTATTTACTACCATTTGGCTTCGCACATCACTTCACTAAAACCAAGAAAGTCATCATTCAAAACTCAAGTTTTCGAGATGTTTCTGATAACTTAATAAAGACTCGTTTAAGCGCCTCTACATCCTATCAGCTCCAAACATATCACGTACAAAAGAGAGATATTCGATCAAATGCAGTTCGTCAAACTTATCGGATTTCCTCAATTGTCACGGTCGCTGTGCAAAACACCGTTTCGCCCCCAATCTTCATCTTGGAGATCTTGAAAGATAATCATTACGCCTTCAGCAGGAACATCATATATATCGACAAAAGCCTCGGTTATTTTTTTCATTATTTCCGTTTTTTGCTGCTTGCTTCTACCAGCAATTTGCTGAACTGTGATTACAGGCACGACATCGACTCCTAATACTATAATTTATTATAAAAATGCTTAGCCATCAAAGTTGATCTCAGGCAATTTTGGAGCCTGAAAAACTAGCCTCCACAACTCAAACTATTTTCTCATTATTTCAACTGCTGAAAAACAAATTTAACAATTTCATCTGAGCCACTAACACCATCGGCCAGACCTAGAACACCGTCTATGACAAACCGTGCATCAACTTTATTAAACCCTGCATGAGCCAGAAGCATATTGGCCTTAACTATCATTTCTTCATTACTGAGCGCGAGCTCTGGATCACCTTTTGCTGAAGTTCTTTTTGCATAGATACGGTCTCCTTCTGTCGTCAACACAGTCACTGCTGAACCCCAAGATACAGGATAATTTGAGGCATAAGGTTCTGCCACCACAGCAGTGATTTTCTCACGTAACCCACTAAGTCGATCACGACTAACCTTAGAGAAGGAATCAAAAACGACTTCACCCCCATTAATAGCGGCTGCCACACAGTGATAAATTGAAAACTTGGCTGCATACTCACTATCGGGATGAGGTCGATCACAGACATCCATCGCTGCTTCATAGGTGTCCACATGCACCGAGGCTATATCACGTCCCGCCAACAACTGATGCAACTCCATTGCCGCATCAATTGCAGGGTGAGTATGTCGACAGCAAGGCCAAGGCTTTATTGAAGTTTGAGTGAGTTGCCATGGTGCATCAGGGTTTGCAGTTACCTTCTCTGGTACAGCATCTAAGCAGGTTGCCTCGAAAAAACCCTTTTTTCCTTCTAATATTTTAGGCGGCCCAGTAAAGTCTAACTTTGCTAAATCAGCAGCAACTAGGCCAGCTTCGGCTGCACGTCCAGCATGAAGATGCTTACTCATCGCACCCGTCTCCATAAACTCCCATAATCCAGATGATTGCGTGCCCGCATTACCCAAGGCATGCATGGTCTGATCAGGATTTAAATTAAGCAATGTTGAAGCAGCCATTGCAGATCCAAAAGGCCCACAGGTAGCCGTGTTATGCCATACTCGATAATGAGAGGGACCGACTCCTGCACCTACGCGGCACATCGCTTCGAAGCCATGAAGGATTGCTTTGAGCATTTGCTTTCCATCACTCCCCTCGCGTTCAGCTAGCGCAAACACCGTTGGCACTACGACGCATCCAGGATGAGTAACCGATTCTCGGTGCAGATCATCTGTTTCTAAAATATGCGTCAGACCGCCAGCAACAAGTGCTTTACGCCCCGCATCCTGCCCCTGACTCGCACCCCACTGCAATAACTTTCTACCTGGCTCGCTGTTGCGGCCACCTAAAGTATTGGCAATAGCATCCAAAGTTAAAACAGCTGCCCGATCCAGATCACTTTGGCTGATTGGCTTATTGCGGATATAGCTGATTAACTGCTGAGTTAATGTCATGACCGACCTCGCTGATTTATACCTTTGTCCAACTTAAATTCCTCGCTAATATACTCACTGTGTTCGACTAGCGCTGGCACAGTTTTTAAAAACGCCGTTTCATTATTCTTAATAACCGGTGGTGCAACCGGGTTGTTCTGGTATTAATGCAGATAGATAAACAACATCACTTAGAGCCTGAAAAAATTCGGTAAGATGAGTTTTACCTGCATCTATCTTACACCAGTATTCACCGAGTAAAAGCTCGGATAGTTTCGTGACTGCATTACGTGCCTAAGGATAATCTAATTCAAAAGCTAAACTAGTTTCTTCTAATTTTCACTCACTTTCTAGTGAGGATGTTGAACTTTATTATCGCAATATCTAATAATTGTTAGTTTATCAATGATCACATATTGTTAATCAGTTAATGTTTATATTTAATTCGAGTCATTCAAAATGGTAGACCCAGATGACTACCCAACTCACGTAACAGCAGCCACCTGTTGGCAACCAACAAAAAGAAGCCACTAATAAAACATGTTGATCGACCAGGCTATATTGAAGGCTCGATCAATTCACTAGTTGTCCGCAGCTTTCATAGTTCCGTCTAACAAACGCTCAGCGATAATTCGATCCATCCAATCTGGGTCCATTTCTGGCACGGACGATAGCAGTAACTCGGTGTATTTGTGATAAGGGGGACTAAATATTTGTTCTTTAGGACCTTGCTCTACGATTTCACCATCGAGCATGACTATTACTTCGTGGGCGACTGCACGAACTGTTGCAATGTCGTGCGTAATAAACATATAGGCCAGATTAAGTTCACGCTGGAGTTTATCAAGTAATATTAAAATACTTTCGGCTACCAGTTGATCTAGTGCTGACGTGATTTCATCGCAAACTATAAAAGATGGTTCAGCGGCCAGCGCCCTAGCAATACAAATACGCTGCTTTTGGCCACCCGACAATTCAGCTGGGAATCGATTTAAAAATTGATCTGGATCCATTTCAATCATTGTCATCAACTCTCTAAGGCGATGCTCTTTCGCCACGCCTTTCATGCCAAGATAAAATGACAGTGGGCGACCGATGATATCCCGAATTCGATGTCGTGGATTAATGGCGGTATCTGGCATTTGATAAATCATTTGTGTTTGGCGAAGCTGATCTTTAGTTCGTCGTCGATAGTCAGCCGGCACTACAATGCCATCAATCAACACTTGTCCTTTGAGAGGCTGTAATAGGCCGGCAATCACTCTAGCGGCGGTACTTTTACCACTACCCGATTCACCCACCACTGCAACCGTATGTCCACGATGCACTTCAAACGTCACATTTTTAAGCACTGGCTTTGGAACACCCGAATAGGATGCGGTAACATTTTCAACTCTAATTAGCGCGGTCTCTTCTACCGCAGATACTACAACCTTTTTCCGAAATGAACGTACTGCCCAAAGCGATTTCGTGTAGTCATTTTGTGGATAGGAAAGCATAGTGCGGGTATCCGCATCTTCGACTGTTTCGCCGTACCTCAGCACCTTTATTCTATCGGCCATTTGCGCGACTACTGCAAGATCGTGACTAATGTATATGGCAGCACTATTAAATTGCGCGACTATATCTCTAATCGTAGTGAGCACTTCAATTTGCGTCGTTACATCGAGTGCTGTAGTGGGTTCGTCGAAGATGATGAGATCAGGACGACACGACAAGGCCATCGCAGTCATGGCACGTTGCAATTGACCACCCGATACCTGATGGGGATAACGAAAGCCAATTTGATCTGGATCTGGCATTTGAATCTTGGCATAAAGTGCTTTGGCATCTGCGTATGCCTGCTCGCGTGTTCCATGCCCGTGCACCACGACTGTTTCAGAGAATTGATCAATCAGTTTATAAGCTGGGTTAAAGGAGGCAGCGGCGCTTTGTGCGACATAAGCGATACGGGCGCCCCTGAGCTTTCGCTTTACTGTCTCTGTCGCGGTCGTTAACTCAATGCCATCAAAATTAATACTGCCTGCCGTTATTTTGCAGCCAGCTTTAACAAATCCCATCGCGGCAATGCCGATAGTGGATTTTCCAGCGCCAGACTCTCCTATCAAACCCAGCACTTCACCACGATGTAAATGGAGATCAACCCCTTTTACAATTGGCGTCCAATGCTCGCCACTGTGACCTTCAATTTTTAGGCCCTTAATGTCGAGTAATAATTCTGTCGAATCAGAGGTCATCTTTTAATCCACTACTCTTCAGCAAAAACCAGTCCACTACAAAATTAACAGCAATGGTGAGCATTGCAATGGCAGCGGCAGGCAATAATGGGGTCATATCACCATAGGTAATCAGTGTCGACGTGTCACGTACCATAGACCCCCAGTCTGCGGTTGGTGGTTGAATACCTAGCCCAAGAAAACTCAGTGAACTAATCGTGAGAAATACGTAACAAAACCGAATACCAAACTCCGCAACCATGGGGGGCATGATATTCGGTAGCACTTCTTTTATGGTGACCCAAAGTACGCCTTCACCCCGTAAACGTGCCGACTCTATGAAATCCAAAACTACCACGTTAAGACTGACAGCTCTGGAAATTCGAAATACACGAGTTGAATCGAGTACACCAATAATGAGAATTAAACTTAAGACTGATGTGCCAAAAATAGTGAGCAGCAACATCGAGAATATTAACGCTGGGATGGCCATTAAAACGTCCACTATTCGACTCATAAGCTGATCGAGCCAACCGCCAAGTACTGCTGCCAACACGCCACAAATACCCCCTAAGGTGAAGGCTAGCAAAGTCGTAATGAATGCAATTCCAACCGTATTTCGAGCACCGTATATAAGGCGGGTTAACATATCCCTACCCAGGTTATCAGTGCCTAACAGGTTTATATCACTCCACGCAGCAAACTGCTTACCAACTATTTCAGATTCGCCAAAGGGTGCCAATAATGGCGCAAAAATAGCCACGAATACATAGCCAAAAATGATCAACAGTCCTATCTTTGCAGTGAGCGGCGCTTTATTTAATTCTCGCCAACTAATTGATAATTTGCCTTCATGGTGTTTTGACAATTGAATTTCAGGCTGGCTCATTTAGGGTGCAACAATCGTGGGTTAGTTAATATCGAGAGAATATCCGCCATTACATTAAGCAGAATAAAAGTGCTAGCAAAAATCAAGCAACAGGCCTGAACCACGGGCAAATCGCGTTTTTGGACTGAATCTACCAATAGCTGACCCAACCCTGGGTAGATAAAAACCACTTCCACCACAACCACTCCAACAATTAAATAGGCCAGGTTAAGCACTACCACATTGACAATCGGTGCCCAGGCATTTGGCAATGCGTGACGCAGAATGATACGCGCTTTGGACATACCCTTGAGCGCTGCCATTTCTATATAGGAGCTGGCGAGCAGATTAATAATGGCGGCGCGCGTCATGCGCATCATATGTGCCACCACTACTAGGGTTAGAGTCAAAGCGGGTAGCGTGGTTTTATAAATGCGTTCAAAAAAAGGCGTGCTGACACTGACATTTGCCAAACTGGGCAACCAGGCGAGTTTTACCGATACGAACAATATTAAAATATAGGCCACAAAAAATTCGGGCGTAGAGATAGATGTCAGTGTCACGACATTCACCGACCTGTCAAAAAAGCTATTACGAAATAACGCCGCTATAACACCCAAAATTAGTGCCAGTGGAATCGCAATAATAGCGGCATAGAATGCGAGGAATAAAGTATTAGCGAAACGGATACCGATGAGGTCGGATATCTGTCTTCCGTTGCCGATGGAAACACCGAAATCGCCCTGTAAAATGCCCGTCAACCAATTGAAATAACGAACAGGCGCTGGTAGATCGAGTCCCATTTGGATTCGCAGTGCTGCCACTGTTTCGGGGGTTGCGGCCTGCCCTAACATGGCCTGTGCGGCATCACCGGGCAATAGACTCACGCCCATAAAAATAAGTAGCGATACTATAATTAATGTGAGTAAACCCAGCAACAAGCGCTGCAGAATCATCCTGCCAATATTGTTCAATTAATCATCGCTATATTGTCCAAATAAAACATTCTATTTTGGCACCTTAATTTTATCGAGTCTGCATCGACACTAACATGATAAAAATTGAAGCTGTTCCACCTAATGGGATGGGAGAGCAAACCAAGATTTCCACCCTATTTTTCAGGCCTATAAATGGATAGGCCACAAAATATCGAGAAAATATTGGCACTCCCCCATCAGCGTTTTAGCTTTCTTTTAGCCAATTGGAATCCCTAGAATCATCGAGTTATTTAAACCACCAACGTTCCGTATTTCTTTGACCATCAACCGCCATGTTGCTCGAAATTTCTTCGGGCGTGCCTAACTTATCTGACAATACGTCAATTGTATTCGCAAATACTGGCGCGATTAAGCCTCCTTCATCACTGATCAATCGCTGCATCTCGCTATACATATCCTGTCGCTTGATTTCGTCGAGTTCAGCTCGGGCCGAAACGAGTAATTCCTCAAATCGATCATTATTCCAATGTGTCTCATTCCACGAAGACTTGTTAGAGAACGCAAGACTTAACATCAAGTCTTCGGTCGGACGACCACTCCAGTAAGAGACACAGAAAGGTACTGTATTCCACACGTTGCTCCAGTAACCATCGGTTGAAACACGATCAACATTAATGTTGATATTCGCCTTCGCGGCGTGCTCCTTAAACAAGGTCGCAGCATCAACGCCGCCTGCATAGATATCACCTGCGGCAAGTGTCACATCGAATTTGGACAGACCTGCTTTCTTTAGGTGAAATTTCGCCTTGTCAGGATCATAGGAACGTTGTGGCAAGTCTTTCGCGTAAAAGCGCTGTGATTTCGCAATCGGATGATCGTTACCTACATAACCATGACCATTCAATATCGTATCAAGCATTGCGTCACGATCGATGGCAAATTTCATAGCCTGTCGAATATTATGATTATCGAACGGTGCCTTATCCATTAGCATGGGAAAGGTATAATGAATATTGCCGCTTCTTTCGCTGATGACGATTCCTGGTACCCTCTCCATCAGATGTAAAGTCTTGGTGTCGGGTTTATCGATAACATCTACTTCGCCGGTTCGAATCGCGTTCATGCGAGCCGCAACGTCGGGAATATTCAGGGTCACTACCTTGTCAAAATTAGGGCCACCTTTAAAGTAATTTGGGTTCCGCCGGGTAATTGCCTGCACCCCAGGCTCCCACTCTTCCAAGATATAAGGTCCGGTACCAATGCCTTTTTCCCAATCTGCGGGTGTACTGCCATCAGGGGCAATCGGGAAGTGGTAGTCGGACAATGTATAGGGAAAGTCCGCATTACCAGAATCTAGCTTGAATACTACGGTGTGTTTCCCATCGGCTCTAACATCCAGTACTGAAGCCACCAACCCCTTGCCCGTCGACACGGTATCGGGGCCTCGGTGCACATTGATCGAGTGCACGACATCCTTAGCTTCAAAAGATTTACCATTATGAAATTCAACGCCTTTGCGTAATTTGAAAGTCCACTCTGTTGCGTCAGATGATGCTTCCCAGCTCTCGGCTAATTCGCTAACAACCTGGCCAGCAGCGTTGATACCGGTGAGATTATTCAGAAGTTGCCATTGGACATTGACCTGATGGCTGCCACCAGCACCGAGCACACCAAACAGCGTATCAGAGGTTGAACCTTCGCTGAGTCCCTGGCGGAATATGCCACCTCGTTTTGGGCTAGAAGCGAATGCTTCTTCAGATAATAAGAGACTCGGAATTGCACTCGCCATTCCGAGTGCCGTCGCATGTTTGATAAATTCACGCCTTCCCATGCGTCCTTCAGAAATCGATCTTTGTAGCGATTCAAACTTTTTCATCGTTATACCCCTCAAGATTATTATGTGACCTCGGCTAGTCTTGCACGCCAATAATACATCATTACTCGACTGCTTATCTGCTAGCTCGATAATATTCTGTGCTATCACTGTGAGTATTTTATCGATTTTTCGTCTTAATCACTTATATTTCGTCATAATTTTGCAATCAATTATCAATCAGGGTCAATCCATGCTCATTATGTTTATCGCAAATTTATTGTGATTCACCCTCAGAAGCTCCAGCTTTGCGAATGGCATTTGCACGAGATGTTTCAATAAATGAATACAAGGTACCTGGCCAGGATGGGGCACTTTCGGTATCAGACCAGGCATAACGATAGTGCCCTGGTGTTTTTGCAAAACACTTTAAAAAAGCATAGGAAAAATGAGACATGGAGTTAAATCCACTGGCAACTGATGCCTCTCGTACGGTCATACGAGTACTGGTGAGAAGAACACGCGCGTACTGTAATCTCAATAATTGACTAAACTGAATAAATGAACATCCCATATACCGTTTAAAATAACGTTCGAGTTGACGTTGCGAAATACCAATATTGGCGGCAACTTCTGGCACTTTAAGCGGTTCCGCTATATTGGTTTCAATTAACTTAATTGCGGCATAAACAATGGTTGGAACCGACTCGGTCCAAGAACCAAGGGTATGTCTCTGCGCAAAATTCGCATCTCTGATTGGGAAATGGAGTATTTGTTCAGCTATTTCTGATTTCAGATGCTCGCCATGCCTCGTGCCAATCAAGTAAAGCATTAAGTCGACCCCTGCAGTACCGCCGGAACAGGTGAGAATGTTTTTATCGATTGTATATAATTGCTCACTCAATTTCACGGCAGGGAACAGTTCAGCGAAACCTGCAATACAGGACCAGTGTGTGGTTGCTACTTTTTGTGATAATAATTTAGCTTTCGCTAGCGCGTAAACACCCAACTCGACACCACAAATTTGTACCGCTTTGAGGTTTAGCAAGCGTAACCAGTTAAACAGCTCCGAATTGTCATAGTGTTCACACCCCCAGCTACCAACAACAAAAACCGTATCGAAATCTTCCCGACTGTCATCCAGACCCTTCGCTTCTATTGTTAACCCATTACTGGCTGTCACTATGGCGCCATCAAATGAAATATAGCGCCAATCGTAAAGCGGTTGTGGCGATAGGTAATTAGCCACTCGAAGCGTCTCAATCATAGTGGTCAAGGTCATCATATTGAACCGAGGTATCAAGACAAACGCGACCTTTGAAAGCTGATTATCAAATTTTTTAGATGTGTTTTCTGACATAAAATAACCTCCTCTTGGGCTCAATAAAATCAAGTATATGACGAATTATAAGAAGTCTAGGCGATTAATCGATAAATTACGATCAATCTTCGCACAAACTGTCGTTAAATAAACGGAGAGGCTAAAACATGAACTATGAAGTAATTGTGACCTGCGCAGTCACTGGAGCGGGCGATACCACTACCAAACACCCAGGCGTACCAGTCACCCCAAAACAAATTGCCGAGGCCGCAATCGAGGCCGCAAAAGCAGGCGCAGCTATTGCTCATATTCATGTTCGAGACCCTGAGACAGGCAAAGGGTCGCGTGATCCTAAACTATTTGCAGAGGTAGTAGACAGGATTCGCAGTTCAGATACCGACATCGTTATTAACCTGACCGCAGGTATGGGTGGTGACTGGGTACCCAGTGAAGAAGATCCGTCAATGCCTGGTCCAGGTACTGACATGATTGGTCCACTGGAACGGCTGGCCCATGTTGAAGAATTACTGCCTGAAATTTGTAGCCTTGACTGTGGCACCTTGAATTTTGGTAATGGTGAAGAAATTTATATTTCAACACCACCGACTCTGCGAAAAATGGCAGCATTGGCTAAAGAATGGGGCGTTAAGCCAGAGCTAGAAGTATTCGAACTCGGCCACATTCGATTCGCCAGACAAATGATCGCTGAAGGCCTGATCGATGATCCACCGATGTTCCAGATTTGTCTGGGTATCCCCTGGGGTGCTGATCATACAGTCGATACGCTGAAGGTAATGAAAGATCATTTACCGGGTGATGCAAGCTGGACCAGTTTTGGCATTTCCAAAATGCAAATGCCGATAGCGGCAGCATCTGTTGCTATGGGTGGCAATGTTCGTGTCGGATTAGAAGATAATATTTATCTCGACCGTGGCGTGCTGGCATCAAATGCACAGTTGGTAGAGCGTGCGGTCGGAATTATCGAACGTATGGGTGCAAGAGCAGTGACACCAGCAGAGGCTCGTAAACGTCTAAATTTACGGGGTGCGTAACTTTATTCTTTCTCGAGTAACCACTCACTATTAAGAAACTTTCAATTCGGAGATTCCTATGGATATTGTACTAAGCCATGAAAATGAAATGATTCTTGAAACCGTTCGCGCTTTCATGGAAAAAGAAATATATCCTCACGAAGAGGAAGTTGACCGCCTTGGTTTTGTTCCTAAAGAACTAGGTCAACAGATTGAACAGCAATCAATCGAAGCTGGATTATATTCAGCTAATCTGCCGGAGTCAGTCGGTGGTGGTGGACTCGACTACACGAATATGGCTGTTGTGGAGCGCGAATACGGTAAAACAAGCCATGCGCTTCACTCATGGATCGGCAGACCGACAGAATTACTCATGGCCTGTCAGGGAGACCAGATTGAGCGCTATCTCACACCTTGCGTTCAGGCAAAGAAACGAGAACTGTTTGCGCTAACCGAGCCTGAAGCAGGTTCTGACGTTATGTCGATGAGGACAAATGCTAAACGTGACGGTGATGACTGGATATTAAACGGCTCGAAACATTTCATTTCTGGGCCCACCATGCCGGACTTTGCGATTGTATTTGCAGTTACCGGAATGGACGAGACCCCTCGTGGTCCGCGTAAAAGAGTCTCCGCATTTTTAGTCGATGTTGGCACCAAAGGTTTCGACATATCTGAAGGCAATCGTTGCGTGAGTTATCGTGGATATAACAACTATCAACTTTTCTTTTCGAATGTCCGCCTAGGACCTGATCAAATGCTTGGTGAAGAAGGTAAAGGTCTTGAATTATCTGGAAAATGGTTGGGTATGGGTCGTATTTGGGTTGGTGCCACCTGCACAGGTAAAGCCGAACGACTCTACGATCTAGCAGTCGATTGGGCCGCAAATCGCAAGCAATTCGGCAAACCGATTGGCCAATTTCAGGCAACGGGTTTCAAACTAGCGGACATGGCAATTGGCATTAAAACAGCCGATCTATTGGTAATGGATGCGGTTGCAAAGGCCGATGCTGGTACTCTTCAAGATGCTGATGCAGCCATGGTCAAAGTATATTGTTCAGAAATGCTCAATCGTGTTGCTGACGATACAGTTCAGATTTATGGCGGCATGGGGTTGATGGAAGAAATGCCCATTCAACGCTTATGGCGCGATTCTCGACTGGAGCGTATCTGGGACGGCACTTCTGAAATCCAACGCCACATAATCACACGTTCAATTCTACGTCCCTTAGGCGCATGACCCCAAAACAACGAAAAAACCTACTGAGATTACTAAAGCCGCGACATATTGCCTTTATTGGCGGGACCGACGCTGAAACAGCCCTAAGGTCCTGCCAACGAATTGGTTTTTCTGGTGATATTTGGCCCGTTAATCCCAGGCGAGACAGTATGTGCGGCCTGCCCTGCTATCAAAGCATCGAACAATTGCCCGATGTACCTGATGCGGTATTTCTTGCAGTGCCGACCAAACCCGCCGTCGACATAGTTCGCTGGCTTGCTGAGAAAGGTGCCGGAGGGGTTGTCTGCTATACCGCTGGATTTGGTTCTGACGGTAAGGAAGGTGGTGCGTCCGACCAGCCTTTGGTAGAGGTTGCGGGTGACATGGCAATTGTTGGGCCTAATTGTTACGGCGTTATAAACTTTATGGATCGAGTTGCGCTTTGGCCATTTGCACACGGCGGGTTTAACCCTGGGTATGGCGCTGCCATCATCACTCAAAGTGGCATGTTATCGTCCGACATAACCATGAACCAACGTTCAGTGCCGTTGGCCTACATGGTATCAGCAGGTAATCAGTCTGTTTTAAGACTTGAAGACTATATCGACGTCATGTGTGAGCTAGATGAAGTTCGTGCCATTGGGCTGCATATTGAAGGACTGAAAGATATCGAGTCCTTTAGCCGTATCGCCCTTAAAGCACTCGAACTAAACAAACCGATTGTGGTACTTAAAACTGGCACCTCAAAGATTGGTGGGCAATTAACTATAAGTCATACCGGATCGCTATCAGGCACCAATGAACTCTATCAGGCTCTGTTTGACCGACTGAGTATCATCAGCGTGACAAACCCAGCTCAACTTTTAGAAACACTCAAGCTTATTTGTGTCAGCGGCATACCAAAAGGCAATCGTTTAATGGGTTTCACCTGTTCAGGCGGTGGCGCGACTATGCTTGCTGACTATGCAGAAGAATTAGATTTAGAATTCCCTCAGCCGACTCCTTTGGTCGAAACAGACCTAATTAAAAAGTTACCGGCGATTGCCAACGTTACCAATCCTTTGGACTACACAACCCCTATTTGGGGTATTCAAGAAAAAGTCACAGCGGTGTTCGAGGCAGCGTTTCAAGATAACTATGACGCAGCCATTATCGTACAGGACTATCCACTGCCAGATTGCGATGAAAGTAAGCCCTTTTACCTTAACGACGCAAAATCATTTATTCATGCACTGTCAAAAGCAGGCATACCCGGCATTCTGTGCAGCACGCTGTCAGAAAACATTGATCAGAAAACACGTGAGTTCCTGATTGAGAACCACATTACCCCTGCTCAGGGCATTATTGAAACGCTGAATGCAATTGGTGCCTGCGTCTGGTATCACTCACAACGGCCTTTTGTATTAAATAATGTGTCAAAAAAATTCATTATTGTAAATTGCACTAATGACATAATTCAAATAGATGAACATGCCGCAAAAACTGAACTCGGATTGGTTGGTATCAACGTTCCCGAATCCAAACTAGTCAATACTAGCGATGTGACCAAAGCAGCACAGCAGCTTGGTTTTCCAGTTGCATTAAAACTTAACTCACAACACATAGCTCACAAGACAGAAATCGGCGCTGTGGCGATCAACTTGAATGATAGACTAGAAGTTGGCAAGGCCACTCTCCAGATGCAATTTAACGTAGCCAATGCCGATCCGACACTGAACACTGACAGCTTTTTAGTTGAAAAAATGCAACCCAAACCGCTCGCTGAACTTATGGTGAATATTCGCCACGACTCACAATTTGGAATGGTAATGACACTGTCTAGTGGCGGTGTTTTAATTGAGTTACTAGAAGACGCAGTCACGATGATTTTACCTGCATTTGAAGCCGAAATTCTATACGCAATAAATCAGCTCAAAATATCAAAAATACTAAACGGTTACCGAGGTAGTCAGTCAGTGGATAAAACCTCATTGGTCAATAGTATAAAAAAAATCATTGATTACGTAATTGAAAATAAGTACCACATTGCCGAAATAGAAATTAACCCACTATTTGTATACGCCAACGAAACCTATGCGGTGGATGTATTAATGCAGGTATATCAATCAAGATCTGAACCGGCTAAAGCTACAGCTAAGCTATCCTAATAATGACAGCAAACAATTGAGGTAAAAAAATGATCCCAGGTGATAACGAAGTTCAGGTAGAAATTGATGGTCCTATAATGTTGGTTACACTTAACCGACCCAAGGCTAATGCGATAGATTTACCAACCAGCCGTAAGCTCGGTGAAGCATTCGTCTATTTTAGGGATACGCCCGAGTTAAAAGTCGCCATCATTACCGGTGCCGGCGAACGAATATTTTGCGCTGGTTGGGATTTAAAAGCATTGGACAGTGGTGATACACCACTCGACAACTGGTGGGAAGCAGAAGACCCAGAGCTAGGCGGCTTTGCGGGGCTCACTGAAATGTGGAATTTAAACAAGCCTGTCATTGCTGCTTTAAACGGCTTAACCATTGGTGGTGGTTTCGAAATTGCACTGGCCTGTGACTTGATTATAGCGGCTGAACATGTTGAATTTGCCCTGCCAGAATTACCCCTGGGACTTATTCCTGATGCCGGTGCCGTGCAGCGTTTACCCAAGCGTCTACCCTACAATATCGCGTTAGAAATGCTTTATTTAGGTCGAAGGATGCCCGCGAAAGAAGCGGCGCAATATGGTCTCATCAACAAAATAGTACCCGCAGAAGATTTAATGCAGACAGCAAAAACATGGGCAGAAAAAATGGCCCAAGTGGCACCACTGGCTCTTCAGTCAATAAAAGAGGTGTTGAGAGCAATCGAAGGCGAAACCATTGAAAATTCCTTTCAGAAAATGCGCTATGGCGACCTCCCAACCTACAAAGCGATGCTGTCATCTGATGATGCTGGAGAGGGCGTAAAAGCTTTTGTTGAAAAACGCGATGCTAAGTTTAAAGGCCAATAAATTATGTTAAATCAAAAACCAGAAGACGTCCGCCAAATCACTTGTATTGGTGCAGGGCCGATTGGTGGCGGTTGGGCAGCGCATTATCTGGCGCAGGGATATCAAGTCACCAGTTACCTGCATGATGCCTCTGAGCACAAAGCACTCATGGGTTTAATAGAAAATGCATGGGTTAGTCTTGAGGAAATTGGGTTGGCTGACGGAGCCTCTCTAGATAATTTCAGCTGGACCACTGATCTTGCAAAAGCGACAGAAAAAGCTGAATTTATTCAAGAAAGCATTCCTGAGATATTGGAGTTGAAACAAGCTCTGTACCAAACCTTAGGAGATATAGTCAATCCCCAGGTTGCTATTGCGTCGAGCACATCTGGGTTATCGATGACTGATATTCAGGCAAATTGCGCAACACCTGAAAGAACCGTCGTAGCACATCCGTTCAACCCACCTTATTTATTACCACTGGTAGAAATGATTGGGGGTAAAAAAACTGCGCCCGAAACCGTAGCTTGGACTGAAAAGTTTTATAAAGTAGCCGGAAAATCACCACTGGTAATGAAAAAAGAAGTGCCTGGCTTTATCGCAACACGACTGCAGGAAGCTATTTGGCGTGAAGCGCTGCACATGGTCGCCAACGGTGAAGCGACCGTCGAACAAATAGACCAAGCAGTGGTCAATGGGCCAGGCCCTCGTTGGGCATTAATGGGCCCTTGTGAAATATTCCATGTTGGTGGCGGCGAAGGTGGCATGGCTTACTGTTTGGATCAGTTTGGACCCGCACTGAAACTACCCTGGACAAGACTAATTGCACCCGAGTTGACCGATGAGCTGAGAAAATCGATGGTCGATGGCTGTGTTGAAATGACTAACGGCAAGGACTTTGCGACACTGAGTCGAAAAATGAATGATGGACTGGTTGAAATCGCAAAGATGAAACGGCAGAAATAAGCTTTGGTCGTGTTTGGAGAATTGTCATTACCACTTCAAACACGACATTCCTAGCCTGCTTAGACAATTCCAATAAAAATAGTCACTAAATTTATCTTCAGGTTTTACTTGTTAATCTGTTAATTTAAAACGAGAATAAGTCTTCACTGGTTGCTTGTTCTGTTCCCCCATTATGGCCTCAAAAAAGAAATCTAAAACCTCTAACAATACTATCGCGACGAATCGAGTGGTTCGCCATGATTATTCGATTGAGGATGACCTTGAGGTAGGTATTGTACTCGAAGGCTGGGAAGTAAAAAGCTTACGCCAGAATAACCTACAACTAAAAGAAAGTTATGTGATGGCTAAAAATGGTGAGCTATGGCTCATCGGCGCTCATATTAGCGTACTTAACACGGCGTCTACTCATATCACTCCAATTGCTACACGGACTCGAAAGTTACTCGCGCATAAAATTGAAATTTACCGACTGACAGCTATGGTAGACCGCAAGGGTTATACTATTGTTGCGCTATCAGCCTACTGGGTGCAAGGGCGCGCTAAGGTAAAATTAGGAATGGCTAAAGGTAAGAAGTCACACGACAAACGTGCCTCCGAGAAGGATAGAGATTGGCAACGTGACAAGTCCAGAATCATGAAGCATTCATAACCCATCAACCAATCTATCAACAATTAGCGTTAAAAGGTTAACTGGAAAGCATGGCTTAAAGACCATTATTTCCAAGCAGGATCTTCACAGTTTGAAGCAAGGAAAGCAGCATAGTCCTCATTCGCCTGAACCGATTCAACAGTGCCCGTCCAGATGGGCAGTGGGCCAGTCCTTTCAATTGATCGAGCATTAACGTCTCGTAAATCTTCATCATGACCACTATCATCATCCAAGCTTAGCGCCGTTTGCCCCCCTGTCATTGCTAGGTAAACATCAGCCAATATGCGCGCATCGAGTAATGCGCCATGTAAGCTTCGCTGACTATTATCGATAAAATAACGCCGACACAGCGCATCTAGGTTGTTTTTCTGGCCCGGGTGTTTTTGCCGTGCCATGACGAGCGTGTCGAGCACGCTACAAATCGAATTTATACGAGTAACTTCACCATCCAGTTTGGCAAATTCGTGATCCAGAAAGCCAACATCAAAAGTAGCATTATGAATAACGAGTTCAGCTCCTTTGATATAGTCAACAAAGTCTTGCGCAACATCGGCAAATAATGGTTTATCTTGGAGAGACTCGCTACTAATACCATGCACAGCGAAAGCACCTGCGTCTATCTCGCGTTCAGGATTAATATAAAAATGCCAATGCTTATCAGTGATACGTCTATCGATTAATTCAACACAACCAATTTCGATAATCCGATGTCCCTGACTGGTCTCAAGGCCAGTAGTTTCAGTATCGAGTACAACCTGTCTCATGATTTAGCAGTCGCTTGGTCGATAGCATCATTTGCCAATTGATCAGCTGCTTCGTTTCCGGGAACGCCTGAGTGGCCTTTCACCCAGTGCCAATTAATATCATGTCGCGTTACTTCTTGGTCGAGCTCCTGCCATAAATCTACGTTTTTAACCGGCTTTTTGGCTGCCGTTTTCCAACCATTTTTCTTCCAGTTTACAATCCAGTCATTTATACCCTGCAAGACATACTTTGAATCAGTATTGAGTTCGACATCACAGCCACGGTTTAATGACTTCAAGCCTTCAATTACAGCCATCAACTCCATCCGATTATTAGTGGTCTCAGAGTCGAATCCCTTCAATGTTTTCTCACTATCTTTGTACTTTAAGAGAACACCCCAACCCCCAGGCCCTGGGTTTCCGCGACAGGCACCATCGGTATATATCACTACTTTATTTGTCATATTTCATATCACGGCCAACTGAGGGACGCGCCACTTTACCCAGCATGAGGTTTCTTGCAACCCAACGATGGCGAATGGGTGTCATTGGGGAAATATTTTTGCTATAAATCAACACATTGAGTGCAGATGAAAAAGGCAACCAGCTTTTCATTCCCTTTTCCAACCACGACAATTTACTGATCAACCCCACATGATGGATAGGCAGCATATAACCAACCTGTAAATGCTTTTGCTTATCAAACCCTAGTAGTTTCATCCAGTCAGTCATTCGCCTAGCAGTGTAAAAATGTCCACTCCAAGGAATCTGTTCTAACCAGGATTGGAAAAAATGTCTTAAACCCCAAAACGATATTGGATTGAAATCGATGATAATTAGTTTGCCCTCAGGAATCAGCACTCGAAAAGCCTCACGTAAAATGGCATGCGGCTCTTTTGTGTGAGACAAGTGATGCATTAGTACGACCAGATCGACACTATCGCTAGCAATCGGTAGCAAAGCAGGATGGGCCCTGGCATCAAGGCCATTACTATTGGCATCAAGATTAAAATGATATTTTACCCGGCAAGATTCAAGCAAAGCTGACGCTTGCAGCACGCAGCCGATTTGAATTGAGTAGTAGCCAAAAGTCGTTGCCAATACTGGGTCCAAGCAAGACTTTAATTCACTGGACAAAATCTCACCTAATGGCGTTTGATACCATTGACTAATACTCAAAAGCTTTTGCTGCTTTATCTTTTTGGGTTTATTTTGACTAAATCGCATTTGAATCTTATTTCATGAACAGTACAATGGAACTTATTTTAACGCTTACACCCTTCCGTTACTAACAATTTAGATGGTTATAAATGAAACTAGGTTTAAACATTGGCTTATGCGCCACACTTTCTTGCCTTTTGCTTGTGTCGGGCTGTCAAACATTACAACCTATTCAAGTGGACCAAATCCAATCTGAGCCGGTGTTGACTGCAGCAAAAGATGACACCCCATCGGCTCCAGACACAACGACACAAACTGTCACCACAATACAGAATGCTGAACCATCTGTTTCAGTTGACGTTAATCCATCCTCAGACACGCTTGAAAAACAAAAACAAGCTGCCGCCATGCATCAAATGGCAATTGACCTAGCTAAAGCCGAAGAAGATAGACTTGCTACTATTCAAGCACTTGAAAAAATTGCGCTCGCCGAAGCCGAACTTAAAAATCAGAACGACGCTTGGTACCGCTTACGACAAGGTATGCAGCTCGAACAGGTCGACAATAAACGGGTTCAAGCACAATTAAAATGGTTTTTAGAACACAGAGCTTACCTGACTCGTGTAATGGAACGTGCTGCACCTATTCTACCTTTTGTTTTAAATGAACTCGAAAAACAAAATTTGCCAACAGAACTGGCATTACTACCGATTGTCGAAAGTGCTTACCAAGCGTTTGCTTACTCTCCTGGCAGAGCCTCAGGACTGTGGCAAATAATACCATCGACGGGTCGGCACCTCGGTCTAAAACAAAACTGGTGGTATGACGGTCGTCGCGACATTATCGAATCAACCCGTGCCGCTATCAGTTACCTGGTCAGTCTATCAGCCCAATTCGATGGTGATTGGGAATTGGCGTTAGCCTCGTATAATGCCGGACCAGGCAGGATACGATCAGCAATTCGCTACAATAAGAAAAAGAATCGTCCCACAGATTTCTGGCATTTAACAAAAATACATAGAGAGACAATAAACTATGTGCCCAAGTTTATGGCACTAAAAGAATTATTTGAGAATCCAGAAAAATATAACCTGGAATTATTTCCAGTCGATAATAAACATAGCTACGCCATAGTAGAGCTTGATGGTCAGTTGGATCTTGCGTTAGCAGCCGAGTTAGCAGACATTACGCTCAATGAATTGTATCAATTAAATCCTGCTTTTAACCGTTGGGCCACTGCACCTAAAGGTCCCCATCGCCTGTTATTACCCCTTGATAAAGCCGATGCTTTTAAAGTCGCCTTGCAAGCAGTTCCTCCAGAAAAACGTATAAACTGGATTCGGCATCAAATTAAATCAGGTGAAAGCCTAGGAACAATATCAGGCCAATATCGAACGACGATATCGCTTATAAAAAGTGTTAATAAGATCAAGGGCACTCAAATACGCGCAGGCAAATATTTGATGATACCAACCGCAACTAAGTCGTTAAAGACTTATACGATGACTAAAAATGCGCGTTTAGAAAAAATACAAAATAAACCTCGATCAGGCACAAAAAAAGCCCACATTGTTCGTTCGGGACAAAGCCTCTGGACCATTTCTCGACATTATGGTGTTACTACAGCGGCGCTGGCCAAATGGAATGGCATAGCACCAATTGACACTCTCCACGTAGGACAAAAGCTCATCATTTGGACGAAAAGAGCATCCGAAGCTCAACAAGCCAGCTTATCAACTACCGGACAAGCTAAAACGGTTCGAGCATTAAGATATACCATTAGGAAAGGTGACTCACTATCCTACATTGCAAATCGATTTAATATTCGCATCTCGGACATCAAACGCTGGAACAAGATTGGTAAATATATCCAACCAGGTCAAAAATTAAAATTATATGTCGATATTACTCAACAATCAGGTTAACCCTGCTTAGTCAGTTAGTGATCAAGATCTCAGTTTGGTTTTATAAATAGTCTATGCTTTATTTAGGTGTTTTCACAGCCTGGAATGGATCTTAATAATATTTTAGTTTTAATGATTTGAATCTATCTTGAGTCTCATCATTATGTTGTTACTACAATTTTTTCTTTACTGACCTTAGCTATTAGTAATAGTAGTTTAAAGAGGCTAAATGATCAGCTAATTGGCTGCTTAATATAGCCTGCTGAAAACTTACCTGATATAAAATATTCGGGTGGATATGTAATCCAAGTTATTGCCTATCGTTAACGACACGTTGATGAAGAATGCATATTAGCAATATCAACTGATATAGAACTTTCAGCCGGTTTAAGGGCATTTTTACCTTTATGGTTTAACTTATTGATGAATCTGCAAGAAAAAATAGTCATATTAGGAATGACTGATACAGGCAAAGTTAGGCAAAAGAATGAAGATAGTATTGGGTACGACAGTGCGCTTGGTCTGGTTGTTCTAGCCGATGGCATGGGTGGTCATCGTGGCGGTGAGGTCGCTAGTAGTCTCGCTGTTGATGTGATAATTAGTACTATTCAGCAACAATTATCTCAGACTACTTATAAAAAAACCGACTCTAAAAGTGAGTTTACTTTAGAATCAATTTATCTTCGAGATGCCGTTAGCTCGGCCAATAAACAAGTATTTGAAAAGGCAGAAACTAGCTCCGAACAAAAGGGTATGGGCACCACTATTGTGGCATTACTGTTCCATAATGGCACTCTGTCTTTGGTACATATTGGTGACTCTCGATGTTATCGACTTCGAGGTGGCAAAATAGAACAAATCACAAAAGATCACTCACTCCTTCAGGAGCTAGTTGATAGAGGTTTTTACACCTCTGAAGAAGCTCAAAAATCAGTGAAAAAAAACCTCGTTACTCGCGCGCTTGGTATTGATCAAGACGTTAAGGTAGATCTTTTAGAAGATATTGTTTTAAAAAAAGACATTTATTTACTTTGTTCTGATGGCCTCACAGACTTGATTAATGATGCGGATATATACTTAACTATTAACAAATTTAGTGATAATCTCGAAAAGGCCGCTGTGCAACTAATTACAATGGCAAACCAGAAAGGTGGGAAGGATAATATATCAGTCATGCTATGCCGTGTTGATAAAGATTTTTCTACTCGAATGGCCTGGATTAGAAAGATAATTGCGTGGTTTGATTAATGGGTTTAACCAATAGAGATACCTTTAGAGGCTGGATATAAAAATGGTCGCAAGATTGATCACATCATCAACTACTGGTGAACAGGAAGTGTTTCTTTTATCAAAAGAAACTACGACGATTGGGCGCAAGCCAAATAACGACATTTATATCGATAATTTATCCGTCAGTGGTAAGCACGCTCAGTTAATCACTGTACGTGGAGATTCATTTTTAGAAGATCTTGGTAGCACCAATGGGACTTATGTTAATGGGAAACTAATTAAAAAACATATTCTCATCCATGGCGACAATATAACACTTGGGAAATATCAAATAACCTATCAGAGTGATTCTAGTTCTGATGAACAGGATTCTCAACAAACTATGGCAATTGAGCCGAGTGAAGCAAGTCTTTCTCAAGCACCTGTTGTTAGGGCGCTAGACAAATCGGTGCAGGAAAATTTGACCGCTAATCCAGCTCCGTCATCAATCAACGATAAAGAAGCTTGCTTACAGCTTTTAAGCGGTGCTAATGCTGGCAAAGAGCTCATTTTGAAAAAAGCGCTCACCACCATTGGACAACCTGGCGTACAGGTCGCTGCAATTACACGCAGGCCACAAGGTTACTTTTTAATACATGTGGACGGTGGGCCTAATAACGCCGTTCCTAAAGTTGCAGATATACCCATAGGTTCAAGTGCTTATGAGCTAAAAAGTCACGACATTATTGAACTAGCAGGAGTTAAAATGGAGTTCTATCTGAAATAAGTTTGATTTTTACGTACTTCTCGAAGTAGCTAAACGGGTTTATTTTACCAATTAGCTCGTAACTCTTCTGCTAGAATTTTAACCCCTTTTTTTACGTCTTCCTCGCTTTGAACATAGTTAATACGGATGCAACTTTGGGCATGTTGCGATACGGTTTCTTGTCCTGGGAAAAAATATTCTCCAGGAACAACCAATAAACCTTTTCGTTTTAGATGCTGATACAACTCGCTGGTTGTTATTTTTAAACCTTCAAACCATAACCATAAAAACAAAGCGCCTTCGGGTTCGTGAATATGAAATCGAGGATCATTTATTTCCGTTTGTAACAACTCAATCGTAGCCAGAGCGCGCTGACGATAAAACGGCAGAATCAAATCATGACACAGTGGCAACAATAATTTATCTCGCAGCAGTTGATTAACAATAGCGGGCCCGATACCACCGGGCGCAAGACTGGTGATTGCTGTCATGTTACTAAACTGTTTTATTACCGCTTCGTTAGCGATCACAATGCCTGTTCTAGCACCAGGTAATCCAAGCTTAGACAAGCTCATACAGACAATGGTATTTTCATCCCAAAACGGCGTCGCTTCGGTAAAAATAATACTGGGGAACGGCGTACCGTAAGCACTATCGATTAATAGAGGCACATCATTATTTTTTGCCAACTGTGCCAAGTTTTGGCACTCATCATCAGTAATCACATTCCCACTCGGATTCGTAGGACGAGACACACAAATTAAGCCAGTATCATTCGTGATATCTAGGTTATCAAAGTCAATCTGATACTTAAACATGCCGTTGGCCAAATGATTTATTCTGGCCGATTGACTCGTGATCATAGACTTTTCGATTCCAACATCGGTATAACCAATATATTCTGGAACCAGTGGTATTAGCACCTTTTTAAATTGGCCCTTCGATCTCCCTGCAAAAGAATTAAACAACATAAAAAAAGAACTCTGACTGCCGTGAGTAAGAGCAATATTCTTTTCAGTAATATTCCACCCATACTGCTGCCGAAAAAAAAGTCAACGATTCTATAAATGCGGTCTTACCACGAGGCCCATCATAGTTCGTTAAACTGCTCACTAGCTCATTAGACGTTTGCATTTTTTGAAGTGTGGTTTCAAAAATAGCCAATACTTCTGGAATTGCGGCTGGATTTCCACCCCCCATCATGATTACGTCATCCTGCAATAACCCTTCATTTAGGTCGTCCATTAAATGGGTTATGCCCGAGTAACCTGCAAATCGTTCGCCAAAATCTGAAAAAATCATAATACCAACTTGAATTTTATTCGCGTGATTAGCATAACGTATACGCATTAACTTAAAATGACAAATATCAGTTTAGATCGTTATCAAAACGCATAAGTTGAATTTGACACTAACCAGTATTCTGGCAACATAAGCCCAATGAAAACCATCTATTCAAAATAAAAATACTTTGGCATGCGTGACTATTTACTTCGTCGATTAATACTCATCCCTCCCACGTTACTTGGTATCATGGTGATCGTATTTGCGATCACTCGACTCGTGCCAGGTGGCCCACTGGAACGCGCTATCATGGAGCTACAACAGCTGGATGCTACAACCGGCATATCAACATCAATTGCAGGCCAGGACATGGCCATTTCAGAGCAACAGCTCGATCAACTTCGTCAGTACTATGGCTTCGACAAACCGCTGATCGAGAGTTTTGCAAACTGGTCGTGGAAAGTGTTACAAGGTGATCTTGGGTCATCCTATCGCTATAACGAACCGGTATGGGACGTCATCCAACAACGCCTGCCCATCTCGATTTATTACGGATTGGTTACTCTAGTGATGACTTATCTGGTGTGTATTCCACTGGGTGTCCTTAAGGCCATCAGACATCGCACACTGGTAGACACCCTCACATCCATCCTTATATTTACCGGTTATGCTATTCCTGGCTATGCCCTTGGCTCACTCTTGTTACTCTACTTTTCAGTTCAATTAGAGTGGTTCCCGATGGGTGGTTTTGTCAGTTTCAGTTACGCCGAAATGAGTTCATCAGAAAAGATTGGCGACATCATTTGGCATTCTGTCCTCCCTCTAACTTGCTATATGGTTGGCAGCTTTGCATTAATTACGCTGTTGTTAAAGAATCATTTACTCGACAACCTTGCAGCTGACTACATGAGAACAGCGATAGCAAAAGGCGTATCGTATCGTCGCTCGGTGACCGCCCATGCAATGAGAAACTCGATGATACCGATAGCAACCACCTTCGGTCAAAACATCACCTTACTAGTATCGGGTTCGTTTTTAATTGAGACTATTTTTGATATCGATGGATTTGGTTTGCTTGGTTTCAATGCCATTATTGACCGTGACTATCCGGTAGTGATGGGTATCGTATTGCTAAGCAGTTTATTGCTTCTGATCGGTAATATCATTTCAGATATTTTAGTCACATTGGTCGATCCAAGAATTCGTTTCCAATAACGCGTATGTTTAATCCACAGACTCAGAAAAAAATAAACCGTTTCTGTCAAATCAAACTCGGTTATGGCTCTCTCATAATTTTAACCTTTATCTTGCTGGTTAGCCTACTGGCTGAATTGCTCGTCAATAACCGAGCACTCATTGTCAAATACGAAGGAACGTTCTTTCTACCCACTTATACTGCTTTCCACCCCGGCACTGACTTTGGGCTCGACTATAGCTATGAAACTAATTATCGCGAGCTACAAAAAAAGTTTTCAAATCAGCAAGATGGCAACTGGGTTCTGATGCCTTTAGTGCCCTTTAGCCCTAATGAAAATCATACCAGTGGAAGCCAATTTAAAGCGACGGCACCGTCTTTTGAGCAAAAACACTTTCTAGGAACAGATACCACTAGTCGAGATATTCTGGCCCGCCTTGTTTATGGCACACGAATCGCACTTTTCTTTGCTCTGGGATTCACTTTTTGTGTCTATCTAATTGGTGTCAGCATTGGCTGTATGATGGGCTATTTTGGTGGTGTGTACGATCTTATATTTCAAAGACTAATAGAGATTTGGTCAAATATTCCATTCCTATATATGGTTATCATCGTGTTTTCAGTGGTGCCTGGCGATTTCGACACGACCAGTAGAATCGGCTTATTACTTCTCGTCATGGTATTATTTTCGTGGACTTCAATGACTTACTTTATGCGCACTGAAACATACAAACAAAAGTCTCGAGATTATGTCGCGGCGGCCAGAGTTATGGGTGCCAGCCACAGCCGTATTATTTTTCATCACATTCTGCCAAACATTCTTTCGACCTTAATTACGCTGATACCTTTCACTATTGTTGGCGCTATCACCGCTATCACGGCTCTTGATTTTCTAGGCTTTGGCTTACCACCGCCAACCCCTAGTCTGGGCGAGTTACTAAAACAAGGAACCGCCAACTTGCGCACGGCACCGTGGATTATTATCACCGCTTTCAGTACGCTTATCCTGCTGTTAGCGCTCATTACTTTTATCGGTGAAGCATTACGTGAAGCATTTGATCCCAAAAAATTTACGGCATACCGCTAACAAACAACCATGAGGTGACCTGTGCTCAAAGGCCTATTAAAACTCAATTTTCCAATCCATTTAAGCTTACTGCTGTTATTACTGATCAGTGCTTGCAGTGATAGTAATGATACTGAGAAAAGCCTCGATGCAAATAAAACCCCAGATAACACGGCCGAAGTTAAAGCTTATTATGCCGCTAACTCATCGTTTTTCTCTTTCAAATACCTGTCTGACTTACCGGATGATCTGGTGTGGGAAAATGGGTCAGAGCTAGCAGAGTTTGGCTCACCAAATGCGATTAAAGGAGGAACACAATATAACTCACTGCAGGACTTTCCGCGTACTCTTCGTCAAGTGGGTCCAGATTCAAACGGATCATTTCGTCGCTGGATACTGGATGACGTTTCAATGCCAGCTGCACAAGCACACCCCAATAATAGCAATCATTTTTTTCCCGGCCTCGCAACCCAGTGGGCGGTGTCATCCAAACGTAAAACGACCTATATAAAACTTAATCCATTGGCTCGATGGTCTGATGGAGAAAAAGTAACTGCAGATGACTATTTATTCAGTTTCTTTTTCTACCGTTCGACTGACATCGTCGCACCTTGGTACAACAATTGGTATAGCACCATGTACACCAATATTACTAAATATAATGACTATACGATTTCGATTTCGATTCCTAATGTTAAACCCGACATGTATGCCCGAACACTCTCACTATCGCCAACGCCACAACACTTTTATAAAGAGCTCGGTGGCGACTTTGTTGAACGCTACCAATGGCGCTTTGTGCCAACCACAGGTGCTTATCAAGTTAAACCCAGTGATATTAAGAAAGGTCGTTCGATATCACTGAGCAAAGTCGAGAATTGGTGGGCAAAAGATCTTCCTTTTTGGCGGTACCGTTTTAATCCTGACAGAATTCAATTTAATATTATTCGAGATAACGCTAAAGTATTCGAATCTTTCCTTAGAGGAGACATTGACCAGTTTGGGCTCAACTTGGCCGAGTATTGGTACGACAAGCTGGCGGATGACCATGAGAGTGTAGCGAAAGGATATATTCATAAGACTACTTTTTATAATCAACACCCCCGTCCCACTTATGGTCTCTGGATCAATAGCTCAAAGCCAATATTAGATCAAAAAGAAGTTCGTATCGGCATCAATCACGCAGCAAATTGGGCGTTGGTTATAGAAAAATATTTCAGAGCTGACTACGAACGATTACGCTCAACCGCTGATGGCTATGGAGACTTTACCCATCCGACACTAACAGCAAGGCAATTTGATATTGAACTGGCATTGAAGCACTTTGCTTTAGCCGGATTCACCACTAGAAATGAAGATGGAATACTCGTTAATAGCGATCAACAGAAACTTGCTTTTACTCTAACCACCGGATACGAAGCCTTAAAAGACGTTCTCACCATATTAAAAGAAGAAGCCGCTAAAGCGGGACTTGAATTACGAATTGAAGTGCTAGATAGCACCGCTGCTTGGAAAAAAGCTCAAGAGAAAAAACATGATATTCTATTCTCTGCTTTTGGTGTCGGCTTGGAAATGTATCCGCGTTACTGGGAAACCTATCATTCGGTTAATGCCTATGATCAGGCATTTCTTGCTGACGGCTCTACTAATCCCGACCGTAAGGTAAAAACCCAATCGAATAATCTGGAACTAGTCGCGAACCCAAAGATAGACGCCATGATCGATCAATATAGAGCTTCTTCGGACAAACAAGAGATGATTAGCCTAGCCCATAAACTGGATGAAGCATTGTATGATTACGCATCATTTTCACCGGGCTTCAAACAGTCTTACTTTCGCACTGGCTACTGGCGATGGATAAAATATCCCGAAGGTTTCGGCCAAAAACATAGCTCGGGACCAACTCAACTCTTTACCTACTGGATCGACCAAGAGATGAAGAAGGAAACCCTGGAAGCTCGTCAGTCAGGTTTGGCATTCGAATCTGAAATTAAAGTCTTTGATCAGTATCGCCAAGACAGAAATGGAGGATCATAATTCATGGTCAATTACCGGTGACAAGCCCATTACTCGAAGTCAATAATCTCTCTATTAGTTTTGATACCGACGAGGGAACATTAGAAGCAATTGATAATGTAAGCTTTACTATCCAAGCAGGAGAAACCGTGGGTCTAGTCGGCGAGTCAGGCTGTGGGAAAAGTGTCACAGCACACTCCATAATGCGACTTTTACCACAACCAATGGGGCGCATCTCGCAAGGGTCAGTCAAATTAAATGGAACCGACCTAATCAACCTCACGTTAGCAAACATGGAGTGCATTCGAGGTTCAGACATTGGCATGGTCTTCCAGGAACCAATGACCGCTCTCAACCCAGTTCAAACGATTGGTAGACAAATATCTGAGTCTCTCATTCTTCATCTCAACCTCTCTATACCGAAGGCACTCCAGGCCTCGATAGATATTTTGCGACGTGTTAGTGTTCCTTCACCAGAGATAAGGGTGAACGAGTACCCTCACCAATTATCAGGTGGTATGCTTCAGCGAGTGGTCATCGCTATCGCGCTGGTTTGCAAACCATCACTGCTCATTGCAGACGAACCTACGACGGCACTCGATGTCACTATTCAGGCTCAAATTCTTGGTTTAATTCGCGACTTGCAAGACGAAATGAAAATGGCTGTTTTACTCATCACCCATGACCTTGGAATCATCGCCGAAACATGCGACCGAGTAATGGTTATGTATGCAGGTAGAATTGTTGAATCGGGGACTGTTACTGAAATTTTCGACAGTCCAGCTCACCCCTATACTCAAGGTTTACTCAATTCAATCCCAAGGCTTGCGACTCCTTCAAAAAGTCGATTGCCCATCATTACAGGGCAAGTGCCGAGTATTCGAGACTACCCTGCTGCTTGTCGTTTCGAAAATCGATGCTTACATCGTCTAGCCAAGTGCGCCGAATCTGCACCAAAGTCCGAACCAATAAGTAAAAGTCACCAGGTGAGTTGTTTTTCTTGGCAGACCATTCAGACAGGTCAGAACGTTTAATGGCTTCACCATTACTTGAAGTTAGAAACTTGAAAAAATCCTTCCCGGTGAAAGAAGGACTACTAATGCGCGCCAAAAAGTTTAATCAGGCCGTTGATGATGTCAGTCTTTTTATACAACCAGGTGAAACTTTGGGATTAGTGGGAGAATCCGGTTGCGGAAAATCGACGCTAGGGCGCTGCATAGTCAAACTCTACCAGCCTGATCAGGGCCAAATATTATTTAATGGCACGGATATCAATACTCAGAGTAGAACTGAAAAGAAACAACACCACAAATCAGTACAAATGATTTTTCAAGATCCTCTGGAGTCCCTCAATTCACGCCATACCATAGAACAAATTTTAACCGAGCCTTTTGCAATTCACCAAATCGGTGACCGAAAATGGCGCTTGAAGCGAATACAGACACTACTTGACCTAGTTGGACTACCCTCAAACTCAACTTCACGTTACCCATTCGAATTTTCAGGTGGCCAACGCCAAAGAATTGGTATCGCTCGCGCCATTGCTTTAGGTCCAGAGCTAATAGTCTGTGATGAAGCCGTATCGGCTTTAGACGTTTCAATACAGAGTCAAATTATCAATCTACTGCTTGATTTACAGTCTGAATTTAATATAGCCTATTTATTTATTTCTCATGACTTGGCGGTCGTAAAGCACTTTTCTGATCGGATTGCTGTCATGTACTTGGGGCGAATAGTCGAAACTGCGGATAGCGATACAATATATAAAAACCAAAGGCATCCATACACAAAGTCTTTAATAAATTCAATTCCAGTGGCTGACCCCCATCATAAAAACAAGCGTTTGATATTAAAGGGCGACATACCTTCTTCTATTAATCCACCTTCTGGATGTCATTTTCATACGCGGTGCCCTGAGGTTATGCCATGTTGCAAAGTAGACGAACCTAAAGTTATAGCTCAAACATCTTCACACAGCTTCAGCTGTCATCTAAATTAGCGACAACTGAGCAGACAAAAATATTTTAAAAACCTACCTAAGAATACACATTAAACAATATGAATTACACACACGGAATTGAATTTAAAGTAAGAGATTATGAATGCGATATGCAAGGCGTAGTCAACAACGGCATATACCAAAACTATCTTGAGCATGCTCGGCATGAATTCTTAATGTCAAAAGGCATTAATTTTGCTGAAATGGTAATGAATAAAATTAATTTAGTTGTGGTGAGAGCAGAGCTAGATTATCGTGACTCTCTTAAAAGTGGGGACAGCTTTGAAGTGCGAAGTAATATACAGAAAATATCAAAAGTCCGTTTTGAGTTTTTGCAGGATATTTATCGTATATCTGATTCAAAACTGATGTTACAGGCAAGAATTATAGGCACTTCGCTTAACGATCGAGGCAGACCGTTTAAACTTGATGTGTTATCTCAATTGTTCGATGACTAATAGCCCTAACTAACAATGAGTAGCCTGCGCTAACTCAGGCTGGTAACTTTTAGAGATATCACTGAAAGCATGAATAGCCTGATTGATATCCTCTGTCGTAGCCAGTTGAAACTGACTAAAACCACAACGCTGCATGAAAGATAACTGATCTCGAATGACATCACCCACAGCGCGTATATGGCCCTGATAGCGATAACGAGCTCTAAGCAACTTAGACTGACTAAAAGCCCGGCCATCAGCAAACACCTTGAACTGAAAAACAACCATCTGTAAATCGTTTAGAAAAGGTAAAACATCTTCGACTAAGTCAGTCTCATTTAGGATGACCGCCAATGATTTTGATTTTTTACTGAGTTGCTCAAACTGATTTTTTAGATGATCTAAACTGACGATAACTTTAAGATCCACATCAAAATTAAGGGTTTCATGAGTTATATATAACCACTCATCATCAATAACCTGATGGTTATTAATCACTATCGACATAAACTTGCTCCTTAAATGGAGAACGTCCAACTCGTGCTAGTGTCTGTAGGAAGTTTTCATCACATTCTCTCAACTCAAGGTAGACCTCGATAATTTTTTCGACCGAATCACCTATCTTACTTTTTTCTACTGAGGGCCCAAGCACTTTGCCCAACGCAGTATGATTGGATGCAGAACCCCCGAGTGTTATTTGGTACCAATCCTCACCTTTTTTGTCGACTCCTAGTAAACCTATGTGCCCGACATGATGGTGTCCACAGGCGTTCATACAGCCTGAGATTTTAATATTTAATTCGCCTACATCATACAGCCGATCTAGTTTCTCGAATCGGGCCATAATGTCTTCTGACACGTCAATTGAAGTCGCATTGGCCAGGCTACAAAAATCGAAACCAGGACAGCAAATCAAATCAGTCACCGTATCAATATTCGGTGTTGCCAATTTCAGTTTATTGAGTTTTCGCCACAGTTGATATAACTGAGTTTGTTGGACATGAGCCAACACCATATTTTGAGAATAAGTCGTACGGATTTCTCCCATACTAAATTCATCAGCAAGATTAGCTATGCCATCCATTTGTAAATCATTCACGTCTCCTGGCGCTTGTCCGTGGCCTTTTAGAGAAACATATACAATACGGTAACCAGACTTTTTATGTAGACGAGTATTTTGTTGACACCAAGATGAAAATATTGGGTTGGTCAAAAGATTTTGTTCGTGGTCTTTATCAGTAGCAGGTAAATCCTGATACTGAATAAAATTAAAAGCGTCGGTTATTGTCTGAATTCGAGCATTGGTCAGTTTCAAATCTGAATCACGCACTTGGATCCATTCCTCTTCCACCATGTCTCGAAACTTATTAATACCAATAGCATTCACGAGAATCTTGATACGGGCTTTGTATATATTGTCTCTTCGGCCATAAAGATTATAAACACGTAAAATAGCATCTAGATAACTCAGAAAATCGGTTCGAGGTAAAAAGTCTCTAATCACTTTCCCTATTACTGGAGTACGGCCCATACCTCCACCCACATAAACCTTGAAACCCACTTCACCTTCATTATTTCGTAATACTTGTAAACCAATATCATGTACCTGAAGTGCGACTCTATCTTCAGTTGAACCTGTTACAGCGAACTTAAATTTTCGGGGTAGATAAGAAAACTCGGGATGTAAAGTAGACCACTGACGAATAATTTCACACCAAACTCTTGGGTCTTCCACTTCATCAACTGCAGCACCTGCCAATGGGTCTGAAGTAACATTCCGAATACAATTGCCACTGGTTTGGATAGCATGCATTTGCACCTTCGCTAGATCTGCAAGAATATCTGGAACACTTTCAATCGTTGGCCAATTAAACTGAAAGTTCTGCCTAGTGGTAACATGAGCATAACTTTTATCATAAATACGAGATATGTTTGCTAACATGCGCATTTGAGTAGAATCTAATACGCCATAGGGGACAGCAACACGCAACATGGGTGCATGCCGCTGAACATATAAACCGTTTCTTAAACGTAATTGTTTATAAACTTCTTCGTCTAACTTGCCAGCTAAAAAACGCGTCGTTTGATCTCGAAATTGGATAACTCGCTCATCTACGAGCGTCTGATCTATTTGACTATATGCGTACATTTCCTTCCTGTAAGTGAATATAAAACAGGCTGGTACTATAGCTTAGAGATGTTAGGCCAATAAATGATATTTCCAGATACAATATTCGTAATAGAAATATGAACAATAGAAATTCAGAGAACAGACTAATGAGGCTATCAGACTCACTTAATCTGAAAAAACACAAATCATATAAATGGTAATTTAACCCTAAAAATTACTAAGAATTCAATAGTTGGGAGAATGGAATTAGATCGATAATTAATAGGGGGTGATTAAACAACCAGTATAATCTATCTATACTGGTTATTAAGTCTTGATTCATATAGCTAAAAGACTAGCCAATTAAATTTACTGAGAATCTTGAAGCGGAGCTCTAACTACCTCTGATCTATTTACCAACAACTTTAGAATTGATTGGAATTCAGCAGCAGACTGAGAAACGGTTAACGCTTTAACTTTAGCAGCGTCTTGGTCAGACATGCTTGATAAAATAGCTGATAGCTCTACAATTGAATATCGCCCATCTGGGTGTGAAAAACCATCGAAAAGTTGGAAACTGTCAGGTTTATCCATTGAGAAAGCTAACCGGAGAAGTTCATTATCCAACTCACTACTATCTCTAGATACAAAACCAATATCAATAATAGTAGCACTCCAACCTTCTGCGATATCATCAAGAGACTGACCACTCGACAAAGCTACTAGAGCTTGCTTACCAACTACTTGACTCTCTTCTCGACCTTTTGTTTGACGAATAATGGAATCAATTAGATCGGTGACTTCTGCGATATCTTTTTGAGCAGCAGATTGATGGTTTTTCACCCGAAGGAACACAACACGATTATCTGATAGTTCAATAGCTTCACTGTTGAGGTCTTGCGAAAGCACCTCATCAGAAAAAGCTACATTTCTAACTTTAGCTTCAGTTGCAATACCCTGGCCTGATTGAGCATCAAACCAATCGGAAGTTTGTAGTTCTAAACCAAGCTCATCAGCAGCAGGTTTTAATGAATCTGACTGCTCGTAGGCCAGGTTTGCAAGTCTTTCAGTTAAATCAAAAATTTTACTTTCTGCAAGCTCAGTCTGTATTTCATCAAGCAAATCAAATTTAACATCGGCAAAAGGCTTGACTTCGCCCCCATTAACTTTATCTAGTTGAATTAAATGCCAACCAAAAGATGTTTTAACTGGTTCGCTCAAATCACCTACTGCCATTTCAAATAATGCATCTTGAAATGGCTTTACCATCATTCCGAGTTCTATATCACCTAAACTACCGCCATTTTGTGCTGAACCAGGATCGTCGGAACTCTGTTTAGCAACTTCACTAAAAGGAGTTCCTTGAGTGATTTGATCTCGAATCGTTATTAATTTTTGACGGATTAAATCACTCTCTTCATCAGAGGCATCCGCATCAAGCTTTAATAAAATATGGCTGGCTGAGCGCGACTCAGGCGTGGTGTAAGAACTTTTAGATTGATTATATCGATCAGACAATTGGCTATCCGTTATGTCTAATGAAGCCTTAATGCCATCAAGACTCAACTCGATATATTCAATTTGGAGACGTTCTGGCGTCATAAATCTGGCATTATTTTTATCAAAATATTGCTCTATTTCTGATTGGCTAATTTCAATTTTAGTATTTTGATCTGGTCGAGTTAACACTCGAACTTTTCGCGTTTGGTTTTGCAAACTAGTTAGCTGATTTTCAATAGCTCGAACCGTAAAAGCTGTAGAATTAAGTCCCGTTTGTAATTGATCGATTGATTGACTTCGTCGAAACTCTTGTTCAAAACCAGCGGTAGAGTAGCCTAAAGAGGCAACTTGAGATTGATAAATACTGGGGTTAAATATGCCATCAGTGTGAAATGCTTCAATAGAGCGAATTAGTTTATTTAGTTCAACATTACCAATGCGATACAATTTATTATCAGCATATTGACTGAGAGCAGACTGTTCAACTAATTGCGTTAAAACCTGCTCTTTCAAAACGCCTTCACCTGCGAAATAATCGGGAATTGAACCACCAAAAGCACGTTCTAATTGGCGACGATAATTAGCATAAGCCGTATCAAAATTTTGTTGAGAAATGGCTTGGCCATCAACTGTTGCTGGCGGTGTTACTTCACCTCCACCTAGGTATGAATTAACGCCCCACAATGCAAAAGGAACGCAAATTAAAAAAACTATAACGTAGGCTATCCAGCCAGTGGTCTTATCTCTAATCGCTTGCAACATGATAATTATTCGCTTTGTTGGGCGGGCATTTAAATTAAAAAAAAACGCCCATTAGAGGGCGCTTTTTAAGTTGGCGGAGTGGACGGGACTCGAACCCGCGACCCCCGGCGTGACAGGCCGGTATTCTAACCAACTGAACTACCACTCCATTTTTGGTGGGTGCTGAGGGGATCGAACCCCCGACCCTCGCCTTGTAAGGGCGATGCTCTCCCAGCTGAGCTAAGCACCCAGGTCACTAAAGGAGCGCTAGTTTACTGCGTCTTTTAACGCTTTACCAGCCTTAAATGCAGGAACTTTCGATGCTTTAATTTGAATAGTTTCACCCGTACGTGGGTTACGTCCAGCACGTGCTTCACGCTGACGTACGAGGAATGTTCCAAAGCCTACAACCGTAACTTGTCCACCAGATTTTAGCTCTTGTGTTAAAGCAGCAATGACACCATCAACTGCTCGAGCTGAGTCTGCTTTACTTAAATCTGCTGCACCGGCAACTGCATCAATTAGTTCTGATTTATTCATTCGAGTTTACCCTATTGGTTTATTAATTATAATCAGTAATATATCTAAGAATCTTGCGAAAGTGTTAGAATCATTTCTTTGAATTCTTTTTTATATAATGAATTCAGACAGTAAATATACAATCAACTTTCTGAGGTTTGATTAAACCAATAGTAGGCTTTAGGGTCAACATAAATAAGATAAATAACCTTAAAATGATGAAATTTAGGCCTACTATCTGGTTTAATATTTAATGAGCCCTGGCACCCGACGACTTTTTCTCTTTACTCGCTACTTTTGAAGGCTCACTAGTAGAAACCAATGGCCCAACAATCGGCGTTGGTTGATATTCCAAAGCAACCTCTAGGACTTGATCAATCCATCTAACCGGAATAATTGTTATGTTTGCAACAATATTTTTGGGGATATCAGCCAAATCTTTTTCATTCTCATCAGGAATTAAAACCGTTGTAATGCCACCACGATGTGCTGCTAACAACTTTTCTTTTAAACCACCAATTGGAAGCACTTCACCACGAAGTGTAATTTCACCTGTCATCGCAACATTGGCTTTCACTGGAATACCCGTTAAAGCAGAAACCAGTGCGGTGCACATTCCGACTCCAGCACTCGGCCCATCCTTAGGAGTCGCACCTTCAGGAACATGAATATGAATATCTTTTGTTTCATTAAACTCAGGGTTAATACCGAGTACACGTGCACGACTGCGTACAACTGTTAGTGCCGCTTGAATTGATTCTTTCATGACATCACCCAACTGACCGGTTTGAACAAATTTCCCTTTACCATCAACAATCACGGACTCAATAGTAAGTAACTCACCGCCAACTTGCGTCCAAGCTAAGCCTGTCACTTGACCTACCTGATTTTTTTCTTCCGCAGAACCAAAACGGAAACGTTTAACGCCTAAATATTTTTCGACATTCTTAGCGTCAACAATTACTTTCTTGTTTGATGGTTGAAGCAATAGATCTTTTACAACCTTTCTACATATCTTTGAAACTTCACGTTCAAGGCTACGAACACCTGCTTCACGGGTGTAGCGTTGAATTATTTCCAAAACTGCTTCCTTGTTAATAACAATTTCATTTTCCTTTAACCCATTTTCTTTTATCTGTTTAGGCACTAAATACTTCATTGCTATATTTAGCTTTTCGTCTTCAGTGTAACCAGGAATTCGAATAACTTCCATACGATCTAGCAATGGACCCGGAATATTCATACTATTAGATGTTGCGACAAACATGACATCAGATAAGTCGAAATCAACTTCAAGATAATGATCCGCAAAAGTATTATTTTGTTCGGGGTCTAACACTTCCAATAAAGCAGAAGCTGGATCACCGCGAAAATCCATAGCCATTTTATCAATTTCATCAAGTAAAAAAAGTGGGTTCTTGACTTTGACCTTTGATAAATTTTGAATGATCTTGCCTGGCATTGACCCTATATAAGTTCTTCGATGACCCCTTATTTCAGATTCATCTCGTACGCCACCCAAAGACATGCGTGAAAACTTTCGATTAGTGGCTCTTGCGATAGACCGACCAATTGAGGTTTTACCAACGCCCGGTGGACCAACCAAACATAGGATTGGACCCTTTAATTTTTGCACGCGTTGTTGAACTGCGAGATACTCAAGAATTCTCTCCTTAACTTTTTCCAAACCATAATGATCTTCTTCTAATATCTTTTCTGCCTGAGCTAAATCACGACGAATTTTTGATTTCTTTTTCCAAGGAACTGTGACTAACCAGTCAATATAATTTCGAACCACGCTTGCTTCAGCAGACATGGGAGACATCATTTTTAATTTATGCAGTTCGGAATCTGCTTTCTCTCTGGCATCTTTTGACATGCCTGACTTTTCAATTTTATTTTGCAGATCTTCTATTTCATTAGGCGTATCTTCCATGTCACCCAGTTCTTTTTGAATTGCCTTCATTTGTTCGTTCAAATAATATTCGCGCTGGCTCTTCTCCATCTGCTGTTTGACGCGACCGCGAATTCGCTTCTCGATTTGCATTAAGTCGATTTCGCCTTCGATCTTACTCATAATGTGTTCGATGCGTTCGCGAGGATTCTGAATTTCAAGAATCTCCTGCTTTTCGTTAAGCTTTAACGACATATGAGCGGCAATGGTATCAGCTAGACGACTGGGATCATCAATGCCCGATAGTGACGTTAAAATTTCAGGCGGCACTTTTTTATTAAGCTTGACGTATTGATCAAATAAATTGAGGACTGAACGAAGTAAAACTTCGGCTTCTCGATCTTCAGCCAAAATAGTTTTTTCTTGGATTTGAATAGATGCAGAAAAATATTCATTTGTATCAAAAATACTTTTAACAAGAACTCTATCACCACCCTCAACCAGCACCTTAATAGTGCCGTCTGGTAATTTAAGCATTTGTAGAATAGTAGAGAGCGTGCCTATTTGGTATAAATCTTTAGCAGCTGGATCATCATCTTCTGCATTATTTTGAGCCAATAACAATATCTTTTTATTGTCTGACATGGCAGCTTCAAGTGCCAGGATGGATTTTTCGCGCCCTACGAAAAGAGGGATCACCATATGCGGATAAACAACAACATCGCGAAGCGGCAAAACAGGTATTAATTGATTATTCTCTGACTCTGCAAGCGGAGTATTTTCAATGTCTGACATAAACGCCTCTAATCTTAAGTGTCAATTTAATATGGGACTGATAATTCCCTTTTCAACCCTAAAGTAAGAGGCGTTTTATAGGTCAGTCCCTGTTAGTCGTCGGAAGCAACCCGCTTCTGCATCTCACCACCTTCATAGATAATATAAGGCTGTGACTTACCCTCAATTACAGACGCATCGACTACAACTTTGCTTACATTTTCCATGGATGGAAGATCATACATAATTTCAAGCAAGGTGTTTTCGAGTATAGTTCTCAGGCCTCGAGCACCTGTTTTTCTTTCCATTGCTTTTTTAGCAACTGCACTTAAAGAATCCGTGCGAAATTCGATTTCACAACCTTCAAGTTCAAACATTTTTTGATATTGTTTTGTTATAGCGTTTTTAGGCTCAGTGAGGATTTTAATGAGGGCGACTTCATCAAGCTCTTCAAGAGTTGCTACCACAGGTAAACGACCGACAAACTCTGGAATTAAACCATACTTTATCAAATCTTCTGGTTCTACTTCACTAATAACTTCACCAAAGAGCTTTTCCTTGTCTTGGCTTTTGAGACTTGCACCAAAACCAATACCACCTTTTTCAGATCGGTTCAGGATCACCTTATCTAGTCCAGAAAAGGCACCCCCACAGATGAATAGAATCTTGCCGGTATCAACCTGCAGAAATTCTTGCTGCGGATGTTTCCTACCACCTTGAGGGGGGACCGAAGCTATTGTTCCTTCTATGAGTTTTAATAAAGCTTGTTGAACGCCTTCACCAGACACATCTCGGGTAATTGAAGGATTATCAGACTTTCTTGAAATCTTATCAATTTCATCAATATAGACAATACCTGTCTGAGCTTTTTCAACGTCGTAGTCACATTTTTGTAATAATTTTTGAATGATATTTTCAACATCTTCCCCCACATAACCAGCTTCAGTGAGGGTGGTAGCATCTGCAATAGCAAAGGGTACATTGAGCGTACGGGCGAGCGTTTCTGCTAGCAGTGTTTTTCCAGAACCGGTTGGTCCTATTAAAAGAATATTACTCTTAGATAGCTCGATTTCATCTTTAATGTGACCAGCTTCAAGGCGTTTGTAATGATTGTAAACCGCAACTGCAAGAACCTTCTTTGCGCGACTTTGACCAATAACATATTCGTCTAAGACGTTGAATATGTCATGCGGAATTGGCAACTTACCTTCGGTATCATCACTTTTTTCCTGTATTTCTTCTCGGATGATATCGTTACAAAGATCTACACATTCATCACAAATAAAAACCGAAGGTCCAGCGATTAGTTTTCTAACTTCATGCTGACTCTTGCCACAAAACGAGCAATACAGGAGCTTTTCATCTTTATTATTTGTTTTACTTTTATCATCACTCATAATCACAACCGATATCTGGTACTAAACTAAATCCTAACGCTAATTGAATAGAATTAATACAATCATATTAGACCATTATGGTCAGTACAACTGAAAAATACTTTTCTGTCTTATATCTCAGCAGGGTCGGCACGCGAAGTTAAAACCTTATCCATTAATCCATATGCTACCGATTGTTCGGCGCTCATGAAATTGTCACGATCGGTATCATTAGCTATGGCTTCTTCTGATTGACCAGAATGCTTAGCGAGCAATTTATTTAAACGCCCTCGAACGGCAAGAATTTCTTTTGCATGAATTTCAAAGTCACTTGCTTGGCCTTGAAAACCTCCAAGGGGTTGATGAATCATTACTCTAGAATGTGGAAGTCCGTAACGCTTTCCAGTACAACCACCAGACAATAATATAGCGCCCATGCTCGCCGCCTGACCCGTGCATAAAGTACTTACATCGGGTTTGATAAATTGCATGGTATCGTAAATCGCAAGGCCAGCAGTTACCGATCCACCAGGACTATTAATATACAAAGAAATGTCTTTATCTGGGTTTTCAGATTCCAAAAATAATAATTGTGCAACAATCAAATTAGCCATGTGATCCTCTATTGGACCCACAACGAATATAACTCTCTCTTTTAATAATCTAGAATATATATCATAAGCTCGTTCACCACGGGCAGACTGCTCTACTACCATTGGGACCATATTTGCTTGAGTATTATCCATCTTTGAAAGCATAGAAGTAATCCCACCGGTGATACTGAATTCACTCATATTTTACAATCTCGTTATTTTTTGGCCCATGGTATGGCCGTGTACTAAATATCAAGCTTTAAACTGACGCCTTTATAATTAAGCGCCACCATTCATTAATTCTTTAAAGCTTGATGCTTTATCGGTTACTTTCGCATGACTTAATATATGATCAACAACTTGATCTTCAAGTACCATTGCCTCAAGATTTGCTCGAGCTTGCTTATTTTGTCGATAATATTCTTCAACTTGAGCAGGATCTTCGTATGATTGAGCCATTTCCTTCAAAGTAGAGTCAATAATTGACTCGTCAGGTTTGATCTCTGCAGTTTTAATAATCTCACTGACCAATAATCCTAGTTTCACTCGTTTAGATCCTTCTTCTGCAAAAAGTTCATCCGGTAAACTTGAAACATCAAAAGACTCCATGCCCTGCCCTTGACTCATGCGCTGGACTGCTTGTTCTTTTAATGCTTTCACTTCTTCGGCGACTAGTGCCGTTGGCGCAATAATTTCATTGGCTTCTAATAGACCAACCATAACCGCATTTTTTAGTTCAGATTTCAAACGTTGCTTTAGTTCTTTTTCCATGTTGGCACGGATATCAGCATTCATCTTTTCAACGTCACCATCTTCGACACCAAATGCCTTTGCAAATTCAGCATCTACTTCTGGTAGGACGGGTTCAGATATCTTAGTAGCCTTCAGCGTAAATGCTGCTTTCTTTCCTGCAACATCTTTACCATTATAATCTTCAGGAAAATTGACTTCGACTATTTTTTCTTCACCAACTGAAATTCCCTCTAAGCCTTCTTCGAATTCTTTCAACATTTGGCCCGCACCAATTTCAACATCCATATCTTTGCCAGCACCACCTTCAAATAACTCACCCTCAATGCGGCCCTCAAAATCTACAGTTACTTTATCGCCTTTGGTTGCAGGACGCTCTACTTCTGCCCATTCTTTGCGTTGGTCACGTAACTTGGCAATCATCTCATTAAAATCTTCCTCAGCAATTTCAGCGGTTGGTTTTTCGATGTTAATGGAATCAAGATTTATCTTTTCAATTTCAGGATAGACTTCAAAAACAGCGACATAAGTCATATCTTCTTTTTCTTCTGATTTTACTGATTTAATGTTAGGCATGCCTGCAGGACGAACTTTTTCTTGCATAAGCGCTTGTTGGTAAGATGATTCAAGTACGTCTCCAACCACTTCTTGACGAATATGCCCACCAAACTTTTGTTGAACTACTTTCAAAGGGACTTTGCCTTGTCGAAAACCATCAATTTTGACAGTCTTAGAAAGCTCTTTGAGCTTTTTTTCGACTGCCTGTGTTACCGTGTCTGAAGGAATTTGAACAGTCATTTGGCGTTCGAGGCCTTCGAGCGTTTCGATAGATACTTGCATGATAAAATCTCGTGAATTTTTTCTATAAGAAGGGATATTATTGACAGTGAGTGTACTGACTTACATTAAGCTGGACTAGTACTTTTATTCAGTTTGGACATAAACTGAGTTGAATAAAAAATGGTGCGAAAGGAGAGACTCGAACTCTCACATCCTGAGATACCAGAACCTAAATCTGGCGCGTCTACCAATTCCGCCACTCTCGCACATTACTCGCTTGTATCGATAGATAAATTGGTACTCAATAATTCAAAATGAACCATCGACTATCTATTCCGACTTTCTGATGCCTGCTAGCTTAAATCAACTAGCAAACACTAGATCAATATGGGGTGGACGATGGGGATCGAACCCACGACAACAAGAATCACAATCTTGCACTCTACCAACTGAGCTACGCCCACCATAAAAATGGCACGCCCGGCAGGATTCGAACCTGCTACCCTCGGCTTAGAAGGCCGATGCTCTATCCAAATGAGCTACGGGCGCAGTAACTCTTTTCCTGGATCGACTGAACTACATCTAACTGAACTGATTAATCAAACTATTCAGTTGAGTCGAAATCCGGCGTTCTGCCATCAACCGTCAGGTTGATATTTAAAAACTGCCAGTCTGATTAGATCACCTGGTAAATGACCTTCATTTCAAAACCTAACAATTTCTATTTATTTGGTCGGGGTGGAGAGATTCGAACTCCCGACCCACTGCTCCCAAAGCAGTTGCGCTACCAGGCTGCGCTACACCCCGAAATCTGCCTATAAGCAAGGCGCGAGATAATACGCTGAACAAAAATTGCAGTCAATTGAACATTACAGTTTTTATCATCTTTTTTTCGATCGCGATTATCAACGCTATTTTAAATCGGCTTCTTATAGAATAGTTTCGCTTAACCTCGACGCCATCGCGTTCCACCAGCACCATCTTCTAACACAATACTTGCGGCTGTTAATTCATCCCGAATGCGATCGGCCAATGGCCAGTCTTTACCTTCTCTCGCATCTAGTCTGAGCTGTATCAA
>JBLHWR010000003.1:0-41877 GCA_047629275.1 Gammaproteobacteria bacterium
TTAATGTGTCATTCTCTAAACCATTTTCAACGTTCTTTTAACTTACGCTAATTAACTTCTCAACCCAGCTTTTTCTGCCTGACTGCTTCATAGCGAGGGCGCATTATAGGCAGTTTTGATATCTCGTCAACGCCTATTTTGATTTTATTTAAAACTACTGTTGAAACGCTTTTTTTGATAAATAATGAACACTCAGATATTTCAATTTTTTTTAGATTAAAGGTCTTTGCCATGGCATTTTTTATATTTTTTTGTGCTATTGCAAAAACAACTATCGTTTCGACTGAGTTTTACTGCTGGGAGCAAGTCTCCATCTGTATAGAGCCATTGGCCTGCCAATTGTTTGAATCGTGATAATTCGTGTAACTGTTCAAATGGTTGGGCAGCATAGAATGCAACAAACTCTACTGTGGCTTCTTCAATACCCGGCTTATGCGTCATTAGCTTTAAACCTAACCACTTAGTTTGTTGAATCGTATTCTGCAATTCAGTCTTATCATCGTCTCTTTTATAACTTGGATGGAGCGTGGTTAATAAGTAACTAGTATCACCCACACAAAAAGCACTGTACCTTGATCGCATTAGCTGTTCAGCACTACTCGCAGTTAAGCAGTTATTATGTAGAGGTTGACAGCAAACTTTATAAGGCAATGAGCTACAACATGGACACTTATTAATGTCAGACTTCAAATGCTATCTGCTCACTTTGAGAGACTAACTTCATCAGATCGTCATATATAAACTCATAATTTAACACCCGCTTTACCTTTTGATTACTAACAATCTTAAACTCGAGTTTATTTGACATTACAAAATTGGGTAGTGGCTCACCTAAACATTGTTTTGCCTGCCCATAGAATTCTCGTTTCGTTGGGTGACTGCCAGCACAAGCATTAAATATCTCACCCCAGACTTTTTGTTCTATTATTTGGCTAAGAATATTGACACAGTCCGTTTGATGAATCAGATTTACCGGACTTTCTGATTGCTCTACTGATTTGCCATTCTTAAAAAAACGTCCTGGATGCCGAGCTGGTCCAATTAATCCCGCAAAACGAACAATTGTCGTTTGAAAATGGGGACTACTCATAAATTGTTTTTCTATTTGATAAAGAGGACTATTGATATTTTCAACGCCGTCTGATTCTTTGGCAATATCATTGGTATTCTGATAGACAGAACTTGAACTCACAAACAATACTCGACGTGCTGTTGACGCCTTTATGTTAATAATCAGTTCTGAATAGCTTAGAATATTTTTTGAAGTAATATTCACAATCAACACGTCACAGTCCAAAAAGGCTTGAATGTCACCTGATTGATTATCTATATCAATTAGGTAAGGTATTGTTCCGGCTTCTTTTAACTGACTTAAACGATTTGGGGTGCGTGTTGATGCTTTTACTTGGCATGATTGTCGCTGAAAATGACGGTTTAAGGCCAGACCAAGCCAACCACTGCCTAATAAACTGATCGTTTTCATTAGTTATTGCTACGGGAATATCAATACTAACCATTTTAGCACAGGACATTGAGATAACTATGATCGGATGAAACATCATTAGTTATAGAATACACTCTAAATAATTTACACAGTCTGCCTTTAAAACAATGCAAAATACTTCAGACATAATAATACTAGGGTGGCGAGAGTGGATTTCATTACCTCAACTCAATTTACCCGCTGTTAAAGCCAAAATTGATACCGGTGCAAAAACCTCTGCATTACATGCGTTTTATGTTAAGCCGTATCAAAAAGAAAGCGTTGATATGGTTAAATTTTTAATCCATCCAATTCAGGCGAACGCTAACTTTCCAGTTGAATGTCATGCCGCCGTAATTGATCAACGTAAGATTGCTGACTCTGGTGGTCATAAAGAAATGCGTTATGTTATCGAAAGTATGATAACAATTGGTGACAGAAGTTGGCCAATTGAACTAAGCTTAACTAATCGAGATACTATGCGATTTCGAATGTTACTGGGTCGCCGCGCTATGGGATCTAGTGCTCTGGTTGAGCCCGGCGCCTCTTATTTACACGGCAAGTTAAATCCTCAAACACTCTACAATTTATAGGCTGGAAACGCGCATATGAAAATCGCCTTATTAACTCGAAATAAAAAGCTCTATTCGTCTAAAAGAATTATTGAAGCGGCTGAGGAGCGCGGGCATGAAATCGTCGTTATTGACGTTTTAAGGGCCTATATGAACATCGCCTCACATAAGCCCTCAATTCACTATAAAGGCGAAACACTCGATGGCTTTGATGCGGTTATCCCTCGTATCGGTGCATCAGTTACCAGTTATGGTTCTGCGGTTCTTCGCCAGTTCGAAATGATGGATGTTTCGCCACTGAACGAGTCAGTTGCTATTACGCGATCTCGTGATAAATTACGATCACTGCAATTGTTATCTAGGAAAGGTATCGGTATGCCACTAACAGGTTATGCGAACAAGCCAGATGACATCAAAGATGTCATAAAAATGGTTGGCGGCGCACCGCTTGTTGTCAAACTATTACAAGGCACTCAAGGCATTGGTGTTGTTTTGGCAGAAACACAACAGGCTGCTGAAAGCGTTATCGAAGGTTTTATGGGCGTTAAAGCCGACATTCTGGTGCAAGAATTCATTAAAGAAGCGGGTGGTTCTGATATTCGTTGCTTTGTTATTGATGGGAAGGTTGTTGCATCAATGAAAAGACAAGCACCTATCGGTGAATTTCGATCCAACCTGCATCGTGGTGGCACATCCAGCCTAATTAAGATTACACCAGAAGAACGATCGACCGCAGTAAGAGCCGCCAAAATTATGGGGCTTAACGTTGCCGGTGTTGACTTGTTAAGGTCCAATCATGGCCCTGTCGTTATGGAAGTGAACTCAAGCCCCGGATTAGAAGGCATCGAAGGCGCAACAGGTAAAGATGTTGCAGGTATGATTATCAGCTACATGGAGCGAAGCTGTACACCAGGAAAAACAAAAACTCGTGGCAAGGGTTAGCGCCATTTTATCGTCTAAGCGTAATCCATTAACCATTGCTGGTGTAACGGTTCAACCCGGCTCTCGCCAAACAATTGATATCCCATTACCGAGTTTTTATACTCAAAGTAGCGCCTGCATGCCCGTGCAGATCGTCCATGGTAGAAAGTCAGGACCCTGTTTATTAGTTTGTGCCGCCATTCATGGGGATGAAATTAATGGTGTCGAAATTGTTCGACGCATTCTCGCACATAAGTTATTGGATCGAATCCAAGGTACATTAATAGCAATACCGGTTGTTAATGTGTTTGGTTTTGTTTCTAAATCTCGTTATCTGCCTGACCGCAGAGATTTGAACCGCTCTTTCCCTGGCTCAGAGACTGGATCAATGGCTTCGCGTCTTGCGAACATTTTGATGACTGAAATTATCCCCCATTGCACTCAAGTAATTGACTTGCATACAGGTGCCGTAAATCGGGAAAACTTGCCTCAAATTCGGGCCAAAATAATAGGTGAGCCCGATATAGAAGAGATGGCCAGAGCTTTTGGTGTACCCGTTATACTCAACTCTGAATTAATCGATGGTTCTTTTCGAATGGCTGCGCGTGATCACGAGATCCCAGTGTTGCTTTATGAAGCAGGAGAAGCCTTAAGGTTTAATGAAGTGGCTATTCGCGCTGGCGTAAAAGGTATAATGGGTGTTATGTCTCATTTAGGTATGCGCAAAAAAAGCACCCGTCATCGCAATAGCGACACATTAATTGCGACTTCAAGCCAATGGCTTCGCGCCAGCCAAAGTGGCATTCTGAGGTCAATAGTCGCTATTGGATCAAAGGTTGAATCAGGTGAAATTTTGGCTTATATCAATGACCCCATGGGTGAAAATGGTGAAGCTATTGTCAGTCCAATATCAGGTATTGTAATTGGTAGAACTAATCTCCCACTGGTCTTTGAAGGCGAAGCAGTATTTCACATCGCTAATTACAAAAAAGCAGGCGCTGTGTCTGACAGTATAGAAGCCTATCAAGATGAACTAGATCCACTCAGCGATAGCGTTGAAAGCGACGAACCCCCTTTAATGTAGAAAAATATCTACTATGAGTATTGATAACCTCACCAGAATAATTAAAGATATGAAAATAAAAATTCTCGCCACTGGCGGCACCTTCGACAAAGTTTACTATGATGCGAAAAACCAATTTCATATTGGTGAACCTATGGCGAGTGCAATTCTCGAAGAAGCCAATGTTACTTACGACTATGATGTCGAATCAATTCTGAAGAAGGATAGCCTTGATATTAACAACGAAGATCGGGCGATGATTAGACAAAAGGTAGAACAGGATTCTCATGACAAAATTATTATTATCCACGGCACCGATACCATGGTCAAAACCGCGATGGAACTATTGGGCATTGAAGGCAAAACAATCGTCATAACTGGAGCCATGCAACCTGCCCGTATGCGGGTCAGTGATTCCAGTTACAACATGGGCGTCGCTGCAACCGCAGTACAATTGTTACCAGTGGGCGTCTATGTGGCAATGAATGGTTTGGTTTTTGATCCGAGGACAACAGTCAAAAATATTGATTTGAATCGATTTGAATCCATTAGTTAACCAAAGATCCTTCAGACTATTGGACCGAAAATTAACCAAGCAGTTATTAATCAAACATATCTCTCCCAGCTAAAAAAGGATATATACGCACCGCTTCCCTAAGGCTTTTCCTTGCTAAATCGTGATTTCCTTGCTCCCACAACATAACCGCTAAGCCTGATAACGCACCGAAATGGCGTGGTTCAAGTTTCAATGTTTGAGCAACGTCGAGCACCGAAGCCTCGAAATTTCCCATCAGATAATAAATTGTTGCTCGCTGATTCCAACCTTCACTATAATTGGGATATCGAGAAATCAAATCATCTAATAAGTTTATCGCCTTTCCATAATCACCAGATTGGCGTATCGCCATAATTACTTGCATCATTTGGTTGACAACACGATTATCTGAATTCATCCATAGGTGCCAAATAGACTGCTCAATTTTACGAGCATTCTGTTCACTTTTGACGACCTTCAAATTAGCAAACATAATGTCGAGTTTTTTAGCGCGCAATATATCGCCCTGATTACTCTGTATTATCGGCTTTACTTCACTGGGTAATTGGCTGCTGAAGCTAGCCTGTACGCTATGGTTGAAAGCAAGCAAACTCAAAATTAGCAAGACCCGAGAGCTTTTAATATTAAAAGTATTATATTGATTCATTGAAGCACCCAACGTTAACATACAGTATTATTCTATAGTTTTATGACAGCCAACATTTAAAAAAAGTTCTCGCCCACTTAATATAAAAAAATACAGACTAATTTATATTGCACAGAATTAATCGATATATTTGAATAATGTGAGAAAAACCAACGATTCTATAATTCAACTTATGGCCTGCAACATTCCAAATGAGATAATTAATTGAATTTTGATGTATTGCGTTCGCAACTTAAATGAAGTCAAATTGACTAACCATATCACTAAGAAGACTTGATTATTAGACATCAAGAAACCCGTTAACTTAAATATCTTTAACTATGCGTTCTCGTTCAATTTTAAAATTTATTTTACCTATTCTAGTGATTGCAGTTGCATTCGGTTCATTCCAGATTTTAAAGGCGAGCAAACCCGAACGTGATAAGCCTGAAGTCAAAGAAAAAGTCTGGCAGGTCGATATCATGCTTGCAAACAAGCAGAATGTTTCACCCGAGCTAACTCTTTATGGTCGTGTCGAATCACCTCAACTATTGAATGCCGCAGCGCCAGGCAGTGGGGTCATCAGTCAGGTGCTGGTTCAAGATGGAACACAAGTTAAACAGGGCGATATTTTGGTGAGCATGGACCAACGTGACTTTGCATCAGTCATGATTCAGGCTCGGTCTGATTTAAATAGTATTAAAAATCAAATCATTGAGCTTGGAATTCGACACCGTTCAAATCAAGCTGCACTAGCAACTGAACATGAACTGCTAAACCTAGCTAATGCAAATGTGCAGCGCATGCTTAAGTTGAAGCTGAAAAATTTAGGGACAGAATCGGCATTAAATGATGCTCGTAGCACATTGGGTCGACAGCAACTCTCGGTGATATCACGAGAACTTGAAGTCCAAAGTTTTAATGTTAAAAAGAATAATCTGGAAACAGAGCGCGATAGTCAGGTCGCTCGCGTTGATGACGCACAGTTAATGTTTGAACGTAGCGAAGTTGTCGCACCCTTCGATGCCATTGTTAGTTCAATGCCAGTATCTATTGGCGACAGAGTTTCGACTGGCCAAACTCTAGTATCACTTTATCCCGTTGATGGTCTTGAAATTCGCGCACATGTACCTGCTCGTTATATTGACAGCATTCAACAAGCTATTACAGAGGGTGAACAACACCATGCTCTAGTTTCTACTGCGTCTGGAATTCTAAAATTACAATTGATTCGACTTGCTGGCAAAGCTCAGGCATCGGGTATTGATGCTTATTTCCGATCTGGCATTGCCAGCCATGATCTCCGTCCTGGTAGCTTACTGTCCCTTAATTTTGGGTTACCAGAACAATCATCACTTATAGCAATCCCTTATCAAGCAATTTATGGAAATTCCAGAATTTATTTACTTAAACAAGACCGTCTGGTCGCAGTGAACGTTGAATCAATTGGTCAATATCTCCAACCTGATGGTTCTGCAGCGCTTCTTATACGTAGTGCCAAAATAAATCAAAACGATCAAATTGTAATTACCCATTTACCGAATGCGGTTGATGGCCTCAAGGTGAGCCTTTTTAAATGAGCTCGCAAATGGAGCCTCAAGTAAGCTCAAAATCAAAGCATCAAAATGATTTGCTTGGCTTGTTTGCCAATCACAAAGTCGCGCCAAACCTGTTGATGATAATGATGATTATCGCTGGCATCATCGCACTCACCAAACTCAATGTTCAATTTTTCCCCACTTTCGAACTCGATACCATTTCAATTTCGACGACTTGGACTGGTGCCAGTGCCGAAGATATCGAAACTGGCATTACCAATCCGCTCGAGCAGCGTCTAAGGAGTCTCGATGAGTTAAAAGAAATGAGTTCGACCTCGGCGTCGGGCTTGTCGGGCATTACCCTTGAATTTAATGAAGGCTCCGACCTATCGCTAGCCTTGGATAATGTCAAAAAACAAATTGATAGCTTTACTAGTTTACCTGAGGACGCTGAATTACCACGAGTGTCACAGGTTGTTTACTATGAATCGGTAGCCAGATTGCTCATTAGTGGCCCCAAAAATTTAAACGAATTACGCACTATTGCCCGTCGATTTGAACTTGAACTATTGTCACGGGGTGTGGACAAAATCGATATCTATGGGCTACCCAAGCAAAGCATACAAATCGAAGTAGCGGCCGAACAAATTCAAAGCCTCGGCTTAGGCCTTGATGACCTCGCTCAACGAATCAAAAATGCGAGTCAGGATTTACCGGCTGGATTAATCGGTGAGAATGATGGTGCACGCGAAATTCGTAGCCAAAATCAACGCCGAAGTGCACTTGAGTTTAATGATCTGAGCATTGTTAGCACACAAGACAAACGAATCAATCTTGGTGATATCGCCACTATAGAAAACAAATCAATTGCGGGTTCATCGACCATTACTATTGGAGATAGCAAAGCCGTGGTGATGGTATTACGTCGCAGCGAGTCGGGTGACTCTTTGAAATCGGCTGAAGTATTGCAAGGCTGGCTCGACGATACACTTCCCACACTCTCCCCTAGTGTTAAGGTTCAGGTATTCAACGAGCGCTGGGAACTAATCAAGGGTCGCATTATGCTATTAGTAGAGAATGGCATAGGTGGCCTCGCACTAGTGCTACTCATTTTATATGCCTTCCTCTCAACTCGTGTTGCGTTCTGGGTTGCTGTTGGTATACCTGTCTCGTTCATGGCCACACTGGCCGCGCTCTATCTATTCGGAGGCAGTATTAATATGATCAGCTTATTCGCACTGATCATGGCGTTGGGCATTATTGTTGATGATGCCATCGTAGTCGGTGAAGATGCCCAAGCTCATTATGATGAGGGCGAAGACCCACTCAAGGCTTCAGAAGGCGGTGCACGCCGTATGCTGACACCAGTATTGGCATCGTCATTAACGACCATTGCGGCCTTCCTTCCTCTAATGATGGTTGGTGGACGCATGGGCAATATCATGATCGCCATTCCAATAGTCATTATATGCGTCATTATTGCCTCCCTAATCGAAAGTTTTTTAATATTACCAGGTCATCTTCGAACTGCTTTCTCGGGCCAAGATAGACAAAAAGAGTCAAAAATTCGTGTAAAGCTGACTAATGGTTTCAATCGATTCAGGGATCACTTGTTCCGTCCCTTAGTTCACGCCGCCATCGAGTTTCGTTGGACAACAATTGCTTTTGCCTTTAGTTTCTTAATCTTTGCGGTCGGGTTATTTGTTGGTGGGAAAATTGGCTGGCAATTCTTCCCCTCACCCGAATCAACCACGGTTTATGCCAATGTTCGGTTTGTTGCTGGCACATCCAATGCAGTAGTGGATAAATTTCTACTTCACACAGAAAATGAACTAAAAAACACAATAGAATCTTACGATGAAACTGTCGTCAAAACCTATTACACGTCACATGCAAAAACATCTGGTCAAGGTCGAGCTATTACCGGTGAGCGAGTAGGCTCAGTCTATGTGGAACTTGTTAGCTCAGAAAACAGACAAACCGAAAATGTCGATTTCATTCAGAACTGGCGCAAAAGAGTCGCTTTGCCCTCCGGCATTGAAAGCTTTACCATTTCGTCTCGCCGTGTTGGGCCTGTTAGTCGCGACCTGAATATTCGACTGACTGACGCTACCCCAGAGAGGCTTAAATCAGCCTCGTTAGATTTACAGGAAGCACTCGCCAGCATTCCCGGCGTTAGCGCCATCGATGACGATTTACCCTATGGCCGCGAGCAACTGATTTACTCACTTAGCCCCGCGGGTGAGGCACTCGGCTTATCTATTACCGACCTTGGCCGGCAATTAAGAGCGGCTTATGATGGCATTGTCTTGCAACGATTCCAGCAAGGTGCCGATGAAGTCGACGTCCGCTTACAATTGCCTAGTACTGAACAACGTAACCTCAAGAGCTTACTTCAATTGCCCATTAAACTTCCCAGTGGCAATTTTGTTCCACTCGAAAGTGTTGCCGAATGGAGCTCAAATCAGGGCTTCGAATCGCTACGTCATTTCAATGGCAAGTTGTCAGCCGCCGTTACAGCTGATGTCAACGAGTCGGTCATTAGTATTGTCGATATCTCGACCGATTTACGGACGTCAATACTACCCATACTGGCGAGTCAGTATGGCGTCAACTTCAGCATTGAAGGCAGTTCAGCTAGCCAAAGAGATACTTTTTCTGACATGAAGTTCGGGGCCATCATGGCGTTAATGATGATGTATCTGGTTCTGGCCTGGGTGTTTTCATCCTATGGCTGGCCTCTTTTAGTGATGATTACTATCCCTCTGGGCTTGACGGGCGCTGTGCTCGGACACTGGATGATGGATATGGACATGACCATTCTGTCACTGTTTGGTTTTTTCGGGTTATCAGGCATTGTTGTCAACGACTCCATAATACTCGTCATGTTTTACCAACAAATCAGAAGCAAAGGCGTTCCAATTTATCAAGCCTTAGAAGAAGCCGCCTGTCAAAGACTGCGCGCCGTATTACTCACATCACTCACCACCATTGCCGGTCTGACACCCTTGTTATTCGAGACCTCACGTCAGGCACAGTTTCTAATTCCCATGGCAGTGTCAATAGCATTTGGCCTTGCCTTCGCCACAGTGTTAATCTTACTAGTGATACCAGCCATGTTGTCGATTTATGAAGATGTACATAGCTGGCTATCCTCTGATGCACAAAACAAAGCCATAGAACCGTCATAAACCTTAACTTACAGAAGAATATGCCAAAGCCAAATGAACTTGAAAAAGAACAATTAAAATCCGTCGCCCTACCGATTTGGAAAAATATTATCGAATCCTCACGAAACCAGGATTACGCTCGATTTTCACGCGGTTTTTCCAGTGATTTACGAGGCAAGTTATCGGAAGAGCATTTTCGCCAAAGCTGTATTGACTTCCCATTAATTACACACATTGCCGATGACTATGAGTTTATTGATTCAATCCACCGTGAAAATGGCATTAGTATTCTATGGCGAGTAACCAGCACTAAATACGCAGGCGATTTTTTAGGCATTTTAACTTTGCATAATGGAGAGTCGGGCGTTGAAATTACAGGGGTTTCTGTTAACTAAGGCAGGCTTATTAATTGCTGAATTGTTATAGAAAGTAGTTAGGCCTAATACTGTATGATGCCTATTGTCATGTGTTGCTATATAGTTGCTTTAGCTATTAAAACTTTTTCATTCTCTTGGCAATGATCCATCTTACAGATTTATCCGTAATTACTATATAAATCTATGCCTTCTCTTTAATATAGTCTCAACATAACTAGCCCATTCACTAAACCTGTACCCAACTGGCTCTCCCTACTAATGAAAAATAAAACTGGTGTACTACTCATAAATTTGGGCACTCCAGACAGTCCGTCCACGTCTGACGTAAGGTCTTATCTATTTCAATTCCTGAATGATCCGCGAGTGATAGATTTACCTTGGCTTTTGCGTAAGATTTTAGTGAATCTTATTATAGTACCATTCCGAGCGCCCAAATCGGCCAAACTTTACCAACAGCTTTGGACTGAAAATGGATCACCGCTGCTTCATAACAGCAAAATAGTCAGCCAAATGCTAGACGATGCTCTGGGTGAGGATTACACAGTACACTTGGCGATGCGTTATAAAAACCCAGGCATTCCCGATGTGCTAGCCCAGATGAAAAAGCTCAATTACTCCCGTATCGTGGTATTGCCCATGTTCCCACAGTATGCCTCGGCTTCAACCGGCTCGGCGCTAGAAATGGTGATGAATGAGATTAGTAAATGGTGGGCAATTCCAGAACTTAAATTTATCAGCCAATACTATGACCACCCTGATTTAATTGATGCCATTATTGACCGTGCTAGCCAATACAACTTAGGCGATTATGATCATGTGCTGTTTTCATATCACGGCCTGCCCACCCGCCATGTCGATAAAGTTTATGAAGAGGGCCTGTGTACAGATCGGGATTGTCACAATGAAATCACCGCAGAGAATCAGTATTGCTATAAAGCCAGTTGTTTTGCGACTACTCGACTATTGGCAGACAAACTCGGCTTAACTGAATCTGATTACACCGTATGTTTTCAGTCCCGACTCGACAAAAATTGGTTAGAACCCTTTTCTGACAAAGTCGTAGAGTCATGGGCGAAGAAAGGTGCGAAAAAATTACTTGTGTTCTCACCAGCCTTTACCTCGGATTGCCTCGAAACAGTGATCGAAATAGGCGATGAATATCAAGAGATTTTTATTGAGCATGGTGGCGAAAAAATCCAGTTGGTTGAAAGTCTGAACGATCACCCTTTATGGGTTAGTTGTTTAAAAAAGCTGGTCCAGGCCACCTGATTAGGCTGCTACTGATTATAATTACAGCGTAATTACTACTTGAGGAATTTCTAAATGACTGAACTGACGATATTTTATGATGGAGGCTGCCCACTCTGTGTCTCTGAAATGAAACATTTGTCGCGACTCGACAAAGAGCAAAAAATCTCATTACAAGATATTCTCTCAGAGGGGTTTTCAGAACGATTTCCTCATATTGACCCTGTTCGTGCCGACCAAATGCTTCATGGGCAGCTAGCGAATGGTGAAATGATTTATGCCTTAGACGTAACTTATACAGCATGGGCTCTAGTAGGTAAGCGTCATTGGGTTGCAGCGCTACGCTGGCCAGTGATTAAACCGGTCTCTCACTGGGTCTACTTGTTTTTTGCCAAGCACCGCTCACGGATATCTAAGTTATTAACTGGCAGTGTTCGTTGCGAAGTCTGCGAGATCAAACGTGAGAACAGATAAATAAAGTTAGTATGTTACTGGCATCAGTATTAACATCAGTATTAACATCATTTTTAGGATCAAATCCTGAAACGTTTACTTAGGGCTTGATCCTAAAGTATCTTAGTTATTCGCTACGTGATGTAATTTCAATCAGATGATAGCCAAACTGCGTTTTAACGGGTCCATGAACCTCACCAACCGCATCGTTAAAAACGACGGTGTCGAATTCTGCAACCATTTGGCCTGGGCCGAAAGATCCCAAATCACCACCCTGCTTCCCAGAAGGACAGCTAGAATGTTCAGCTGCAATCGCAGTGAAATCTGCACCATTAATAATTTGGGTTTTTAAATCATTGCACTGATCTTCAGTTGAAACCAGTATGTGACGGGCGTTTGCTTGTGCCATTTTGTATCCCTAGTAGTTAATAAAATTGTTAGATTGTAAGGTGACTCGACTTGATATAGCCGACATGTTGATTGAATTTAGCCTAGATACAGCTTACTTTCAAGCATCAGGCTTTCTATTTCCTTTTACAACGAAGGCCTTGGAGGTTGAATCCACTATATTCACAACACATAAAATGTTTTTTCACTTATCTGGGCGTTTGGACACAACAGATATTCCTGAGCTGAATTAGCTTCATGGACAATTTTTTGCCGTAAAACTCGGGCTAATAAACGTCATTTATATATGATTCGCTTTTAACCATCGGTGCCACCCACTGTAATCCCATCTATTTTCAAACTTGGCTGACCAACACCAACGGGCAATGACTGACCTTCTTTGCCACAAACGCCAACACCCCGATCGAGTCCAAGGTCATTACCAACCATAGATATTTTACACATTACTTCAGGACCTGAACCGATAAGTGTTGCACCTTTGACGGCTGCTCCAATTTTTCCATTTTCAATCAAATAGGCTTCTGACAACGAAAATACAAAACGACCAGAAGTAATATCAACTTGTCCACCGCCAAAATTGACTGCATATAGGCCTTTTTCGACTGAGCTGATAATATCCTCTGGGTCACTTTTGCCCGCTAACATATAGGTATTAGTCATGCGTGGCATTGGCAAATGGGCAAAGGATTCACGCCGGCCGTTGGAAGTAGAGCTGACACCCATTAGTCGCGCATTCATCTTGTCTTGCATATAACCCTTGAGGACACCATTTTCAATTAAGGTGGTACACTCTGCTGGAACACCTTCGTCATCAACACTGAGTGACCCGCGCCTGTTTTCCAGTGTGCCATCGTCAACTATAGTGCAAAGTGATGAAGCTACCTTTTCTCCAATTCGATTACTAAAAGCCGAGGTTCCTTTACGGTTAAAGTCACCTTCAAGTCCGTGCCCAACTGCTTCGTGAAGTAATACACCCGGCCAGCCTGGCCCTAACACTACAGGCATGCTGCCTGCCGGTGTTGCGACTGACTCTAGATTGACCGATGCCTGGCGCACCGCGTCTCTTGCAAATTCGTAAGCGACCTCAAGGTCAAAAAACTTATCATAACTATGTCTACCACCACCACCAGATGAGCCCTGTTCGCGCCGACCGTTATCTTGCAGTAATACAGTAACATTGAGACGAACTAAAGGCCGTATATCAGCAGCTAAAGTATTGTCTGTTGCTGCAATGAGAATGTGCTCTATGCCGCCAGATAAAGAAATAATCACCTGTTCTATTCGACTATCGAGTGATCGTGTATAAATATCGAGTTTTTTAAGTAATTCAACTTTATCGTCAGCATGGCGTCCATCAACTGGATTAGCACTCAGGTAGAGCTCATTAAAAGTATTCGAGTTTAATGCTACCTGTGTCTCTCGGTTTTGGCCATGGCTAGCAATAGCACGGGCGTTTTTAACGGCTTGCTCGATAGCGTTGAATTGTAAATCGTCGCAATACGCAAAACCTGTTTTTTCACCTGACATTGCCCGGATTCCAACACCCTTTTCTATATTGAATGAACCTTCGCGAATAATGCCACCGTCCATTACCCATGATTCTTGTTGGCTAGTTTGGAAATATAAATCGCCAGCATCGATATGCTGACTTTGTAAACCGTCAAGAAAACCATTGAGTTGATTAATAGTTAAACCCGTTGGTTCGAGTATTTGGTTCGTTACCTGTTGAAGGATTGACGACATAGAATTGCCTCTTTGATGCCTAAATTTTATTTCAGTTCGTCGCGCTGACCGACAATCAATTTGATTTCATCTGCAGCCTGACTGCCAGCAACTAACAATAGATAGTCAGAGGGAATTCCTAAAGAAATTATCCAGTCTCGTAACTCGGTCGCCCAAATCTCTCCACTATCCTCACCTGGGTAGCGGATCAATATAGCCGAATCAATCCCTTTCTCCCAGTAACTAATGGCTGAACGAACCACACTAAACTGCGTAACCGCTTCACCTGAGCGCGGCTGCGCCCATTCGTCAGCACTTAGAGTGAATATGCGCAGAGTGTTCGCAAAAGATAACAGAGGTACGAGTAAGAGTAATATCAGTAGAGCGGTTCTATTTATCATTCTTTATTGTATCCAGTTCAGTTTTAGATTTTTTGACTAAAACAATGTTGGGGTCTTCCCAAGTTCCGTTTATTGTATATTCTATTGTGACTGTTTTATCGATAGCCTTTTCAAATATTTTTTCAAAAAGCAATAGCCCCCAGCCTACAGCACCACCTGCAATCAGACCTCCTAATACTGGCAAAGTTTGCCCGACGTTGGGGGTGATAAACATCTTCTGATCATAGGTTTTACTTTTCAACCCAGTTACACCTGTCACCAGTACTTCAGCCGACGCGCTATCCATCTTTGTATCACTGGTGATTATTTTTTCACCATTAATGATGTAGTTGCCTGATATTTTATTGAACTCCAAGCCATTTCCCACTACATCACTAAAGCCAAGCAATAACCGCCTAGGTAGAGCGTTCAAGCTGAGCAACCCAATCAAACGTCCTGAGCCAGGCTCAACATCTTTTAAAACTCCGTCTTTTAAAACAAAATTGGCATTACCAGTCAAACTGTCCCACTCAAAATTGAGTAAGCTATTTGGCCAAGTTAAGTGACTGTTGAATTCAATTTCCCCACCACCAATAGCATCCCCAAAGTCAAGATTAGCCATGGCTTGTCCAAACTCTGAACCTTTAAGCTCCAAATTTAAACTGGTTATATTTTTTTTGTTAGCTGGATCATATTCCCAGAGGCCCTTTCCGTTCAAAAAGACCTTATCACGTTGAAAATTAAATTTTTGAATAACGAGCTGATGATTATTCAGACGTGTTTCTATTTCTAGGTTATCAACCGTATGATCGTTGTAGGTCGCTACCTTACTAAAAACGTTTAGATTGTAAAAATCATTGGGCAGAAGAGTGGAATCAGTTGAAGGATCAGATGATTCTAAAGATTGAAATTTTATGTACTCGAGGTCGGCAATAATCGGGGTTTTTGGAGACTGCTTTTTAGGTATTGTAAGATGCCCAGTAAGAAGAGAAGATTTAATATCGACCCAGAACTCTGCAACTTCCTGAGTTAGGAAAAAATCAACGTCAGTGAATTGTCGACGCTCAATAACAACTGATTGAAGCTGTACATCTATAGATTGAATGAAATCCCATGAATTTTCACTCGAAGCCTTTTTATCACTAGTGTCGCGTTGACCCATTTCAGCCTGATACCACTCTAACCAGTCATCAACTGGTAAGAGTGGTAACGTACCATATAGCCTAAAACCAGGCTTTGCATTATTTGGCTTAAGTGGTTTTGACAGGGCCAGATCCATCGACTTTAATTGGTATTTAGCACTACCTTCTATTGTTTCAAGGTCGCCTTTTAGCCTTATATCTGGCCCATGGCGGACATTAAAATCGATCATGTCATTGGCGTAAATAGCGACCTCTATCGCTGTCTTTCGTAGAGTCTCTGATGATTTAAATAACGGTATGGGTAGTTCAACTTTTGTATTCTTGAGGCTACTGAGTCCCTTAATTTTTAATATAGGCTCATCGGCTTTAGTCTGTTTGTTATTGATAGCCAACTGGACTTGCCAATCACTTTTACCCGTCACGCTTTTTGACATGTATTCAGGTAATAAACTCATCATTTTTTGGGTGTCTAACAGACCCGCAGCCTGTATCAATGTTTTACTATTCTCTTGATCCGTATTGACGTTAATTGTTATTGGGTCATTAAAGTAATGTGCCTTAATATCTTTGCCCAAAACTTCATCTTGAGTGACCAGCAAGTGGCCGTTTAACTGCTGCAATTCAATATCCCAGTCGGGTGCATTGACGCCAGCATTTTTAAATTCCAGGCCAACATTCACTGTACTGTTTGAAGTTTTTGATGAGGTTAGGGCAATGTTGGTCTCAATCTGCACTTGCCCACTGGCATTTTTAAAATGACTCCCAACGTTTCGGAAATTCTTCGAAGTTGGCATTGCTAACCAAGTTGATAATGCTTTATTAGTTTCAGCATTAGCATGAAGATTTAAGTTGATTGTCAACATAGACAGATCAGCTATCGATACTTGCCCGTGCACATTATCAATCTGGTCAAAACTAGCACTTGATACATCGGCCAAAAAGCTAACGTTATCGAATGTAATCATGCTTTTGGCGTTACGCACTGTTGACCATTCGGGGTCAAACATTATGGCCGCGTTGTTTATCTGAAAATCAACATAGAGCCCACCTGACTTTTCATCCTCTAGTTCTCGAATACTCTTTAGTCGTCCGTGGTACAACAAATTGCCCTGTGAAATTTCAGCATATTCTATAGCATTGTCAATCCATGCAAGCGAACTGGCTGAGAGAAGCTTTATCGGTAGATATTTAGATTTGTTAGCCGCATTAGCCTTGTCAAAACTGGCCCTCAGATACATAAACGGTGTATTCGTCTGATCAAAATCTAACAACAACCGACCTGCCAGACTAATATCGCTATTACTCACTTCGAATTGAGGAACAGCTATATGCAAACCATTCTTATTAAGACTAGCATTAGCCTCTAAGCTGTAGCTGTCTATTTCAATAGGTGCCCTAAACTTATCAGCAAAGTCTAACGTTAGTTGCTTGCCTGTCGATTTAAGCTTTAGGTTTTGATTGCCTATCAGCAATGATGCCGATACGTCATTAAACCCGGGTATTTCTGAAACAGGGCTAGTGGTTTGATTACTGGTTAGGTGATTAGTCAGATGATGGAGTTGTGTCATTAATGATAAACTTTTGATATTAGTAGGGTCCACATCGAACCAAACATTATTCAGTTGACCTGATATATCGCTAGTCAATAATTTTTCTGCAACGGCATCAGGTAATATTTGATTATCGAGTGCAGCCAGTATCGATAGGTCGACACTTTTTATCCAACCTGACAGGTTTTTTTTGTCTCCAAGTTGGGGCAGATTTAGTTGGGTTTCAATTTTGGGGATTTTCTTGCCGTTCAGAACTAGTTGATCGAGATGACCAATGATTGACCAATCTTGCTTGAGCTTTTGAATACTGACTTGTGAATTAAAAGAGAACGGTAGTGAAGTGACAGCCCCCTCTACCTGTGGCTGTGCTTTGTCGACAGTAAAATCAGCTCGAAGAACGGGTGGCTTTTCAGCATCAAGATTTAACCATACATTGGCGTTGGTGAGTTTGGTAGGCTCCAGCATGACAATGTCAATATCAATCAGGTTGGCCAACTCAGAACTTAACTCGAGTTCGTTTAGCTCTGTGAATAACACGCCTTTCTGTTTGCTAAAAAGGCCTTGAACACTCAGCTCCCCGCCCAGACTATCTAGGTTTGTATTAAATTTTACCCGCACTACACCCTGATGACGTTGCATTTCAAATAGGCTGTTATTTATTTGATGCTGCTGTCCACTAAGAATGTCATCAATGGTGAGATTCTCGATTTCTATCTTTATGACTTCCGGAGCTAGCCCAATAATTTCAAAAAAATCCGACCAAAGTTGATCTTTTTCAAAGGAATTAGCTTTATTATCGGGGGGTATCAAGTCAATCAGTGAAATACCGTTTAGCCACCACTGTTTGTTTAAGTCTTTGCGGATCACCAATGATTCTGCCACTGCATTGACTTCGTCTATTACGGGTGTTTGAGCCAGCAGGCTTCTCCACAAACTAATTTTAAAACTAAGTGTCTCAACAACAATCGGTATTGTGGTATTTGGGGGTGTTAGTTTGACATGTTGTAAATGAATCAGTTGATCGAAATCACGCCACTCCAGTTCAATAGAACTAAAACTTAAATCTGGCAGTACAGATTGTCTCAATAAGTTTTCAATATCACTTTTGAAGTATTGGATGTGTGGAGCAGCTAACCTCAAAATACCAATCATCACTGCAGACACAATCAGCATCCAGTAGAGTATTTTAATAATTGGACGGATCATTGGTTGCATTATTACTAATATGAATTGTATTGGTTAGTGATTGTTGATCGTTATTGATTATGAATTATACTGGCACGACATCATAGGTTTCCTGAGAAAAGTGACTCTCAACTTGGAGCTTAACGGGTATTTTCACAAAGGTTTCAAGTTCTGCCAGACTTGCCGCTTCTTCATCTAATAAACGGTCTATAACATCTTGATTGGCCATGACTAAAAGCTGTTGAGCCTCATCATAAATTCTAGCTTCACGTAGAATTTCTCGAAGTATTTCGTGACAAACCGTCTCTGTCGTCTTATGCGAGCCACGCCCGTGACAGGTTTGACAAGTTTCGCACAATACGTGCTCCAGACTTTCACGTGTGCGCTTTCGAGTCATTTCGACTAGACCGAGTGGTGAAACATCGAATACCTGAGTTTTAGCGTGATCCTTGGCTAAGTATTTTTCGAGCGATTTCAATACTTGCCTTTGGTGATCCTCAGACTCCATATCAATAAAGTCTATAATGATAATGCCGCCCAAGTTGCGTAGCCTAAGCTGTCTGGCTATTGCTTGAGAAGCTTCCATATTGGTTTTGAAAATAGTCTCTTCGAGATTATGATGCCCGACAAATGCACCGGTGTTAACGTCAACAGTGGTCATCGCTTCGGTTTGATCGATAATTAAATAACCACCCGACTTTAATCCTACCTGTCGCCCCAAAGCCCGCTGAATTTCATCGTCGATGTTATGAAGATCAAACAGTGGGCGCTCACCAGGGTAATGCTCTATTTTTGCAGGTAGATCAGGAATATAACGTCCAGCAAACTTAATCATTTTTTGATAGGTTTCTCTTGAGTCAACCTTAACGGCACTGGTGTCTTTTCCCACCATGTCACGGAGAGTACGAATACATAATGGAAGATCTTCATGTACCAAAGTACCCGGTTTCACTGATCGAGCAGATTCAGAAATTTCATCCCAAAGTTTATTCAAAAAATTAATATCGCGGTGCAGTTCTTCTTCATCCACACCAACTGCGGCGGTGCGCACAATGCAACCACCCTTTCGGTTGTCATTTAAAAACTCACCCAACAAAGCTCTTAAGCGTTCACGCTCAGCTTCCTCTTCAATCTTCACAGAGATACCAATCATTGATGAGTTTGGCATGTAGACCAAGTATCGTGATGGCACTGAAATACTGGTCGTCAAACGTGCACCCTTGGTACCCATCGGATTCTTAACAACTTGTACCATTAAAGTCTGACCTTCACGTAATAATTCGTTGATTGCCGGTTGAGGTGTATCTGCATCCACCTCGGCCTTACTATGAATATCTGAGACATGCAAAAAACCAGCCTTATCTAGGCCAATATCAACAAACGCAGCTTCCATTCCTGGCAATACGCGATTGACCTTGCCATTATAAATATTACCAACAATGCCTCGGTTGCCTTCCCTCTCAATACACATTTCTTGCAAAACACCGTTTTCGACTATCGCAACACGGGTTTCTTGAGGCGTAATATTGATCAGTATTTCTTCACTAATGATCATGCTTATTCTTCCATTCTTAAATAACCGTAATGCCGGCTTGTTGCAAAATCTTGGCTGTCTCAAATAAGGGCAAGCCCATGACAGATGAATAGCTTCCTTCTAACTTTTCAACAAAAATAGCGGCCTTGCCCTGAATTGCGTAAGCACCTGCTTTATCCAATGGCTCCTTGCTCGAACAATAAATGGCTATTTCAGTCTCTTCTATTACCCGAAAGCGAACCTGATTCACCGATAATGTGAGTTGAGTTTCGCCCTTAAAACGAAAGGCTAAACAAGTGAGCACTTGGTGCGTCCTGCCTGACAACTTTGATAGTATACATTTGCAGTGCGCAGAATTTTGCGGTTTGCCAACAATCTCATCATCAATCGAGATAATGGTGTCTGCGGCTAGTATTGGAATACACTCTCCATCCATAGCATGGCTTGCGGCATTCACTTTGGCTTTAGCAACCCGATGCACATACTGTTCGGGTGTTTCTAACGCAAACGGAGCCTCGTCAACATCGACTGCGAGCACTTTAAATTCGACACCTATCTGGTGTAATAATTCAGCGCGACGTGGGGAACTGGAAGCAAGATATATCATTAAACATATTATCGATCAATTAAGCTATAAAAGACAGATAACAACTGAAGAGCAACTCGAATAACACACTTTTCGCTATGGCTGCCTCAGGCCAAGGCGGCAACTCTTTGTAGCTGCATTATCGAATAGCAAAAATAGCTAAATCTCGGGCACAGTTCCTTAAGATGAAATTTTTTTACTTAGTGGTTTTTAGCAATTGCGCTTCTTCCTGCATCCATGCAGGGCTTTCTAATGTTAACAAAAACATTATTTTTAAGCCTAGCTTAACAAGTAAATCGCTCTATTCACGATGATATGGATGTCCTTGGAGCAGAGTCCAAGCCCGATAAAGCTGCTCAACTAGTACCACCCGTACTAAAGCATGTGGCATGGTCATCCTACCCAGCGCAATGGTTTGAGCACAAGCTGCACGACAGTCTTCGGCTAGCCCGTCTGGACCTCCAATGACTAAATTGACACGTGGATACTCAAACATCCAATGTTCGAGTTGTTGCGACCATTCAATACTTGACCACTGCTTGCCATGCTCATCGAGTGCAATATTTAAACTACCAGGCACTAGCTTTTTTAATATTTGCTGCGACTCCTGTTGCTTAGGTCGCTTTGAGACGTCATTGTTCTTACGGTGCGCTAAAGGAATCGAGGTTATTTGAATAGGCAGTTCACGTGGCATACGCTTAATATAATCGGCGCAAACTGTATCAACCCAGGCTGGCATCTTCTGGCCTACAGAGACAATTTGGATCTGCATTTAATTATTAATCTGTTTTTTAGCCTACTGCTATCAGTTATAACTGAAGACTAATCACCGATGTCTTCAGATAAGTCTAGATCAGCCATTTCTTCACCCCAAAGCTTTTCAAGCTCATAATATTCTCGTGTAGCGGGCAACATGACATGAACAACAACATCACCCAGATCGACTAGTACCCAGTCACCGACATCCAGACCTTCGACGCCCAATGCTGGCGAGTTTAGTTTTTTAGCCGCATCGATCACCGACCCAGCAATTGAACTAACGTGGCGACTTGAGGTGCCGCTGGCAAATACCATATAGTCAGTAAAACTGGCATAAGAGCTCACGTCCAGCACAACAACATCATTGGCTTTTATTTCCTCTAATGCGGTTAATACCATTGCCTTTGCTTCTTTGGGTTGCATTGGCTTCTTGGTTGAACTGGGTGTTGAGTCGTTCACATTATGTCTCGTAAAGATGATTATTAACTATATATTCAAGCACTGTTTTTGGCAGACATGAAATAACTGATTCTGATGTTGGTACCGATACTGCCAATTGTTGCCGAATTTCGGTTGAAGAACAACTGCTTTGCTTAATTGCCAATGGTAATACATGGCCAAATTTTTCACCCTGTAACCTGTCCACTGACTCTACCCAACATTCGTTAAAAATATTTCGATTTAACATGATTTCTGGCCGCTGACAAACAATCAGGTGAGCTAACTCCAAAATTTTGGTTGGCTGCTTCCAGCTCAATATGTCATTAAAAGTATCTGCTCCAAGCAGCAACCCAATAGATTCATTTGGATGTAGTTCACGCACTTCTCGCAAGGTATCAATCATAAATGATGCCCCACCTCGATCCAGCTCTAATGTATTGACAACAAATTGATCTTCATTAGCGATTGAAAGCTTGATCATATTGAGTCGATCATGGCTATTGACCTTTGGCGCACCTCGATGAACTGGATTAGCACAAGGTAAGAAGTGTACATGGTCTAAAGCTAGGCGATCTAACGCTTGTTTTGCCAGCTGAAGATGGCCATTGTGAATCGGATTAAAGGTACCACCAAAAATACCAATCATATTTAAGCCCGTATGTGACCATCTCCAAACACGATGTATTTTTGTGACGTCAAACCTTTCAATCCAACGGGGCCTCTGGCGTGAAGTTTATCGGTACTAATGCCAATTTCAGCACCAAGACCATATTCAAAACCATCTGCAAAAGCGGTAGATGCATTCACCATAACGGAGCTTGAGTCGACTCGACGTAGAAAAGACCTCGCCTTAGTATAATCTTCAGTAACGATGGCGTCCGTATGATGAGACCCATGACGCTGAATATGTTCTATTGCCTCATCCATACCATGTACTATTTTAATCGATAATATAGGTGCAAGATACTCTGTATCCCAATCTTCATCGCTTGCGGCAGTCATTTTGTCAGGGCCTAATAAAATAGATCTATCGCAGCCTCTGAGCTGGACGCCTTTTCCAACATAGGCATCAATCAAGTCCGGCAGAATACTGTCTGCGATCGACGCTGCGACTAAAAGCGTTTCCATCGCATTACAAACACCATAACGTCGTGTTTTAGCATTCAACGCAATATCAAAGGCCTTAGTTTTATCGGCTTTATCATCGATATAAACATGACAAATACCATCAAGATGCTTGATGACGGGAATCGAAGATTCACTCGATATACGTTGAATTAAAGATTTACCACCGCGTGGAATAATAACATCGATTGATTCGCTCATGTTAAGCATGACACCAACAGCCGCTCGGTCAGCTGTATTAACAACCTGAACCGCATCTTCGCTGAGCCCCGCTTGCATCAAGCCCTTTTTGATACAGCTATAAATAGCTTGGTTTGAATTCAAGGCTTCTTTACCACCGCGAAGAATACAAGCATTACCCGACTTGATACAAAGAGCAGCGGCATCGATGGTAACATTTGGCCTTGATTCGTAAATAATACCAATTACGCCCAATGGCACCCGCATCTTACCTATTTGAACCCCACTAGGCCTAAATTCCATCTCAGTGATTTCTCCAACAGGGTCTTGCAGTGTTGCAACTTGTCGCAATCCTTCAATCATGGCATCGATCCTATCATCGCGGAGCAATAAACGATCAAGCATAGCAGCGTCCAGACCATCAGATTTTGCTTGGGTCATATCTTTCAGGTTAGCAGATTTGATCCTGTCACGTTGGTTGTCGATTACGTTGGCAATCTCATGCAATGAGTGATTTTTGATGTAAGGGCTAGCCTGAGCAAGCTCATCTGCAGCCATTCGAGCATTCGTGCCTAGTTGCTTCATGTATTGATTAACGTCAACACATTTAGAAGATTCAGGATGGGAAATAGGGTTATCTGGAGTAATGCTCATTTAAGATTCCTGCTCAAGCTGAGAGACCGACTTAAGGCCACAAAAACAACATACGATTGTTTTTAAAAGAAGCCAGTCACGATCGGGGAAATCATCCTCTTGCTGACCTTTATTGATGCGGTCTAATGTAGCACAGCTTTGCAATAAACGCTCAAGTTGATCAAACTTCAAACGCTTTAAAGCCGACTCAAAAAGACGTTGTTTCGAACTCCAAATACGCAATTCCTGCCAGACTTTAGGGCTCATTCGACCCATATTTTGTGCCTGCTGCAAGGCCATCAATTGTTCGACTGCGGATTGTAACGACCACCGTAGTTGCACTGTAAGTTGTCCCTCATCCTTCAGGCTATCTAAAATTTTAATAGCACGTTGTACTTTCCCATCTAGACAAGCATCGACCAATACAAAATTGTTGTATCGAGAGCTTTGTGCAACAGTTTGTTCGACTTCATCAAAAGACACCGAGTTTCGATCGCAAAATCGAAGTGATAGCTTATCTAACTCTTGGTCAGCTGCCAGTAGGTTACCCTCGGTGCATTCCGCTAAAAAAACGGCTGATTGGCGATCAATAATGAGAGACTTAGCCCCTGCTCTTTGAACGATCCAGTCAACCAGCTGATGATTTCCTGGCGTTTTAAGCTCACTGACCTCACCAACTTGCTGTATGCGCTTGAACCAACTCGAGTTCTTAGTTGGCCGATCTAGTGATGGTATGACAAAAATGAAAACCATGTCCTCAGGTAGTTGATCGCATATTGCTTGAATTGCTTTACTGCCTTGCTGACCTGGCTTCCCACTATTGATCATAATCACACGGCACTTCTTCACCGAAAAAAGTGACAAAAGATGCGACTCTTCAATTAGGCTATTCCAGTCAAAACCTGATTCCGTAGTAACGGTTTGAATGTCTTCAAAGTCGTTTTTTCGTAAAGCTAGACGTGCTTGATCAAGCCAATCACGCACAAGCAAAGGTTCATTGCTTGATAGCAAATAGAGAGTCGATGGAATTTTGCTAAGACTTGCCGGTAACATGGTGCTATTTTAAGCCGAATTAGGATCAAAGCGCATGCTATATAACAACACCCAACTCTTCAACCTAGAAACATCTAGAAATGCCAGTTTCCGGTGATTAATCGTTATAGACACGATAATACCAGTACAATTTACAATTCAGCATTGTGACAGGAATATAGATAGACAAAGCCATCGCAGCACATTTGTCTAAAAGACTGTAACACTCCCTTAAATGTAGGCATAAAAAAACCCTCATGCCGGGCAGACATGAGGGTTAAGAGACTACTGTATTATTCCATCTAACTGCATCCTGCTAGGCATCCGGCTCATGATACATTTAAGTATCTAATCCATATTTCCTTTGCTCAAATCCATATGAACATATTAACATTATAGCGACAAAAAATCGAATGGCTATAGCCTCTAACTAACAGGAAACGTAAGAAAAATCGCTTTGTAAAGCAGGATTTATCCTACGTTATATTTCTCTAAGCCCATCTGACGGCTCAATTTTGGCTGCTCGAAAACCTCCCAGAATAGCAGCTAGTATGGCTGTTACCATAGTTAGTCCTAACGCCCAGAAGAAATGCTCAGATAACAAAAAACATAAGGTTTGATCAAGATTCAATCTTGGCGCTAAAAAACGGTTGATCAACTGTTCGAATACAAGATAGATCAGTACTGCACATAACCATCCCAATAATCCAGTGAGACAAGATTGCACAAGAGGAAACAACACAACCCGACTGCTCCTAAATCCGAGCAATCTGAGTATACTCAATTCTTTCTTTTTGCGATCTACATTTGCCCACAGGCTTGCCCCTAAAGAAAAGGCAAAACCAACGGCCCCAACACAGGCGATAATCCAGAAAATGACCGATAGGTTTTGATCGATCGATTGCACCGTATAAATCTCAGCCGTGTTGGCCTTGACTCGAATGCCTTGCTTTTCAAGATCAGTTACCAGATGATTAACATCATAAATTGATTTTGCATACAACCGAAAAGATGGATATTGACGCGCCTCAAATTTCTCTGTGTCGCCTAACCAGCCAAGTTCAGGAACTGCTCGTCCATCTTTAAATTGCTCCGTTGCAAGAAGCAGATCCAGATTAACGAAGGCAATATTGCGACTACTAACAGCTGCTTCAGCTATTTCGATTACTTTCAGTGTCAAATGAACCCGTTCACGTTTGCCTTCGAATTGCCTTGCCAAACTGGCATCAATTAATTGGCCCTTTTTTGCCTTTAGCTTTATCGATGCTTCTTTGCTTAGAATAACTTCAAAATAACCTTTAGGAACACTACTTAATTCTTTTAATAACGGGTCACCCAGCGCTGTTGCCATCATTTCTGTTGAAAGAATATGATTGGCAGTTTTGCTTTTTAGCTGAATGGTAGCAGCCAACGCACGAGTTTTAGGAATGATAAATTCCACTTCTGGACGTAATCTAAATTGTTCAACCCACTGTTCACTATAATGCCCGCTGCTGATGGGGCGGATCTCTCGATTGACTGGATTATCTACCAACCCCGATATCATTGAACTGACGATTCCAAATTTTAATCCAAACAATATCATCATCGGTGCGAGCACGGATGCAAGTGCAAATACAAAGCAACCCGACATACGCCATTCGTGGCTATAGTCGCGGAAACTCAATCGGAGAATGTTATTAAGTTGGCTCATAGTGATTAATTCAAAGTCCTAAGTTGAGCTCTAGTCTCGAAAAAGTGATTGGTAAACGCGACCATTCTCTACTACTCCCGCTTCTTGATAAAGCGTGCGTAAATCCATTTTATAAACATGTGCCCAGTCATGACTTGAGGTGATAAGGGTTATTTTAAGCCCTTTGATTAGCTCCATTACCACCGCCATAATCTTACGCGCAGTGATCGGGTCTAAGGCAGCGGTTGGTTCGTCGGCGAGTAGTATCGATGGCCGATGTGACAATGCTCGTGCGAAAGCGACTCTTTGCCTTTCACCGGCAGATAACAACCCTGGCAACTTATCGAGTTGGCGCTGGATACCCAGCACTTTTGAAATTGAATTAATCGAATCATCATCCGCTAGTTTCAACAGCCGGCGAGGCAGCTCGATGTTTTCACGCACGGTGAGATAAGGCAATAAACCGCCCGATTGCATTACGTACCCAATATTAAGACGTCGAATTTCGGAGAGTTGATCACGCTTTTTCTTTTGCCAAAGTTGGTCGATACTGTTTGTCTCTCCATCATTAGTTACAAGACTAAATTGTTTAGCATGATCAGGATGCAGTATCAGTGCAAGCATATCAAGCAGTGTGCTCTTACCACAGCCACTGTGCCCTATGAGGGCTATGTTTTCACCTTTAGATATCTCTAGGTTTGGAACGAGTAATCGAAAACCAGCGTTCTCGATCATGCGTTCTTTTACGACGTTTTTCAGACTATAGATGATTGACACTTTGAATTAAAACTCGTTAGGTATTGTTTCTTAGTATGAAAGTTATTATGAAAGGCAATGAGAAATAAAGAACATGGTGCTCATTACGACATGTTCTTTAAGACATTTTTTTTGACAAAATATCAAGGTAAAAGATCGAGCGACACTGGAAAGACAGAGTTTCCATTAACAGGCCCTCCACCAGGTGTCACCCAAAGATCAGTATGGTCGTGCAATGCCTGATAGTAAGTGATTTTACTTTCCAATCGGTGCATAAATTCTATTTGCACTTTGGCTGACCATGCTTCCCAACTTTCCAGCGTAAGGTTCATCACTTCACCGGTGTAAGGTAAGTCTTCAATATATTCACGCATATAACCCATATCAGCCAAATTCGCACCTGAACCCGATGTACTGCTAGCAACAGCTGATGGATCGAGGCTAACTGTCGCCGCTAAACTCTTTAAGTCTTCTATAAAGCTTTTAGGGCTAAGGACCCCCTCTTCGGCTAACTCTAAAACCTGCTGCATGACACTTTTTAAATCACTCAATTGATCTCTAGTAAGTAGCACACGAACATCGACTGTAGAACGCTCAGGATTTTCAAAATCTTTATCAATCATCCACGCATTAAATACCGTAGGCAATGGTTTACCTGATTCTTTTTGTAGATAACGCATGCGCAAGGCATTGCCTAACTTTGCAACACGGTTTTGCAATTGGGATAGCTGAGAGGGTGTTTCATCAGCGTTAGCGTTAGCTTCAGTTTCATCATGCAACGGAAATGGTGGTACACCATTGGTCGTGGCAAGCACTTGTTGTGTTAGTTGATTGGCTAGCAACTCTAATACGGTGCCAAATTCATCCACTTCTGCGAGCCTAACGCCATAATAAAAGTCACCGATACCAGGATAATAAGAAAGCTCTTTATAAAGTCTTTCTGTCTTTTCATGGTTTGCGACCGAAGACTGAGCACGCAAATGTAAAACCCAAATCGAAACACCCTTGTCATAAGCCAACTGCCTTAAAGCTTGCGCGCTAAGACGGGTAGAGCCCAAAGAATCATGACTTTCTCGTGGCCCTGCATCAGTAATTAATATCACGTAACGGGCATCAAATTCATTCCAGTCAGTGCTTTCGATGGCTGACTTTATTCCTGCATAGGCGTCTTCTCTAAAGTCTCGGCTAGACACCTCAGATGGACTAAGTTCATTGACATGGTTAAAGAATTGTTTAACGTCAGTACCTTGTTTAAGACTGACATAAGGCCGAACCAAATATTTTAATTCCGGTACCTGATCGATATTGTCTCGATAGGCCGTTAAACCAAAGCTCACTTGGTTGTTTAAGCCTTGCTTCTCTATTGCTGAATAAACTTTGGCAACCGCCTCACGAGTACGATCAATGTAAGGTCCCATCGACGCCGTGGAGTCAATCACAAAATGAATGCCGCTTCTATAACTTCGAGATTTCTGGCTAACTGCGATAGAATTCGCACGACTAGCCTCATCTTGCAGCGGTACACTGGCTATCTCGAGTAATCTGGCCTGCTCGTTTCCTAGATAAACATCTTCATGCTGCTTGATTGGCACAAGATAAAAATCTTGCAGGATGTCTATGTGCGCTTCTGGTTGAATGGCAATTACGGGGAAATCATCACCCACATCACCTTTAACTGCTGAATTATAGAGCGCCTGATAGGCCTCTTTATCGTAATCATTAACCAGCCGTTGTAAATTCTCTTTTTTATCAAACAGCATCACCCGTTGAGTATCCTGTGGGTCTTTAAATGATACAGTCAACGCCTGATTCCAGATTATGGTTTTTGTCTGCTTAACCCAACCAGCCGTATCTCCAAAATTGCCATGACCTACCTTGATCCAGCCCTGTTTTTTTTGATAAACATAAAGAACACTAAATGGCACAATTTCGCTGGATGGCGCTGATTGCTCTGGTGACTCGTAAAGTCGAGCATCAGGCGTGCTAAGCACTCGTTGATAGAGAGTTTTTTTGCCCTCCATTAGTAAAGGCAGTTCATTAGCCAGTGCAATATTGGTATGAAGAGAAACTAGTCCGACGAACAAAATTTTTATTAAATTTCTCATTAAATCACCTTAATATCTGATGGCTATTATTTTAAATTTAAGAGTAATTGGCGAGCAAAAGGATTGCCTGCTTTAGACTCGTCCAAAGCCCACTGCCGCAAGTTTTGTATGCTATCGATGGCAGGTTGGTAACCGGTCAACGCTGCTTTTTGATACCATTTATAGGATTGAACAGGGTCTGCCTGATCAAGTAAGCTAATGTCTGCTCGAAACTGAGTCGGATCAGACATGATTGCCATTTGCATAATTGAGTCGAGGTGACCTTCTCTGGCGCTAAAAAAATAAAGTAGGTGCGCGTCAGCCAAACTGCCTTCTTCCTGGTAAATTTTCGCTTGATTAAAAATCTCAGACAAGTCATATGACTTGCCGACCTTTCGAATTTTTTGTATTATTTTCCTCGCTGCCATGCCCGGTGGAGTGGGTAGATTACGATCTATGGCACCATTGTTTTCTAATGAAGTTGACGATGAAAACAACGATTGTTCGGATCCAACTACTTTTTGATCTTCAGCCGGCTCTAAACTACTCATGCCAGAGTCAGAGTGCTCAGAACCCAATCCATTAGGACCATTTCTGTCAGAACCAAAAAAGATAAACAATATTAATCCGGCAACGGCCAGTCCGGTCCAGAATAATGGGTTGCGCTGCGGTGCTGTCAAGATGGGTTCGCCCGAAGTAGATATTTGTATTTTAAAGTTTATTACTCAACTAGTTGAGCAATTGAGCCGTCGGCCAATCTAAGTTACTAACCTCAGTATAAACCTTTGTGATGACAGGGTAAATTTTGAATACGCTGTTTTTACGTTATTTCACAATCTTTTCAGCTGAAAAATTAACTGACTAAACAATGTTTGATCTAATGTCCTTTCAGCACTCGTCTTCTCTAATTCAGTTCCCAGCAAATTATTACTGTCTTGCTCTATATTAATTTGACGCTCTATTATTTTTATCTGCAATAGTGAGACATCTTCTGACCTTTTTACGCTATAACTGAGCCGTTTAGAAATCTGTACAATTGTTGTACCCGTTCCTGCACTGTCGGCAAGGTTACGGTCAGACAAACTAGTCATTTTAACCTTGAGTTGCACTGGGTCATTGGCGTCACTTAGCTGTAACTTTGCACCCGCTTTGACAAGCATCTGACTTAGTAGTCTGATTTGATCCGCATTAAGGCCGTCATCAACCAATTGTAATTGAGTCATCGTCTCAGGTAAGCTAGATACTCCGCGTAGCTGAAAACCACAGGCAGAAACGAAGCCAACTAAGATCAGTATTGCAATAAACTGAAGTTTTTTCATGTCACCCCCTAGGTCGTGCTTTGTCTCATATCACTATATTGACTAGTTTATTCGGTACAACTATCACTTTTCTAATGGCTTGGTCTCCAATGAACTTTCTAATTTGCTCATTGCCAACTGCCATCGCTTCACAACTGACTTTATCGGTGTCAGCGCTAACTTGAATTTTGGCACGAAGCTTACCATTCACCTGAACCACCATTTCAATGCTTTCCTGGACCAGTGCTGTCTCATCTAGCTGTGGCCAGACTGCATCGAGGATAATGTCCTCATGTCCTAGCTCTTGCCATAGTTGATGGCATAAGTGTGGGATAATCGGGGCCAGCATCAATACCATATTATCATAAACTTCCTGTTTAATGTTATGGCCTATTAACGAGTCATCGTTAAATTTAACCACTGTATTAAGAAGCTCCATATTGGCAGCAATTGCGGTATTGAATGTCAATCGACGGCCATAGTCATCGCTGACTTTTTTTATAGTTTCGTGCAGTTTATACCGCATAGCCTTCTGAGCTTCGTTCAAGTCGGCACTTACCATCTTAATTAACTCTGCTTTATGTTCAGTGTGCTCGTAAATACCAGCCCATAAACGCTTTAAGAATCGGTGCGCACCTTCTACGCCAGCATCGGCCCATTCTAAAGATTGCTCAGGGGGTGCGGCGAACATGATAAACAAGCGCACTGTATCCGCACCAAATCGGTCAATTAATGCCTGTGGATCAACCGTATTTCCTTTCGACTTAGACATTTTACTGCCATCTTTTAATACCATGCCTTGTGTTAGTAATCGTTTAAAAGGCTCGTCCGAGTTGATTAATCCTTCGTCGCGCATCAACTTGTGGTAAAAACGAGCGTATAACAAATGTAGAATAGCGTGTTCGATACCGCCGATATAATAGTCAACCGGTGCCCAGTAATCAGCGCGAGCGTCGAGCATAGTTTGATCTTGACCAGGACAGGCATAGCGACTGTAATACCAAGACGACTCCATAAAGGTATCAAAGGTATCAGTTTCACGCTCAGCAGGTTTTCCGCAACGAGGACAGGTTGTTTTTTTGAAGGAGTCCATCGATTTGATCGGTGACCCTATACCCTGGAATTCGATATCTTCCGGTAACACGACTGGTAAATCTTTCTCTGGCACTGGTACGGGGCCGCAATCATTGCAGTTGATAATGGGTATCGGTGTACCCCAGTAACGTTGGCGGGAGACGCCCCAGTCACGCAGTCGAAAGTTAACCTGACGCTTTCCTTTATTTTGTTGTTCTAGCTGATCGGCAATTTTATCAAATGCGGCTTTAAAATCGAGCCCGTCTAATTCACCCGAATTGCAGCAAACGCCTTCTTTGGTAATAAATGCTTCATGCTCAAGATCTACTTCAGCACTACCGGTTGACGTTCCATCGATAGGTGCAATGACTTGTTTGATTTCAATATTATATTTTCGAGCAAATTCCCAATCACGTTGATCGTGTGCGGGCACAGACATAATCGCACCCGTGCCATAACCCATGAGCACAAAATTGGCGATCCATATCGGCATGGAGTCACCATTAACGGGATTAATCGCAATAATATCGAGAGCAATACCACGCTTTTCCATTTTTTCAAGTGCAGCTTCCGCTGTGTTGGTTGTTTTGCAATCAATGACAAACTCAGCAATATCAGCGTTTGTCTCAGCAGCTTTTAACGCCAACGGGTGCTCCGCTGCAATGGCCATGAAAGTCGCACCATGTAGAGTATCGGGCCGCGTGGTGTAAACGCTTAGCGCCTCGTGACCTGGCACCTCAAATTCAATTTCCATGCCTTCAGATCGACCAATCCAATTTCGTTGCATGGTCTTGACTTGTTCCGGCCAATCAACCGTATCCAAATCATCCAGAAGTTGGTCTGCATAATCAGTTATTTTTAAAAACCATTGCGATAGTTCGCGTCGCTCTACGGGCGTATCACAACGCCAGCAGCATCCATCAACTACCTGCTCATTAGCGAGTACAGTTTGGTCATGCGGACACCAATTGACTGGTGCCGTTTTTTTATAAGCGATACCTTTTTCCATTAGCCGTGTAAAAAACCATTGCTCCCAACGATAGTAGTCTGGCTTACAAGTCGCTAGCTCACGACTCCAGTCATAACCGAATCCAAGTCGCTTTAACTGGCTGCGCATGTAATCAATATTTTCGTAAGTCCACTTTGCCGGTGGAACATTGTTTTTTATCGCTGCGTTTTCTGCGGGTAGACCAAACGCATCCCAACCCATGGGTTGTAATACATTTTTTCCTAACATGCGTTGGTAGCGAGAAATGACATCGCCTATGGTGTAGTTGCGGACATGCCCCATGTGGAGCTTTCCACTCGGATAGGGAAACATCGACAAGCAGTAGTAACTTTCTTTAGCAGGGTCTTCGTGCACTTCGAACTGACCTTCGTCAGACCATAATTTTTGAGCCTTTGCTTCGAGTAACTTGGGGTCGTATTGCTGATCCATAAGGGTATTTTCGTTGGGTACTTTTAGAGTAGGGTCTTTGAATATTCGTTTATTAAAACAGGGATAGGATACCTGACCGCACGGTTAACTGGAACCTATATAGCGGTTTTTTCATGACGCGTTTTAAACCAACCGGCCGACAGAATGATCAATATTAAACCCGCAATCCAACCCTGTACTTTAGCAAAGTAATAGAAGGGCGTTATGCCAGTTCGACCGTTCATTGTTTGGGTTATTGATAGAGTTTTGAATTGCTCTGTCTGCTGGATAATTCGGCCCTTGAAATCGATAAATGCACTGACACCCGTGTTGGTTGATCGCACCATCGCCCTGCCCGTTTCAAGCGATCTCATTTGTGCCATTTGTAGATGTTGATGTGGCGCCAGTGAATCACCAAACCAGGCATCATTACTGGCATTCACCAAAAGGTTAGCCTGTGGGATCGACAACATAATGTCGCGGCTAAAAGCGTCTTCAAAACAAATAGAAATGCCTAAAAACAAGCCTTTCACCTTCATTAATGGTTGCTCGTCTGGGCCTGGCTGGAGATCAGAATATGGGATATTGATCAACTGACTCATCAAGTCCAGTAACCAGCGCATGGGATAGTATTCGCCAAACAAAACTAGGTGGCGTTTGTGATAAACCCCTTCATTTTCGCCCAAGTCGCCTCCCAAAATCATCATACTATTATGGAATTTTCGGTTGGCCTTGTCCGACATCAGCAGCCCTGTCAGGATATAACTATCTTTCGCTGCCGCTTCTTTTGAAAGGAAACTTAGAGTGTTTTGCTTAACATTTTCAAATTGACCTGGAAGGGCCGTCTCTGGCCAGACTATGAGGTCACTGTTCCAATGTTTGTCTGTTTCATTCCAATAGGTATTGAAAATATTCTGGCGTTGAGCGGATTGCCACTTCATTTCCTGAGGTATGTTGCCCTGCACTATCGTGACATCGAGGGATTTTGACTGTTGCTCGGTCCATTCTACATGCTGCAAGCCAGAGCCAAGCGAATACACCAGCAACAGCACGACAAGAGAAACCAAACGATACGATTTGTAGTGAACCAGCTGGATCAAAGCGACCGAGACCAATATACCGATGGCGCTCAAACCGTAAACGCCGATTAATGGCGCGAATCCTGCCAGCGGGGATTCACCCAATGCAAAACCTAGACTTAACCAAGGCATACCCGTTAAGAACCAGCCACGAAACCATTCGAAGGCGAACCAAAGGATGGGCACTAACCAGATCGACTGATGACCTATTCTACGTTGTATCGATTGCCAAGAGAGCAGTGTTAACGCTGGGAAAACAGACAGCGTTACGACCATCAATGCAGTAATGGCGCCTGCGACAATAGGTGGTGCCATTCCAAAGTCATGCAGGCTGTTATATATCCAATAAACGCCAAAACCAAAGTAGCCTAAACCGAAACCAAATCCAGTCAGAAATACCTGCTTATTGGTATCCCTCGAGTTGGCCAACACAAGCAAAACTGCGGGCAAGATAATGACCAAAGGCCAAATTGCAAAAGGGGCAAAGGCCAATGGCAAAAAAGCGCCCAGTAAGACACAAAACAAGAGCAACAATGGAAAAGGCAGACTCGTCAGAAAAACAGACAATCGGGTGCTAGCTACGGTCATCAATGACCTGATATAAATGCACCTGGCGGCTATCAGCCTCTAACACTTTAAAGGTAAACTGATCGAGTGTAATCACCTCGCCTCTATCAGGTAAATGTCCGATATGACCGAGTAGGTAACCACCCAGAGTTTCGACATCCTCATTCACAAACTCAGTTTTGAAATAAGCGTTGAAATCAGCTAATGGCGTTAAGGCCCTGACGCTATATCGATGTGCTCCGTGAGGCTGAATATCAAGCTCATCATCGTCATCATCATGCTCATCGTCAATTTTCCCAACGATTCGCTCCAATACATCTTCGATAGTCACGAGTCCAGAAACACCGCCATACTCATCGACTATCATAGCCATATGACTCCGATTGACGCGAAATTCTTTGAGCAAAACATTTAAACGCTTACTTTCAGGGATAAATGACGCTGAACGAATATAGTCATTAATTTCGAATTGCTCTGGCTTTTCAACCGAGAGTTGTAGTAAGTCTTTAGCGAGTAAAATGCCAACCACATCATCTTTGTCATCATCGATAACAGGAAAGCGGGAGTGGCCAGATTCTGTTATTTTTTCGATAATAGTAGCAAACGAATCATCATGGTCGAGGACAACCATCTGACCTCGGGGAATCATGATATCTCGAGCTTGCATGTCTGAAACCTGTAAAACACCTTCAATCATGAATAGTTCTTCAGCACCAATTAATTGATCAGCCTGCAGATTTTTTAACAGATCCAGTAACTGTTTTTGAGTTTGGGGTTCACTGGTAAATGCATTCGAAATGCGTTCCAGCCAACCCTTAGTCGACCCGCTGTTATCAGCGCCTGTCATTACGGCTCCTAAAGAAGTAAAACTTACAATTCATTGTAAGGACTATTATAACCTAGAGTAGATAAAATTTTAATTTCTAATGCTTCCATTTCGTGAGCTTCGTCATCATGTTGATGGTCAAACCCCTGTAAATGGAGCATACCGTGAACCACCATATGAGCCCAATGAGCATCACAAGCTTTACCTTGCAACAAGGCCTCAGACTCAACCACTGCTACACAAATCACCAGGTCACCCAGACAATTGTATTCAAGATAGTCGTCGTCTGATGGAAAAGAAAGCACATTAGTCGATTTATCCTTACTTCGAAACTGTCTATTTAGTTCCTGACTCTCTGATTCAGAAACAACGCGTATGGTTTGCTCTAAGTTTGCAAATGGCTGCAGAAGAGATGACTCAACCCACTGCAGGAACTGATCAATAGAGGGTATAGATTCAAACTTGTCATCATTTTGTAGATCGACATTAACCATGGTTTTCGAGCGTATCAATCGACACTATTTTTCGTAATCATCATAAGCTTCGACAATATTTTGCACCAGTGGGTGACGAACCACATCACCTGAAGTGAAATTGACGATGCCAATTGCTTCAATTTTTTTCAAAATATTAAGGCTGTGGCTTAAACCAGAACTTTGATTGGCCGGTAAATCAATTTGCGTAATATCACCAGTGACAACCGCCTTGGTTCCAAAACCAATTCGAGTCAGGAACATCTTCATTTGCATTGGTGTTGTATTTTGCGCTTCATCCAAAATTACAAAGGCATTATTCAAGGTTCGCCCTCGCATATAAGCCAGCGGAGCAACTTCGATTATATGACGAGATATTAACTTTTCGACCTTGTCGAATCCGAGCATTTCATAAAGTGCGTCATAAACAGGGCGCAGATAGGGGTCGACTTTTTGTGACAAATCACCAGGTAAAAAACCTAGTTTTTCGCCAGCTTCCACAGCTGGTCGAGTTAAAATTAACCGAGCAACCTCTTCATTTTCTAGGGCCTGAACGGCTTTGGCAACTGCTAAATAAGTCTTTCCTGTACCGGCTGGACCGACACCAAAGTTAATCACTTTTTTCGAAATGCTCTCCATATACTGACTTTGAAGCTCAGTTTTAGGTCGGATGAACTTTTTCTTTAATTTGACTGTTTGCGCATCAAAATTTTCAAGCTCTTCTTGATTCGGTGCATTTAAAACACTATCAATTTCATCGATTGACAACGCATGATCGACGGTCATTGCAATTAACTGTTCTATTGATTTAATTGCACGCGGTAAAATAGCTTCTTTTGAGCTTACCGAAAGCTTTCCATCCTTAACACTTAACTTAAGATAAAGCTGAGCTTCAATGCGCTTTAGGTTTTGATTCAAGGGACCACAAAAGTTAACGAGCTGAGTGGTTTCAAGAAAACTAAAATTGATTACTTTTTTTATTGTTTGGCCTTTTCTGCTAGACGTTCGATTACTTTGGCGCGGAACATTGCAATTAAGGTAAAAGCAAAGGCAAGAAATAATGACAATAATATGACGATAAAATAGAGCACGCTCTTAGATCGATTAATGGGTTCACGTGAGACTTCCGACTGAGTGATAATATTTGACAATTCATTCTGAAATTTGTCCTTAAGTTCCAGAAGTGTTCTCTCGCCCTTTTCACTTTTTGCCATATACTGATTGTAGTAAACAGTCACACTTTTCACTAAAGATATTTTCTGATCAATTAAGATCCCAGCTTCCTGATTAATTAACATCATTCGTGCCAACGCTTCCGGATCAGTTTTAGACTGCTCCTGAACTTTTTTATCAGTCAGACTTTTAATTGTATTGTCCAGTTGGTTAATACTAGTCGTTAATTCAGAATGAAATTTCTTCATATATGCGTCAAGAGCAAGAGGCTCAAGGCTAAATTTCTCTTCTATTACTATTTGTTTTCGTAAATCCGAATTGCGTTTAAACAAAAGGTCCTGATGCGCATTAATGATTCTAGCACCAAGTCTGGAGTGAAAATCACTATATACGTCTACTTGATTTTTAAGTACTTTACTCTCGATTACAATCAAGTTTGTCCCTTTAGGATTTGAAACATCAGCCTTAAAACTTGCCCGAATGTTAGCCTTTAACGCAGCTCTTGCCATCTCAGGGAGAATCAAAGAGTTAATTCTGCTTATAACCAACTCGGGAGATTCAATTGGAGTAAGATTATAGTCCGCTATTTTCAACGTAGTAGTCATCGTATATTTTGGCGTACTGAGCAATGTTACTGCAGATATCCCCACCATTATTGAAAAAATGAATGACCATAAGTACACTTTTTTAAATTTGAGCAATGCAATCCACAAATCTACCAAACTGATTTCATCCTGTTGCTCATAGGTATTAATATATTGTGGATATATTGCTTGCACATCTTTTGTCCCGCTTTCCTGATTCATGCAGCTATTATTTCACCTCGTAACGAATTGTTGAGTGCAGCCGTTATCGTGACATCAATAAATTGGCCTGGTTTGATTTCTGTACCGGCAAAGTTTACCACCCGATTATTTTCAGTTCGTCCTTGCATCTCTTCCTCACTTTTACGAGAAGTACCCTCTACCAATATTCTTTGCCGCGTTCCAACCATCTTTCTCGATATCTGACTTGCCTGCATTAATATTCTATCCTGCAATGCTTTTAACCGCGTTTTCTTTATGTCCATTGTAATATCGTCTGGAAGAAAAGCGGCAGGGGTACCGGGCCTTTGACTATAAATAAAGCTAAACGAAGTATCAAATCCTACGTCATCAATTAGTTTCATTGTCGCTTGAAAATCAGCTTCAGTTTCACCCGGAAAACCAATAATAAAGTCAGATGACAAACTTAAACTAGGCCTGATTTCACGTAACTTACGGATTTTATGCTTGTACTCCATCGCAGTGTGACCTCTCTTCATCATCATTAATACTCGATCAGAGCCACTCTGTATTGGCAAATGGAGATGACTCACCAGTTCAGGCACTGTCGCATAAGCTTCAATCAGGCTGTCTGAGAATTCAACCGGATGTGAGGTAGTAAAACGAATTCGTTCTATACCATCGATAGCGGCAACATAATGAATTAACAACGCCAAATCAGAATATTCGCCATCATCCATCAACCCACGATAGGCATTGACGTTTTGACCTAATAAATTCACTTCTCTGACGCCTTGAGCAGCTAAAGCTGAAATCTCAACCAAAACACCTTCAAGCGGCCGACTAATTTCTTCTCCTCGGGTATAAGGCACAACACAAAAGGAGCAGTATTTACTGCAACCTTCCATAATGGAAACAAAAGCTTTAACACCATCTGACTTTGGCGTGGGCAAATGATCAAACTTTTCAATTTCAGGAAAGCTAACGTCAACTTGAGGTTTTCCGGATGAGCGCGATTCAGCCAGCATTGACGGCAGCCGATGTAATGTTTGTGGGCCAAAAACCAAATCAACGAATGGTGCGCGGGTTCTTATCGCAGCGCCTTCCTGACTGGCAACACAACCACCAACGCCAATAACAATATTAGGGTTTTTATCCTTTAATTTGCGCCATCGACCCAATTGTGAAAACACCTTTTCTTGTGCCTTTTCACGAATAGAGCAGGTATTAAGTAACAATACCTCAGCATCGTTCTCGTTATCAGTAACAGAAAGTTGGCAATCACGACCAAGCACATCCAGCATTTTAGCTGAATCATACTCATTCATCTGACAACCGTGAGTTTTGATGAAGACTTTTCCGCCCATACCACGCCTTGATTACAAAAAGAATCGCAAGATACACTGTAAGAATGATTTGTTCCAGACTTACAACCACTATTAAAATTAAGCCTTCATCATAATGATAAAATTAATCAATTTCATCCAGTCTAGGATAGAAACCCTAAGGTCCTCTAAACTGTTCAATAAAGGAAACTATTTTCGTACTTTCGATACCCTGTAAATTGAAAATAACATCGGTTATTACCCATCTTAGGCCATCAAAGGTAAACACAAATTTATATTCACGCCCGTCTTGATCATAACTCATCGTCTCGATCGAATTAAAAGACACAAAACGCCAATGTCTAAAGTTGATGAATTGTTCTGACTGCAGCTGAGTCAGATATTTTTTGGTCTTTGATATCTTGCTATTTTCATTGTTATCTTGAGCCAGCAACTGGAACAGTTTAGAAGTTCCTTCTCTGGTGATATAAGAATCAATATAGTCTTCTATTATTTTAATCGCTAGCGTCATTTCCAAAAAACCTACCGGCTTTTCATTCCCACTTTCACCTTGATAAGTGTTTGCCTCACTCAGTATTTCAATCTTTAACTGCTGTTTAATACTAGATTGTACTGCTTCATAATCAATATACTGATCAAGTTTATCAATGCTTTTTTGTTGAACAGCATGCTTAAAAGCCTCTGCCGATGCACCCGTTGAATATAAAAAATAAGTAAGGTAAACCAGCAATAGATAAAAAAATCCACCGAGTGTTAGCGCACGTCTCATATCTGACACTCACAACAAGACCTGGTTTGAGTAGACAAAGTACTATCCAAAAGCACACCCTGAGGTAAGTAATTAATCATACGATATTTACGACATTAAAGGGTTTAGACTTTTCAGCGTGCACCAGCGTTAATTCATCTACCACATCACATTGGGGGCTGTAACCTGATACTGCCGTAAAAAAAACATCTCTCATTAATTGAAAATCACCCTTATCGCAAGCAGCCTCCAATTGCATGATCAACTGCTGCAAATCACGCCAGGCAATCACATTCTCTTGGGCTCTCATAATTTTATCGTGTGCAGTAGCTTGAACGTTATCGCCAATCAATAATTCCTCGTACAGTTTTTCACCCGGCCTTAACCCGGTATACACTATCTCGATTTCACCACCGGAGGAATCTTCGTCCTTAACCGTATAACCGCTCAGCCGTATCATTTTCTTGGCTAGATCGACAATATGCACCGGGTCGCCCATGTCTAACACAAACACGTCACCGCCTAGTCCCATTGCACCCGCCTGTATTACCAATTCCGCTGCCTCGGGAATTGTCATAAAATAGCGAACAATATTTTTATCCGTAACAGTAACTGGCCCACCCTGGGCAATTTGCTCTCGAAACAAGGGAACTACTGATCCCGATGATCCCAGCACATTACCAAACCGAACCATCGTAAAACGTGTATTAACTGAAATTTTATCGTCATTCAATGCCTGCAAAATCAGCTCAGCAAAGCGCTTGGTCGCCCCCATGGTATTGGTAGGTCGCACTGCCTTATCAGTTGAGATCAATACGAATGTCTCCACCTTCGCATCAATCGCAGCCAAAGCCGCGTTTAAGGTACCCATTATATTATTGCGTAACCCTTCACTAGGATTGCTTTCAACCAGCGGTACATGTTTGTACGCAGCCGCATGATAGATAGTTTGCACACCAAATGTCTGGCAAACGTCTGTGAGTCGCTTTTTATCGACGACCGAGCCCAAAATGGGGTGAATATCACATTCAACACCTAACTTTCGTAGTTCTCTTTCAATGGCATACAGTTGAAATTCACCCCATTCAAACAAAATCAACCGGCAGGGCTCAAGCGCCACTATTTGGCGACAAAGCTCAGAGCCTATTGATCCACCAGCACCGGTCACCAACACCGTTTTTTGTTTGATATTAGCATTCAACAATTCTATATTAGGTTCGACCAATCCACGCCCAAGCAACCCGGCAATATCAATTTCCTGAATATCGTCAGCATTAATCTTACCTTGAGCCAAGTGAGCGACTCCAGGGATGCTGCGCACATGCACTGCAAAAGGTTCCAACAGGCTAATAATTTGATTTCGACGATTTCTAGTGGCACTAGGCAAAGCCAATAACACTTCAGAAACTTGCTTAGACGCAATCAATTGAGCTAAGCCGGAAAACGGATAAACCCTTAAACCATGCACATTCATACCATGAAGTGCACTTTCATCATCAATGAAAGCTACCGGCTTTAATTCGCGGCTAAGGCTGAGAGCATAGGCCAGTTGTCGACCCGCAGATCCCGCACCGTAAATAAGCACATTCTTAGCTATAGTTGAATCAATGGAAGGTTTAACTGGGAGATATCCACTAAAAATCCAACGCGCGATCAACCGACTGCCACCAATGGAAAAAACTGCCAGCAGCGCGTTTAAAATATAAATGGAGCGTGGCACATCGTCAACGTGAGCCATAAACACCAGCAGTGACCATATAAAGCTATACAAAAGTACAGCCTTGACAACAGCCCACATGGCGTTAAAACCTATGAATCGCAATATAGCATGATAAAGGCCAAAGCGAATAAAGATTGGGATTGCAATCAAAGATGTCGCTGGAAAAATCCAAAGCTGCTGTAAAGGAGGCCAGTAAA
>JBLHWR010000004.1:0-41163 GCA_047629275.1 Gammaproteobacteria bacterium
AGGCGTATCTCGAAATACTGTCGATAAACACCTGTCGCAAAATGCTGCTGAGCCAAGCTATCACTCAAGACCTGAAATAGCGCATAAACTGGATCCATTGAAAAAACATGCCGCTTATCTGTTGGTCGTTACCTAAACCTTCAACTACCAACAGGTGCTGTTCCTTCAGCTCCAAAAAGATTTGCAAAATATCGTCGAGAGTCGACTTCTCTACGTCAGACCGCTTTACGGCCCTTAGTCGGGCCTTAGATAACATAATATCTTTAACTTGAACCTCAGATCGTGGAATGCCCGCTTCGTTAGCATAGGCCATGGGCTTCCTACCCATCATATCCATCGAAGAGATCAAGCCTGCAAAGTCGCCTTTGCTGTTGATAACCATAAGCGCTCGGATTCCCTTAGAACGCATTAACTCCAAAGCGTCATTTACCACCATATTCGAACTTGCCGTAATTGCGTTAGTTTTTTTTGAAGTCAACCATTAAACTCACGACAGGTGAGTTCAGGTCATATTTGTCGATGTTTAGAACAGGTTTCAATAGACCACATTTATCCGAAAGAAGACTTACTGCAATTTTACTACGTATGTTTCCCATAACTGATTCCTAATTTTTCTATTTTAAAAAACATTCCAGTTCACTGGAATTAGTTTACGAATAAATCAGCAAGGAAAGGGTGGCGCCCTAATACACGGAATCAACACATGGGTATTGCTGCTGACCTGTACTAGAGTGATTTTGCCATTGCAAGGCAAAGTACTCGACAATAGCGATGCAGAAGTAAATAGACAATCATTGGGGTCCGCATTCAAGTTAAAGCTTTCTGGACCATCCGATTCAGATGGAGCGTAATTGATTTCGAAACTTAAATTTGGTGTAGTACTAACAGCTGCTAGGGAAAACTGGCTGATCAAAAGAAATCCAAGCAAAACAGGGGCAAAATAGACCCTCAAACTCTTATGATTACATTGTCCAATGTTATTCAATTTCTTGTTACTCATGTCAGATGGACACCAAGTTTTACTGCTAGTTCCAATAGTTTCTAAGCCTATTGTTAATATAAAGCTCTCATGCCCTAGAGCGATTTTGTACAGGTAGCCTGTTCGACTATGCGTCTAAAACTCAGCCAATTTACAATAAGTATAAGGCTCTAAGAATTAGCCAGTCTGGCGCGTGTCTTAACCATTATGTGGAGTGACCACTTATTTGAGGTGCTCAACCAGAATAGTTTTGTAGGAATTCATTATTTATGGCACTGCCCCCACTGTATTGATAAAACGGTCCTTCATATGAGCATGAATTAAGTGTAATTGTCGTCCATATCCAATCGATGAAATCTATTTTGGTCCCCCAAGCTCAACAAAAGGCTCCATCATTTGACAGGCTCATCTGCCTGTTCTAACCAATCAGCACCTAACTCTTGTTCAATATAATCGCGGATGAACTGTCTTACCTTTTGAGAAGGCGTCACATCCTCGTTGGCACATAATCGTTCAAATATAGCTTTTTTTCGCGGATCGATGAGTAAGGTAAGGCGAGCAGTTCTCTTTTCCATTTCTATTCCCATGTTACTTTGATTAACATTGCACACATATTAAATAGTAATATAATAGGTGTTTATCTTTTCTGCAAGTCTACCGAGGATGTAAATGATGTCCCATCGTGCCTATCTGTTCTCGTTGCGTATTGGCCATGCGTTGCGTGAGAGCTTTTTGCATGAGCCCTATTCTGTCCAGCGCTTATGGAAAGATGTCATGGCAGGACTGACGGTTGGTATTATTGCCATCCCGCTGGCTATGGGGTTGGCTATTGCCAGCGGTGTCGCTCCACAATACGGACTTTATACCGCTATTATTGCCGGTTTGATTATTCCATTGATCGGTGGATCGCGGTTTAGCATCTCCGGACCAACGGCTGCATTTGTAGTGATATTGTTCCCTATCGCGCACCGGTTTGGATTGGGTGGATTGCTGGTAGCAGGGTTGATGGCGGGGGTGATTTTAATCGTCATGGCTTTGCTCAAATTAGGGCGCCTCATTGAGTACATTCCCGAATCGGTGACGCTTGGGTTTACCTCGGGCATTGCCGTGGTGATCGCAACGCTTCAGGTAAAAGATGCCCTTGGCTTTAATCTTTCTAATGTCCCTGAACATTATTTGGGAAAGGTTTGGCAACTAGTTCAATCAATACCAAATACACAATGGCCCAGTGCCCTAGTGGCTTTAGTTACTTTTGGTGTGATGGTGCTATGGCCGCGTTTGAAAACAGTGGTGCCTGCTCACTTGCCTGCTTTACTGCTGGGTACATTGTTAGCTATAACATTAAACAGTATTGATGCCGGTATATCGATCGACACTATAGGATCGCGTTTCAGCTATATTTTAGCTAATGGTTCGATTGGGCACGGGATACCTGCGATCCTGCCCGCTTTCGATTGGCCCTGGAATCAACCCGGACCTGATGGTGTCGCTATCAACTGGAGTTGGCAAACCATTACAGATTTATTGCCCGCCGCGTTTGCAATCGCCATGCTAGGCGCTATTGAATCATTGTTATGTGCTGTGGTTCTGGACGGTATGACAAACACTCGCCACAGTGCCAATAGCGAACTGTTAGGCCAAGGTATCGGAAATGTGATAGTACCTTTTTTTGGGGGGATCACTGCAACAGCGGCGATCGCTCGCTCAGCTGCAAATTATAAAGCAGGTGCCCAATCCCCAGTGGCTGGCATGATTCACGCACTCGTTGTATTACTGGGTTTGGTGGCGCTTGGCGATGTGTTGTCGTATCTACCCATGCCCGCCATGGCAGCTTTACTGGTAATGGTGGCATGGAATATGAGTGAAGCACCTAAAGCTATGCATTTGCTAAAAACTTCATCTTACAATGAAATATGGGTGTTTATCGTCTGCTTTTCACTTACCGTCGTGTTTGACATGGTAATTGCCATCACGGTGGGTATTGTCATGGCGGCATTACTTTTCATGAAAGAAATTGCTGAAATGACAAAAGTTACTGATATCACAGCTAACCAACGAGCCGTTCCCGAACGACTGGCAGAAGGTTGGCATGTGTTAAAAGTCAGTGGGCCGCTGTTTTTCGCCGCCGCCGACCGAGTATTTGGAGAGCTATCGACACTTTGCGATAACAAGACGGGGATAATTCTTTACCTTGACGGCGTCCCTGTTCTTGATGCGGGTGGCCTTAGCGCATTGAATAAGTTTATAACCAAATGTGAAAACACAGGAACAAAGGTTTTCATAGCGGACTTACAACGTCAACCGCTCAAAACTCTGGCTCGCGCAAACGTAAAGCCCATCCCAAATGTTTCGTTCTTTTATCCAACCTTGAAAAAGGCTTTAGATAACGCACCTCACCGATGCTAGAACAAGTAATGCGACAAACTTATGAAATTCAAAAACGGATGTATATAAATGAAACTGTCTAGAGCACTTGAGCCTGCCGTAGCCACACAACTTGTCGAAGCGGAATTAATGCGTAACCCATCTAATAATGCAGAGTGGTTTATCATGTTGCACAAACGAACAGGCAAGAGTTTCATGTTGGCTAATGATGATAACTTACCGATCGTATCCAGTGACATAGAACAGCTTTTGTCCTTAGTTAAAAGCCTAGGTTTCAGGAATGCAATTGTTAACGTCTAGACTCGAGTCCCATACTTTAACAACTCACTAAATGAGCACTTGAAAAACTAGGATGTGATCACATTCATAACGGGTTTTTCGGTTATTTGATGTCATTGATATTATTTCTTTAAATGTTGTGATTCCACTCTAACAAATTATCAATAGTAACAAGATAGCTACTATTCTCATTCAGTAGTTTGAAGGTGCATTAGACTTGAATTCGAAAGGGGCCTGAAACGACTGATTATTTTACCATGCTAATCGAATGGACGATCCAACTCTAACCATCAACTAGGTGCAATAGTGTAATATTTTATCCGACTAACACCTTGCTTAATCAGTATGGAAGATTGCAGAAGTGTTGACTCCTGGACGAAGAAGTTGAGTGAATAGGGACGAGGTCAAATTAATGGTACCTCAGTTCGTCAAATCTTATTTGAAAGCAAATAAAACGGCTGATGCCGAAGCTATTTTTTAAGAGGTTAATTGGCCAATCATGGGAACTGTATCCTTCAAATCTATTGAACATCATGCCTTGTTGCCACTGTATCGTGCTCGATCAGGTTTTGTTAAATTGAGAACAGCTCAAGCTAATCAGATCAAATGTCTGTTAGGTGAATTCGGTATTGTTTTGCCACTAGGCATTGTTTGGGTTGCCAAACGCTTAGGCTAAATTAACTATGCCACTACTCAATAAGGGGGTTAGAATTTCAACGCATGACACTACAGTGAGATATTTCGAATATTAAGATTTTATTAATAGGGTCATAAATATGACAACTGCACACAATTAAGTTGTCTGTGCAGTTTATCTGCAATATTCACATCATTTAATTAATCTGCGTAAAAATAGGGGTTCGTGACGTTGATTTAGATCTAGAGATCCTTGTTCAAACTACAATCATTATCTTCACCTACTTGATTTCTTATGATTTATTGGCAAGTGGAGTAATCACTTCGAGCTCTGGCCTAAAATAAGGTTTTCCTTCCTCTCTCTGGATTGACTAGTGGTGCTTCATGGGCTTGTTATTTTCGAGCCCTCCAACTAGGTAATACACGACGGTCGTTCGAATCGATCAGTTTAGTCTGGTGCTAGTTGCTGTGTTTACAGTTATATTTTTTGACGAGTGTTCCTCTATTCGTGATTGGTCAAGCATTGGATTGATAGTATGCGGTGTTCTACTGCTAGCATTTAAACGATAAGACGAATCTTACCTGGCCACTTGGAAAAAATGCCGTTATGTGAAAAGTTGAATTAGAGTAATAATAGATCGGCTGAGCTATGAGTAACCAGTCAAAAGTGATTCCATAAGCAAGTTCCTTTGTCAAACTTTGCCACAGTGTCAGACTTTTGTTAAAATCTAGAATCTAATTACCCTGAACGGTTACTGTATTGATAAGGCAACTGTTACTGAAGGGCAGGGTCAGTTTTCACAGTAAAAGTAAGTCTGTATAAAAACACCTGAAGGTACTATTTTAGTTTGTCTAACGACAACACTCGCATAATGATTTTTTAATAAGTAAGCCTATACCTGTGTTTATTCAAAATGGTTGGACCAAATATTATATTGTATACCTACAGTCTGTTGCTAAGTTTATTGCCGTCACTATTAATAATAGCCTTACGAACCTTTTATAAAATAATTTGGCATAAGCGCTAGAGACAATAATTGTTGGGGCAAAACAAGAATGCTCTTCGTTAATGTCGACTACCGCTTTTATTTTCGGCTCGGTTATAATACTGTTGTCACGAGGATATGCCTCGCCTTCATTCTGGAGAGTGCACTTTTTAAATATTAGATGAACGACATGATTTAGGTGCTTAAACTAATTTTAGACTTCACCTTTTCAAGTTCATTATTAGATTGGAAAATATATAGATGAATAATATTCCCCTAGTTGGTTATAGTGACCGACTGTCTGCCCGATCTGGTGATGAAATTTCGTTTAAGGTTTCGTCAAATGTTAAGAGTCCTATTTCGGCAAAACTGTTTCGGTCGATTAGTGCTGACCCTAATCCTAATGGTCCAGGTATTGTTGAACATGATGCCTCAGAGTATTTTCCTTCTACCTCGCTTGTTTCTAAGGACCAGCCTTTTTACCCGGGTTCTTATGGCTTGACAGTTGATCAATTATCAGCTGAACCAAAGACCATTATCACGCTTTCAGCCGTAGTTTACCCAACGCTTGCTGGTGAGCACGAGCAAACAATACTGGCATTAGGGAATGTAGAGATATGTATTGATGAAAGTGGCTGTGCTGCCCTTAAGGTTGGTAATTTCCGAGTGTCAGTCAGTACCGCAATGAATTTCAAGCACTGGTATCGAGTCAATGCGAGCGTTGGAGTCGATGGAAAACTATCAATTTTGCAAGAACCACTGGGGTATCATTTTGCTGCTCCAGTGCAGGCTACTCTCGAAAATACGTCCGGTGGGATTTTTTCAGGCCATGTTTCAATTGCAGCAAGATTGACAGATAAAATAGCATCTAATTACTTCAACGGAAAAATTGAAGCGCCTCAAATTACGGTTGATGGTGAGGTTCTGGCTTCGTGGGATTTATCTCAAGAGATCTCAACTCAGAATGTGAAAGCCCTATTTGGTCCTGATATGGTCCTCAAAAACTTTCCAACGCGTGCCGTAACCAGCTCTGAGTGGGACGGATCAGAGATGTGCTGGCGCCACAAGCCTGCCCACTACGCTGCTATTCACTTTCATGAAGATGATATCTATGACTTTGAATGGGAAACCAGTTTAACATTTAAAATTCCTCCAGTAATGCCGTCGGGCATTTATGTCATGCGAATAGAATGTGATGGAAATCAGGATGCCATGCCATTTTATGTTTGCCCGCCTCTGGGTAAACGCAGTGCAAAGCTTTGCGTTCTTATTCCTACGTTCACATACTCAGTCTATGGCAATCATGCGCGTCCAGATTACGATTCCAGTTGGCAACAACGGATAAAGGAGTGGGGCGCATATCCTTACAATCCGGCTGAGTATCCTCATTACGGATTATCGACCTATAATTGTCACCTAGATGGATCAGGTATTTGCCATGCTTCCCACAGACGGCCATTGCTTAGCTTGCGGCCTGGCTATATTACCTTTGGCGATACGCCCTGTTCAGGGCTAAGACACTTTCAAGCGGATAGTCATTTGATTAGCTGGCTGCACGCCAAAAACATTGAATATGACGTTATAACTGATACCGAGCTACAACATGACGGATTAAAGGCCATAGAAGGTTATGAAGCGGTCGTAACAGCCACGCATCCTGAATATCACACGGAACAAACACTGGACGCACTGCGTGATTACCGCGACAACGGTGGGGCTCTGCATTATCTAGGTGGTAACGGATTTTATTGGCGCATAGCGCGTCATGTTGAAAATGACAGCTTACTAGAAATTCGGCGTGCTGAAGGGGGTATTCGTGCCTGGGAAGCCGAACCGGGTGAGTACTACAATGCTTTCGATGGGACCTATGGTGGTTTATGGCGGCGCAATGGTCGAACGCCACAGGCACTTGTTGGCGTGGGCTTTACTGCCCAGGGTGAATTCTATGGGTCATCTTATCAGCGCAAATGCTATGCCCCAGAATTCGATTGGGTATTTGAGGGGGTCGAAGGAGATGTTTTTGGTGATTTTGGTTTCAGTGGAAATGGCGCCGCTGGGTTTGAATTAGACCATCTCGATAAAAACTTAGGCTCATTGACAGAAACGACCCTATTGGCACAATCGGGAAGTCAAAATAGTGAATTTGTTTTGGTGCCAGAAGAGCAGCTTACCCATATGAGTACATTGCATGGAAGAGCCAATGAAGATGTCCTGACCGCGGATATGATTTACTTTAAAGTGCCTAGTGGGGGGACGGTATTCTCTGTAGGTTCTATAACTTTTTGTGGCAGCTTGCCATGGAATAACTACGATAATAATATTTCAAGACTGTTGGAAAACGTACTGTCAAAAAGTATCAACAGTTGAGTCAGTATATAAACGAATTGAATCGGCATCTCAGCTTTTAAAACGCAACACAGTCGCCAATAATAAGGTGACTGTGTTTTATTAGTGTGCTTAGGTAAGTTGGCGTTTAAAGACCAACTTACATCTAGAGTAATCGGAATTCATAGTGAGTATCTTGTCTAATTCACAACATAAAAATGTAAAATTTTAATTATGGAAGCCCACTTATTTAGGTAGTTATTTTCTAGGTTGTGATACCTGTGCAACGTTTACATAACCTTGCCTGAAAGCTATTTCATGAGGGCCTGGCAGCCCTGAATAAATATATTTTTACCGAGAGAATTCATCCAGTTCAACGTTAAACGCCAGAGTCGATAGGTCGAATATTTGAATTGAATATAATAATCTGGCCCGATGGTCACGTGCGTGCTACAGTTTCATAGGATGAAAATTTGCACCAATTTAGATCACCTGTAAGGTTTGACAATTGATTTCATTAATTATTAATAAATTCTTGTCTTTCATAATAAAACATGGATAGTGATAAGTTCATTTTTAAAAAAATAAGAGGAAGTGAAGGATGAAATTACAAAAATGGCTTGGTGTCATTGTTGCTAGTACAGTATTGATGTCAAGCAACTCATGGGCCCAAAAATCAGGTGGCACCCTTATTCAGATTGTTCAACCTGAACCCCCTTCGTTGGCTCCTTATTTATCGACTTCTGGGCCGATTGGGTTGGTTGCCCCTAAAATCTATCAGGGACTTCTTGATTACGACTTAAACTTGAATACTGTCCCCGAATTGGCTAAAAGTTTTGAGGTCAGTAAAGATGGATTAACGGTGACTTTTAAACTACAGGAAGGCGTGACTTGGCATGATGGTAAGCCTTTTACTTCGGCTGACGTTGAATTCACAATTATGCACGTTCTTAAGAAATTTCATCCGCGCGGCCCGAATTCTTTCAAAGAAGTAACTGAAATTCAGACACCCGACAAATATACTGCAATATTTAAATTGGCAAAGCCTGCTCCATATATGATGCGAGCTTTTTCTGCTTACGAGTCACCAATTGTCCCTAAGCATTTGCTAGAGGGTACCGACATTCGGTCAGCTGAGCTTAGCAATAATCCGGTTGGTACAGGACCATTTAAGTTTGTTGAGTGGAAAAAGGGCCAGTACATAAGACTTGATAAAAATGAAAATTATTGGAAAGAAGGCTTGCCTTTGTTGGACAGAGTCGTTGCCCGTGTCATACCTGATGCGTCAACTCGAACTGCGGCAATGGAAAGTGGTGAAGTACATTATGGTGCTTACGGCGCAATTCCAAATGTAGATGTTGTACGTTTACGTAAGATGGATAGCATTGGTACTACTACTGATGGCTATTCGATGATAAATCCGATGGCATTGTTAGAGTTTTCTGTTAATAAGGCACCGTTTAATAAGGCAGCAATTAGGCAGGCAATATCACTCACTATCGATCGTCAGTTTTTGATTGATAACATATGGTTTGGTTATGGTAAGGCTGCAACTTCTGCTCTGTCATCTAACTTTGAACCGACTGGATTGTATAAAGCGACTATTAACTACCCCGCAAGACCCAATGTACCTGCAGCAATCAAATTGCTTGAAGATGCGGGATATGTTGCTGATAGCAACGGTGTGAGAGCTAAAGCTGTTTTAGACTTAATTCCTTATGGTGAAGATTGGCGTCGTGCTGGTGAATATGTTAAACAAGCATTGCTTGAAATTGGTATCTCATTAGAATTACGCTACGAAGATGTTCCGACTTGGCTTAAACGCGTATACGGTGATTATGACTTTGAGATAAACATGAATTATTTCTATCAACTGCCTGACCCAGTAATTGGTGTTCATCGTCATTATGGAACTGATCAAATTCGTAAAGGCACACCATTTGTTAATTCGAGCGGTTATAGTGACGCAGGTTTAGATGCGTTATTAGTTGCTGGAGCGACTTCGGCTAATCAGGAAGAAAGAATTCAGGTTTATAATGCGATTCAGGATAAATTGGCAGTCGATATGCCAGTAGTCAATTTATTTGAAATGCAATTTATTACCGTATATAACGAGAAGCTGAAGGATCACGCGTTTTCAGCGATGGGTTCTTATTCGTCTTTTGATCGTGCATGGCTCGATCAGTAATTCGGATTATATATTTAGTTTTTTGAAACAATAATAAAAAATTTAGATAATACGTCCCCTGCAATATAAATGCAGGGGGTTTTACCAGGCTAGTCTAACCCTGTTAGAGTTAGGCTACGCATTTACACCAATAGAGAATCAAATTTTGAATCAATTATTCTTCGGGCAAGACTAAATCTTATGAGTCTTGCCGCGACCCGCGTTCGATATGTATTAAAACGGCTAATCCAGTCTATACCCGTAGTGATCGCTATTTTAGTGATTAATTTCTTTCTGCTGCACATGGCCGAAGGTGATGCTGCTGATGTATTGGCGGGTGAGGCGGGCTCAGCAACCCCTGAGTATATGGAGCAACTTCGTGAGAAGTTTGGATTGGATAAACCGTTACCAGTACAACTAGCCGTTTACTTGAAAAATGTACTCAGTTTTGATTTGGGCTATTCATTTCGGCATGGTATGCCGGTCATAGATCTAGTGATGGATCGATTTGTCCCTACTTTGTTACTGATGGTATCAACCATTGTCATAGCCGTCGGACTAGGTATCGTTTTAGGCTTGATAGCTGCCTCTGGACTCAATACCTGGCGCGATAACTTAATTTCTGTATTTGCATTAATTACCTATGCGACCCCACTTTTCTGGATTGGCTTGATGATGATTGTGTTGTTCTCACTCGAGCTTGGCTGGTTTCCGACTAGCGGTATGGAAAATGTCGCTGCATTTTATGAAGGCTGGGACCGAGTTAAAGACATAGCGCATCATCTAGTAATGCCAACCGTTACCCTTTCATTATTTTATTTAGCCTTATACACAAGATTGATGCGTGCATCGATGCTCGAACAAGCTGGGATGGATTATGTCATTACAGCGCGTGCCAAGGGCTTAACTGAGAGACGTATTGTATTCGTACATATACTGCGCAACGCTTTGTTGCCGGTGGTAACAATGGCGGGTGTACAAGTAGGTGCATTAATTGGAGGCTCGGTCATTGTCGAATCTGTTTTCGCGTGGCCCGGTCTTGGCATGCTTGCATATGAGGCTTTGTTTGCCAGAGATTTAAATTTATTACTCGGAATATTCCTACTGTGCGCTTTGCTGGTAGTGGCAATCAATTTAGTGGTAGACGTGATTTATTCTTTTCTCGACCCACGTATCGAGGTAGGTTAAATGGAATTTTGGCGATTATATCGACGCAATCGTTCGGCCGTGTTCGGAATGATTATTCTGTTGGTGGTGTTTTTGCTCGCAGGTTCCGCTGCATTATTTTTTCCTGACGATCCATTTTCACTTGCAGGTAAGCCAATGTCTGCTCCTGGGGAAAATGGTTTTTCACTGGGTAGTGATACGCTTGGCCGCGATGTCGCAGCCGGTATTGCCCATGGCGCCAGAACCTCTCTAATGATCGGTGGTTTGGCAACCGCAGTTGCAGTATTGCTTGGGGTAATGCTGGGTGGTCTTGCTGGCTATTTCGGCGGCTGGATTGACGATGTATTAATGCGTGTCACCGAAATATTCCAAACCATTCCTTCGTTTATTTTTGCGATATTAATCGTTGCGATCATAAAGCCATCGATTAACAGTATCATAATTGCTATTGCAGTTGTTTCCTGGCCAGCAGTAGCACGACTGGTGCGTGGAGAATTTATTTCTCTCCGAAATCGTGAGTTTGTGCAGGCCTGTCATATCGTTGGTATGGGTGATGTACGCATTATGTTGCGTGAAATACTACCCAATTGCCTGTCACCTATTATTGTCGCAGGATCACTCATGGTCGCAACCGCTATACTGATTGAAAGTGGATTGTCGTTTCTCGGTTTGGGAGATCCAAATATCATCAGCTGGGGGTTCCAGATTGGTGCTGGGCGTACAGTTTTACGCTCCGCTTGGTGGGTTTGTACCTTTCCTGGCATTGCTATATTACTGACTGTACTTGCTATAAATCTCGTTGGCGAAGGTTTAAACGATGCATTAAACCCGCGTTTGCGAGATCATAAATGACTGCTATTACTCCCCCTCTACTCGACATTAGCCAATTGTTTGTTCGGTTACCCGCAGGTGCAGAACGTGATCATGCAGTTGAAGATGTTAGTTATACCCTTGCCAACAATGAAATTCTCTGTTTGGTAGGCGAGTCTGGATCGGGTAAATCGATTACAGCACGGGCCATTATGGGTTTACTACCTGCACCACACGTCCGAGTCGATCAAGGTAAAATTCTATTTAACGGGGAAGATTTAACTCAAGCGAATGCTGCGAGACTTCGCCAAGTGCGCGGTAGTGAAATCTCGATGATTTTTCAGGAACCTATGACTGCTTTAAATCCAGTTTTGACTATTGGCCAGCAAATCGACGAGGTTATTCGCTTTCATGCAAATTTAACTAAGCAGGAGCGCAGAGAGCGTGCCTTAAAGCAAATAGCCGATGTCCATCTTCCTGATCCTGAACGTATTATCAAGGCCTATCCGCACGAGTTATCGGGTGGGCAGCGTCAACGTGCAATGATCGCAATGGCCTTGGCGATGGAGCCACAGATACTCATAGCTGATGAACCCACAACCGCACTTGATGTAACAACTCAGGCTCAAATTCTGAAACTAATTAAAGAGTTACAAACCAATCACGATACAGGTGTCTTGTTTATTACACACGATTTTGGCGTGGTTGCTGATATCGCTGATCGAGTTGCTGTAATGCAAAACGGACAAATTGTCGAGATTGACGTTACCGATAAAGTTTTGAACAATCCGCAACACCCCTACACGAAGTCATTGATTAAAGCGGTTCCGAGTCTGGTTCCTCGTCCCGCAAGGAAATTATCCGAGCAAAAGGAACTGGTAGTAAAGGATCTTACAAAAACCTATCGTTCTGGTGGCCGTTTTTTCGGTTTCGGCAAGAGCGAGCATGTAGTCCACGCGACTGATTCTGTTAACATTGAGCTGCATAAAGGTGAAACACTCGGCGTGGTTGGGGAGTCTGGTTCGGGTAAATCGACTTTGGCACGTTGTATAGTTCGTCTCATCGATGCTGAAGCGGGCCAGATACTCTACCAGGATGTTGATTTACGGCCCCTAAATCGAGCAGCGATGCGTCCTTACAGATCTAAAATTCAAATGGTATTTCAGGATCCCTACGCTTCACTCAATCCGCGCAGTAAGGTGGGCAGGATAATCGCTGATGGACCCATTATTCTTGGTTCCAGCCCAGCTGATGCTGAAAAGCGAGCCCGTGAAATGCTTGAAATTGTCGGTCTTGACGTACGGGCTTACGATCGATATCCCCATGAGTTTTCTGGCGGCCAGCGTCAACGCATTGGTATCGCTCGCGCACTTGCGCTAGATCCAGAAATATTGGTAGCAGACGAGCCTGTGTCAGCATTGGATGTTTCTATACAGGCGCAAATTTTGGAATTGCTAGCCGAAATTCGTGAAGAGTTGCAGCTTTCGATGATCTTCATTACCCATGATCTACGCGTTGCAGCCCAAGTCTGCGATCGTATTGCGGTTATGAAACTCGGCAAGGTAGTCGAAGAAGGTTTAACCGCAGACCTGTTTGAAAAAGCGCAGCACCCTTATACTCGTGAATTGTTGTCAGCAGTGCCTGGCAGAGATTGGCTGCCAAATAAAGGCGCTATTACCTAATATCTATCGATTAACATAGATTTTTTAGCACTTACTAATGAGCTTTTTCAGCTAATTTAGGTCGAGTAGCCCAGAAGTTTATTTCTCGCTCAAGCGTTCTCGCAATTCGCAGCAGTTTGTGCTCAGTAAATGGGGCACCTATTAATTGCACGCTGGTGGGCAGGCCGTTGGCGTCAAAACCTATCGGCACTGTTACAGCGGGGAAGCCGAGATAATTAACAGGCCGAGTGTTACCTCCTGATCTTAGTACCATTGCAGCAGCTTCTGGATTAGCGCCCACATCGCTCTCTTCTATAGTGGGTAAAGCATAAGGCCAGACTGGTGTTATCACAGCGTCAACCTTCTTAAAGGTATCTTCCAAGATACGCCTCGCAAACGAGGCCCGATTCGTTAAGGCATTGTTATAGTCTGCCGCAGGAATAAATAAGCCGACCAACAGGCGAGCTAGGGATTGGTCTCCAAAATCATGATGATTTTCGAGAATCGTTCTTTGGTGTAGTGAGGCACCCTCTACAGCGGTAATGAGCATAGCCATCGCGTTAGCTGTTTCTATTCCGCTCATTTCGACATCAACGCACTCAGCACCAAGACGCTCCAGAAGACTAAAGACTTCGCTAATATCGTCGCCAACTGGACTTTCTGTATCTTCAAAAAAATAGTTGGATGGCCATCCAATGCGAAGACCAGACACACCGCCCTCAAGTAAGTTGAGAAGGTTTGGCAATTGGTAGGCTATAGAACTGGAATCCTTATCGTCTACTGCAGAAATGGCCTGCAACAAAATGGCACTATCACGAACTGTGCGGGTTAGTGGCCCAACTGTATCAAGGGTAGGGGACAGCGCTACGACACCACTTCGGCCCACTAGGCCATGCGTTGGTTTTAAGCCAACAAGTCCACATGCTGCGGCAGGTAGACGAACCGATCCACCCGTGTCGGAGCCTAGAGAAGCCGGAACGATGCCGGCCGCTACAGCTGCAGCGGATCCAGACGAGGAGCCGCCACAAATATACTGTTGGTTCCATGGATTGTTCGGCGTTCCAGCGTAACTGTTATGCCCAGTGGTTCCGAGACCGAACTCCACTGATGTTAAGCGACCACAATCCACAGCTCCTTCGTCATCCAGTCGGTTAAGGACAAATGCAGTCTGTTTGGCAATATTGCCAGCGAGTGTCTTTGAGCCACCTTCACATGGCCAGCCAGAACGCATATAAAGATCCTTGTGAGCAACGGGTATTCCGAACAGTGGAGCGGAGCAATCATATTTATTTTTTAACATCGCATCACAAAGTTGTTCAGCTCTTGCTATAGCTTCGTCCCTAGCAATGTGGGCGACGGCATTTAGCTGTCGGCCAAGAGTATCAAGTTTTGATAAGGCCTCGATGGTCAACTCTAGAATCGAAGCAGGATTAGCTGCAATGAGTGTCTGCAAGTCCTCAATAGTGCCTAATGGTTCAGTCATGTTGTCGTTCTTCGCGCAAGCTCGGCCAAAAGATGCTGATAGTCGTTGTGATTACAAGGAGCAAGAGCGCCAGGGTTCAAAAGTTTCGCTTCGAGACAAAGTCGTTGGGCAGAAGCCGCAGCAGTTGTAAGAGATTCTGGAGTTATTCCAACCTCAGTAAATTTCGAAATGAAAATTGGTTTATCCATGTAATCGCTTTTATCAATCATGCTTTTTCCTTGTGTTTCACGTAGATACAAATGATGCTATCGAGTCGGTTAATAATAAACAACTCTTTTCCAAAAATCTAATTGTATTAGACAGTCTTTCAAAGAGGTATCAAACTCACTGACGTGATTCACTGTGTTCAGTCTGACGGATGATCGTTTTATTTTGTGGAATCTCAGTCATTGTGTCATTGGTGATTTTAAGTTTATAGAGCGGTTTTATTGCTCGCATCCGTAAAACAGAAAAATGTATTATTCAAACGCTAGCTTATTAACAAATTAATTTAAGTGTGTCCTCTTTTTTGGAACTATATTTAGAATGTTGACAGCGATTGGCTAGTGCAGGATTACAAAGTTTATACTTAGATAGATTTACGATTGTTGAGCCACACTATTTCTATAATTGCGGTGCCAAATAGCCAGAAAGTTTTGGTACTCTGGCACCGCTAGGTGAACCCAACTCAACTCAACGAATACATCTCGATACGGGCTTAACAACTGCATCTAGAAACAGAGAAGATGCTAGCTACTATTAGCCACACATTTTAGTTTTAGTCGTTGATCTATACCATCAGTGTATAGCTGGTTACAGAAATGGGTGTAGAGACCCTCTTCATCTCAGCTTTTATGGTTTATATTGAAATCGCCTGTTCAGAAAAAATTAGCCCTATTTACACCTAGACAGGCCTTCTCATCAAATTGGAGTGCCTCTAAAAGCAATTTTATCTGTAAGACTTTTACCATTAAATTGCTTTTAGAGCCTGATGGAGCTATCTATTTTTCCCCGAGGCATGATTTAAGGCCGTTGGCGATCTCGATTAATAAATTAGGGTACAGGTTAACGCCAGTAACTAGACCGGCCCCTAATGGATCAATAACGCCAGAAGTGTTAACACCCGTTCCGCCAAAAACAGTCTTCACCATCTCAGGGTTATATTGAGGCTCAGTGAAAACACAATTGACGTTTAAATCCGTTACAACTTTAATGATTTCGGCAATGCGAGCAGGGCTTGGCTTTGATGCATCTAATATAGAGATAGATCCTGCGGCCTGAATTTTAAAACGTTTTTCAAAGTATTGATAAGCATCATGAAAAACAATAAACTGCTTATCGTTGAATTGCACCATGGTGGCTTCGATGCGACTAACCGCGGCATCAATTTCAGCTTTTCCAATGGTTGCATTTTCAAGATACTGAGTGGCATTATCACTCATCTTTTCAATGCCAATATTTGCAGGGGTTTTGGTGGTGTCTCTGCTAATGACCTTGACCGTTGCGACTATGAGTGATCGCGGTTATGCAATGGATACCCTGCTGGGTGTCTTGTCTCACTCTTCATTGGCTTTTGGTTTAGTTGCAGTTTCCTTTCTATCAGGTGTTCGCATCGACCTTATGGCCTATCTTTTTGGTGATATTCTTTCTGTTAGCACTCTTGACCTTGGTATCATTTGGGGTGGCGCAGCCCTAGTTCTGATATTGGTTGGCTGGCGCTGGTCGGCCCTTCTTATATCAACCGTGAACCCTGAACTCGCTTGCGCAAGTGGCATTTCGTCCAAGAGAGAGAAAATGATTCTCACCTTATCGTTAGCGGTCGTTGTAGCTGTGGTAATTAAAGTAGTTGGTGTTCTGCTGATTATACCGGCAGCGACAGCTCGACCTTTCAGCAAAACACCAGAAACAATGGCAATAATTACGGCAATAATTGGTTGTGGTGCCTCACTGACTGGTCTTCAGGCCTTTTACGTTATGGATACTCCGACAGGCCCGACAATCGTCTGTATCCTTGCCGTGCTTTTCAGTATATCCAGCGTTTTCCGATACTTTCTTCGGCCACAACAAACTAATGCCTGATGGGTAATTGTTTTCGCTGTCGTAACTTGATTTTACAAGGGCGTTCTGCTGCCGTGTCAATTCAGCAAAATAAGCTATTAACATCTAGGCTCAGCATGAATCTATGTTACTTAAGATACTGCAAGTCTTTATATTGGAGCAATTTAAGTGTGGTCCATTAAATATTTCATAAAGCTCCTAGCGTTATTTTATCAACCGACAATAGCCTATAAATAAGTGTTAAAGGATTATTGCAACTACTCACTAAATGATAGCATTCTGTCCTAACCTAACTTTATAGACACTTTGAAAATGGCATTAATTAATGCCACTGGAGGTGTTTTATGGCTAAAGGTAAATCTTAACAAAGATATTCAGTTAGTTTTAAGAAAATGGCCCAGAAAAAAGCCGCAGAAGAAGAAGGAATGACCGATGCAAGGACTTGCGAATAACTAAGTTGATGCGTTATTAAGAAGGCTTAAAGGTACGTCGACTTGAACGAATATGATGTCCATTACAAGAGCAACCAAAATTTTCTTTTGCAAAGAACTTACCTAGACAACAACTTTACACATCATGATCAAATTATGTGAAGTCTTCGGACTTTATTATGTATCCAAACTAAACAAGACTTTATCTATATACAATTGTGCTGACTATCGAATTTTACTAAAGCGACATTGCTTCCTATGCAGCTAAACTGGAATTGTTTAATTATATTAAATGTTTTTATAATAGAAAAATGCGACTTCAGAGTTATAAAAGTTTGGCGAGCAATTTCATGTCTGCAAGATCACCGTCTTTATTAGTCTGAAGGCATTGGTCGATATGGTCGTGAATGAGCACACGCTTCGCATTGGTGATTGCACGCTCCACGGCTTGCAGCTGTCGTGCAATTTCAGTGCATTGGCGTCCGGACTCGATCATTTCGATTACGCTCCGTAAATGACCATCTGCGCGTTTCAATCGCTTGATTAACGCTGGGTGAGATTCGTGTGTATGTGTTTCTTTCATATCTTCATTGTATCCCCCGGGGGGGGATAGTATAGTTCTATTTTGAATACTTATTATCATACTCAATGTACCTATCACATCAACCATTTATTAACCGAATTGCTTCACCGCTCCTGATGTTGGCGTTTACTATGCTGGTTTGGACCGATTCGGTTTTGGCCCATGCGGTGACCCAGGGTGACAAAGGATACATTCAGGAAATTACTGGGGTCAATATCATTCCTTTTATTTATCTGGGAGCCAAGCATATGGTTACTGGATACGATCACATCTTGTTCCTGTTTGGCGTTATCTTCTTTCTGTATGGCATGAGACAGATTGCCATCTACGTTAGTCTGTTTGCGATTGGGCACTCCATCACAATGCTCGCGGGCGTCTATTTCGATTTCGGCATTAACAGTTATATTATAGATGCGATCATCGGTTTTTCGGTGGTGTACAAGGCGCTAGATAATCTGGGCGCATTTAAGCGCTGGTTTGGCTATCAGCCTGACACCCGTCTAGCAACTATGGTGTTTGGCTTACTGCACGGGTTTGGGCTTGCCTCAAAGATTATCGAGTACGACATTTCGGCCGATGGGCTTGTTCCTAATTTGCTGGCGTTCAATGTGGGAGTCGAGATTGGTCAGTTATTAGCACTGGCGGGTATTCTTCTAGTGATGCGGTATTGGCGCGCTAGCGCTTCATTCGTAAGGCAGGCTTATGCAGCCAACGTTGTGATGATGACCGCAGGCTTTACCCTGATGGGATTTCAAATTGCCGGGTTCGTTATTACAGAACTCGCTCACGTCCATTAATTAACGGAAACTTATCAAATGCAGTCCAACTCAAAGCTTAATATTTCGAGCGAATCGACACATGTGAAGGGCGTCAACGCCACTGCTGGCGGATTGGTCAAGGCAACATTGGGAGCCGCCATTGCTGCTGGCGCGATCCTCACGTTTGTGTGGTTACCAGCAGAGTATGGTATTGACCTGACCGGTGCTGGAAAGATGCTCGGTCTGACTGAAATGGGAAATATTAAAGTGCAGCTTCATGCTGAAGCTGATGCAGATACAGAGTCTACTAAAATGAATCAAACTAGGGTGCTTGACCTTAGTGCTTCGGAGATAAATCTGAAGTTAGATGCGATTCAATTACAATTGACTGAGATTGCGGTATCCGTTGGTGCAACTTTGATAACCGCCGATAAGCTAGCAGCAGAGCCAGCTGAAACACCAACATCTGCTTCCCAAGCTGATTCATCTGTCACTGCATGGCGTGATGAAGTTGACTATACCTTAGACCCTGGTGAAGGTATTGAGCTCAAACTTACTATGGACGAAGGCGCGATGGCCGAGTTTGAGTGGAGTGCGAACGGCTCAATTCTAAATCACGATACTCACGGTGATGGCAATGGACAGAGTATTAGTTATGAGCAAGGTCGATCTGTACCTGAACAAACGGGTCAATTAATAGCCGCATTCAATGGTAATCATGGTTGGTTCTGGCGTAATCGAACCGATGTTCCGGTCGTGGTTACTTTGCGCACCCGAGGTGCCTATAAAGAAATGGTATTACCGTAAACCTTGCAAAAATCAATCTAACGTTAGCAATGCTGAAACTGGACTCAGCTAAGCTATCGATAGTCTTGATAAAAAATGCAGCTCAAAAGGCAGTTAATAAAAATACAATGTGAGCAGTAGATACCGAGTCTGTTTGATTGACTGTAAAGTGTCCTTAGGAGGCTAATTTAGATGTTCTCGGGTATGTTCGCTCTTTCCTAAAGTAGCCACATAGGCGACATTATTTAAGCTTAGAATCTAATTATCCGACGGTCTGCTGTGTTGCATCGACTGATTGATATCGTCTGTTAAAACTGCCGTTCAAATAAGTGATTTTGTTTAGTTGAGAGTAATAAAAAAGCCTTCTCAAGTAAGACGGCCTCATTTTTGGGTTTTATTGTAAAGCGTTGGCAACGATAGGCTGCCGCAGAGTTACAGGGTATTAAGATTGACGGCGTCTACGAGCAAAACCTAACTCAACTAGTCCCATTCCAAATAGGGCGATGATTGAAGGTTCTGGAACTACTTCGGGTGAATTTCCTTTTCAGCCAAGACCAAATGTCCCTGTTGGAAAATCTTCATTATGACCTTCAAAGGTTTTGCCATTAGTTATGCCCAAAATATAAATCACTTCATGTTCAACTTGGAATAAAGGAAAATAATAGGTTAGAAGTTACTTTTAAAATTAAGGCAATCTGTTAAGGCTTCAGTCATTTTTTATTATTAACTTTCAAATTGTAATTGAGCCAGCCTTGAGTACAAACCACCTTTTTTACGAAGTGCCGCAGCGTCACCAGTTTCTACAATTCCACCACTTTCCATGACCACGATTTTATCGGCTTTTTTAACGGTGGATAATCGGTGGGCAATAATAAGGGTAGTTCTGCCTTGCATGGCGGCATTGAGACCTTCTTGGACTAGTATTTCGGATTCTGCATCTAGTGCGCTGGTGGCCTCGTCTAATAATAAAATAGGTGCATCTTTTAATATGGCGCGCGCAATGGCAATGCGCTGTCTTTGGCCGCCCGATAAACGGGTGCCACGCTCACCTAGAAAGGTTTTGTAACCTTCTGGCAGTTGCGATAAAAATTGTTCTACTTGTGCTGTTTTGGCAGCGATAATAACGGCTTCATCTGTCGCGTCAGGCTGTCCGTAACGGATATTTTCTAATAGGTTGGCAGAAAAAATAACGGGGTCTTGAGGCACAACGGCTATTAATCGACGTAAATCATGCAGGCTAATGTCTCTAATGTTTTGGCCATTAATGGTTATACTGCCACTCTGTGCATCGTAGAACCTTAACAGTAATTGGAAAATGGTGGTTTTTCCCGCACCTGATGGCCCAACAAATGCGACAGTCTCACCAGCATTTATATGTAAGCTAATGTTCTTTAACGCCAGGTTAAGTGGACGTGATGGATAGTTGAAGTCGACAGTATTAAATTGGATATCAGCCAGGGACTCGCTGGCTAATGGCAATGGGTTACTTTCTTCCGTAACGGCTGTCTGCGTATGCAATAATTCGAGTAAACGTTCAGTGGCGCCAGCAGCTCGCATCATGTCGCCCCATACCTGTGCCATTGTGCTGATGCTACCAGCCACCATAGCGGCATAAAGGACAAATGATGCCAGCTCTCCACCGGTCATTACACCTTCACTTACTTGGCGTGCACCCAACCATAATACAAAAATAATTGTGCCCATTACGGCAATGATAATAACTGCGGTGAGGAGTGCCCTGACTTTTACTTGCCTGATAGCGGTTAGAAAGCTTAATTGTGCGCTATCAGCAAAGCGGTTAGTTTCACGTATTTCCTGCGTGTAAGATTGAACAGTGGGCATGGCATTTAAAATTTCACCTGCCATGGCAGAACTATCGGCAATTCGGTCTTGCGATTCACGTGAGAGTTTTTTGACTGAACGACCAATTAACATGATGGGGAAAATCAAACAAACCATCAATCCAATATTGACCGAAAATAAGTAAAAGCTTGTAACTGCAAGCATAATCATACCGCCCGCAAACTGAAACAAGCTGCGTAAACCCATTGATGCCGAACCACCTACAACGGTTTGAATAAGCGTGGTATCGCCCGTTAAACGCGACAATACTTCGCCCGTTTGTAGTGTTTCAAAAAACTGCGGCGATTGCCTTAATACGCTAGCATAAACCGCACTACGCAAATCTACCGTTACACGTTCGCCTATCCATGAAACCATGTAGTAGCGTGAGGCAACCATGAGCGCCCAAAAAGACGCTATCCCAAAAAGCACGCCAAACTTGGTATCAATATTAATGGAAGCTGCTGTGCCGCCAGTTTTGCCAAACCCCACATCAATTAGATCACGAAATGCCAGAGGAACAATTAGTAACGCGGCAGAGGCAAGTGTGAGCAATATAAAAGCAATAGCCACTTGCAGGCGATAAGGTTTTAAAAAAGGCCATAAATCTTTTAAGGAAACGACGAGCTTTGGTTTTGAGCTGTCTATTTGAGTCGTCGTATTGGATTGCGCCATTGGCTAAAGTGCCTTTAGAGAAGATTAAGCATGTCAAATTTAACGTGCAAACTCGTTTGTTGGCAAGCATAAAATCAACGGAACATTAGGGAAAGTTGGGCCGCTTTTTTTTATTTCAAGTCGTAATCAGTGTTCTATAGATTACTTAGGATAAATCCCTAAATCCGACTGACGAGTTGAGTAATAAATATTAAGGAATGGACTGAGATAATAACAATTATTTGGAAATTTTTTTCTATCAGGTGATCTGAATAGATTCTGGCTACGTAAGCATAAGCGACACAATCAATGGAAAAGTTATGACTTATACAATCGAGACATCATTAGGAAAATCGGAAACTAGCTTGGCATTATTGAAGGTGCTTGCAGAGAATAGCTTCGACTCAATCCTGGTCACTGACGCAACAATTGAGGGGAAAATCATCTATGCCAACAAAGCATTTGAAACCCTTACTGGTCATGATCCGTCAGAAGCCATAGGACAAACGCCTCGAATTCTTCAGGGTGTGGGAACGGATAAAAAAGTGATTGACCGCCTCACTGACGCAATGAAGACGGGTAACGACTTTGAAGGAAGAGCTATTAATTATAAAAAAGATGGCACTCCATTTATAATGTATTGGCGAGTACTTCCGATCAAGGTTGGAGGCACTATCGAAGCATGGGTTGCTATCCAAAGAGAAGGCGTGTCTATTTAATAGTAGGTCGACAAACCTCGATGTGTTAATCGCATTGAGGTTATTGGAGACTTTTAGTTTATCTATATAAAATTATTCAAGCGGCTTGAAAAATTCATTTAAGCCATTTAAAACTATTGTTTAGTTCTTAACTTCTTGCTACATCAAGTGAAAAACGTTCGCGCAGGAATTTAGCAACACCGTCTTCATCATGATGTCCAATGACTGCTGTAGCTATGGACTTAATAGCATCGTTGGCATTGGCTGTTGCGTAACACTCATCGGCAATCTCAAACATACTGAGATCATTGTCACTATCTCCAAAGCAAATAACACGCTCGTATCCCAATAATTCTTTCATCGCCTCGATCGCTATACCCTTGCTTGCGCCACTGTGATGAATATCTATCCAATGCCACTGTGCACCCTCTATGGCGACGCCTGAATAAGCAACGAGCTGTGGTGTGTTTCCAATACTCTGCATGACGGTATCAATGGCAGTCACAGCACCAATCGAATTAATGTGAGTGACATTAGCATCTGAAGGCAGCTCTTCGAGTGCACAAGTTGTGACATTACTATCATTACAGAACCCCTCAACTAGCACTTGATCGGCTTCAGACTGTAACGCTGGGTAATACACGGTGCTTTGATGGTTTGTGTCTAAGGTGAAGACGAAGGGGGTTAATCCCTGGTGCAGGCAATCCTGAACTACGTTTTCAAGCTCTGAAGCCGTCAACGTCATACTGTTTGAAAACTGCTGTAGTTCTGGATACCAAATCATGACACCGTTCTTATAAGCGTGTGGCAGGTCGAAGCGATGGCCGTCTAAAATACCCTTTGCGCCGTGAAGGGTGCGTCCTGTGGCGACGGTGTAAGCAATTTCACGTTCAGACAGCAGCTTAAGTGTCTCGCTGGTGTATTCAGATATTAGCGAATTTCGATTGAGAAGTGTTCCATCGAGGTCAAATATTATGAGGTCCATAGTCAGCAGCCTTCAGGGAATTCTGGTGGATTTAAATTAAGTCGCTGTAAGTCGCAAGTTTTGACGCCTTAGCCAACCGTAACAAAACCGTTTAGCGCTTTGTATTTTATTCATAACGGAATAATATTCATACTATATTTTTTAGAGCTTCTTCAAGCGTTTTGTACTTGAAATTATAACCTGCATCTAAGACTTTTTGAGGCAAAATTCTTTTTCCTACTAACAGTAGTTCTTCACCCATTTGGCCCATTAAGAGTTTTATCACTGCCTTTGGCATTGGAAAAATAGTTGGGCGCTTTAATGCTAAACCAAGCGTTTTGGTAAATACCTGATTGATAACTGGATTGGGCGATGTGCCGTTAATAGGGCCTTTTAAATTATCATTATTGATGCAATAAACAATGATGCCAACCAAATCATCTAAATGAATCCAGGACATCCATTGTTTACCGTGACCTATTTTGCCCCCAAGTCCCATTTTGAAAGGCGGTAACATTTTACTTAGTGCGCCACCATTCTTACCTAGAACAATACCGGTCCGCAGTAAGCATGTGCGAATCCCAAGTGACTCAGCTTTTAGGGCCGCTGTTTCCCACTTTTGACATAATTCACTAGAGAAGCTATCGTCATTACCAGAATTTTCATCAATAATATCATCTGTTCCATCGATACCGTAGTAGCCAATAGCTGAGCCACTGATTAATAATTTGGGTTTATTTATTGATTTTTTGAGATAAGCAATCAGAGCTTCCGTGGTAACTATACGGCTAGCATAAATCCGATTTTTCCGTTGGTCACTCCAACGTTTATCAGCAATGGGTTCACCAGCCAGATTAATCACAACATTAAAAATATCATCATCTGTTAATTGCTCCAAACTCGAGACAGCTTTAATTGGCAGTTTGATTTTTTCAGGGTGTCTACTCAGCACAACGATACTATGTTTTTCGTCTAATAATCGAGTACAAAGGGCAGAGCCAATAAAACCAGTACCACCTGTAATTAGTAAGTTCATTTTTTTCCTCGAGATTAATGCCCAGTATTGTTTATAAATTTACCCTATTAGCCTAAGGCTTTAATAGAGTAGGGGGCAAGAAGCTGTTATTTGGAAAACGCTCATATGCCTTATTACCATTGGCTTTTATTGCGTCTTATTTTCATTAAAGGCCAGCATCTTGAGTAATGGTTTAATTGCCTTTATTCGAACGGGCTCATCGATAGTAATTTCGTTATTCATACCTTCTAAAGCACTCACTAAATTAGTCAGGCTATTCATTGCCATCCAGGGACAATGCGCGCAACTTTCACAAGTAGCGCCTTCACCTGCAGTCGGGGCTTCGATGAGTTGTTTATTGCCAGCTACCTGTCTCATCTTATGAAAAATTCCATTGTCTGTAGCAACAATAAATTGGCTGTTGGGTAATTCAGCGACGGCTTGAATTAAACGGGTGGTCGATCCAACCACATCGGCTTGCGCAATAACGTCCAAAGGTGATTCAGGATGAACAAGAACGGCAGCGGTTGGATAATGTTTTCTTAGGTTCTCTAAGGTATCGGATTTAAACGCCTCATGTACAACGCAGGCGCCATCCCAGATCAACATGTCTGCGCCTGTTTTTTGTTGTATGTATCGGCCCAAATGCTTATCTGGCGCCCAGAGCACTTTTTGCCCTTTTTCCCGTAGATGTTCAATAATTGCAACCGCATTGCCTGATGTGACTACCCAGTCAGCCCGCGCTTTGACTGCTGCACTAGTATTGGCATAGACGACGACAGTCCGATCTGGATTTTGATCACAGAATTGACTGAACTCGTCGGCAGGCGCGCTTATATCTAACGAGCACTCCGCCTCTAGTGTTGGCATAATAATAGTTTTTTCAGGGTTGAGTATTTTCGCGGTCTCACCCATAAAGCGCACACCTGAAACAACGAGTGTTGAAGCAGGATGGCTGGTTCCAAAACGAGCCATTTCAAGTGAATCGGCGACGGTTCCTCCCGTTTCTTCGGCTAACTCCTGTATTTCAGCGTCCACATAATAATGTGCTACTAATACGGCATCTTTTTCTTTTAGCAACTGAATTATTCTTGCTCTGAGTTGCGTTCGTTCGGACTTTGAGTATGAAGGAGTCGCAACACTACCTGCACCAAGTATACTGGCCGCTGGAAATGAGGATATATTCTGTGGGGTGTTCATATTTAATCTCCTAACCAAAATAATTCTGGTTAACTAAAATAATAACCTTTTTCAATGCATAAATGGTGACAGTTGACCATAAATTAAATACCTAGTAATCAGATCGAACGCCATAAAATTAAAAATAAAATCTATGGATGACTGTATATATCGACTCGGCTAATCAGCGACCTCTTGTAGAGAGGCATAATTTCTATTTAATATCACGTTCTGGCCTTTCTTTTTGCGATTATAAATAAATTTTATGAAGAAAAAATACCGTTTGGTATTTCTAAATCGTCAAAAGCTGGTGTCTTCGTCGCCAGTTTGAAGTTGAAAATCTAAAATAACTCGCTCATAGTGTTTTTCCTGAGATTATATAGCTTTCCAATAGCGGTAAACATAGTCGCGTGAAGCATCTTCAATCGGCAGCTTGGTAAACCCCTGCTTATTAAAGAATGGGACCGCATCGATCTGTGCCTTGACCAACAAACCATTCATGCCAGCTTTAACTGCAGCTAATTCAGCTGCATTGACCAACTGAGAGGCAATGCCTTGGCGGTGGTAAACTGGATCAACATATAAACCGTGAAACAATAACGCGCGTTTAGCATCAGGAAGTTCAACTGCATCAGTTTCTTCCAACGCTGCCAAACCGACTATACCAAAACTCTCTAATTCTGCGATTAGGAAGTGCATATACGTCAAGTCGCTTTCTTGATAATAATAAAGTGGCAAGCTAATTCGTTTGACCCGCTCTGGCAACTGCCAAGTATATACCGCAGCTTTTATAATTTCATTGATACGGTCAAGATCGATCAGGTTTAGTTTTCTTTGATTTACATTGACTAGAAGCTTCGAATTCATATCTTTGTCTAAAAATGTGGGGTTGAAAATTTTCTGAGTTGACATGGTTGAATTCACCAAAAATGTCTTCAACGAAGTCGAACTTTATAATACTAAAGATTATCCTCCTGTCCTTAAGTCTAAAAGTGATTTTAAGTTACAGCCCATTACTTTTATTTTTTGAGTTTCTTGCTTTCGGCGCTAAGCAATGGGCCACTATCTTATTATTAAACCTATCCTTGTTATTCTATCTTTACGTTAGATCCATTAGTATGGATCTATGATTTTTAAACTAAAGCTTGGGGATGTGTCAGCTAGATCCAAAAATAGTGCATCAATGACTATGAAAAAAAACATTCATTACAAAAGTGGGCTGTAGTATATCAACGAGTGTGATTTTGAAAAAACGACAGGTTTTTAAATTAGTTTAGTTTTTCAGGATTTGAATTGATGGCATTTAATTAAGCATTAAGGCAAGTTCAATTATTAGATTGCTGGTTCCGGAAAGTATTGAATGATATTACTCAATAGTTATAAGATGTTGTGGCGTGGTTTGTTACTAATAAATTTTATTGGAGTAAGTGTTGGCCAATGCCTTTATGCTGCGACAACAACGACTTCAATTATAGGTCAGTTAAATGAAATCGATGCCAATGTCTTATTGATGCGACATTCGCTTGCGCCTGGTTTTGGTGATCCCGATGAATTTATCATTGACCAATGCGACACACAGCGAAACCTAGATGACGTAGGGCGAAGTCAGGCGACGTTGTTAGGTCTTCAAGTGCAGCAAATGGGATTGGTGTTCGATAAGGTTTATTCGAGTTATTGGTGTCGCTGTCTTGAAACCGCTGAGTTGTTAAATTTGGGTGCTGTAGAGGCTTTTGCAGGTCTTAATTCTTTCTTTCAGGCGCATGCTGATCGGAATAAAACTTTAAAGTTGTTGCAAGAAAAGTTTGTAGGCCTTGACGAAAGGAGTTTAACTTTAATGGTCACACATCAAGTTGTTATCCAAGCCGTCAGCGGTATTGGCGTAGCATCTGGAGCTTTAGTTGCATATAATTCAAAAACAGGTCAATCAGTTCGAATTATTCTTGAATAAGCAATCATGTCACTTTAATTATTAGTCGGGGCTAGTCAGAGTAATATTGTCTTTTATTATTTGGCCCCTATTGCAACAATTAGGTCTTCGTAAGGTTCATAGTTAATTGAGGGGTTGCTCAAAGTTAAAGCAAACCCTCAATTTAATTTCGTTACTAAATTCCTAATAAATCTTTAGCTTCGCCCAGTGCAGCGACTGATGCTGAATGGTTACCAGACTTATGTAATTTTTCACCTTCAGTGCGTAACGCTTTGACTTTGTCCATATCGGTTGAACTTATATATGAGTTACCGATTGCTGAATCAATCTGTTTCATATCCATCGGACAGCTGCCAGCTAAGGCTGTACCTGCATTTAGGGCGGCAAATAGTACAAGTGTGCTAATGATTATCTTTTTCATGAATTGATTCTCGAAGTAAAAAATAAAAAATATTAACTGATAAATGAAATAGTTTAGTCAGTCAGTTTTAGACAAAAGATTTATTGAATCTTAATCCATATACGAAGCAAATTTGATATGAGTTCACAATTGAATTATAGCAATAAGCTGAAAGTTGGATGACTCAGTGCCAATAGAGCACTAGATTTGCCATTAATGGCCACAGGGCCAATGTTCGCCCAGAGAATAAAGGCCGGATCAGATTTCGGGAATTGATATTGGTCTATAGGTATTTTATACTTTTAAAATAATAGTTTTATAACCCAGTATAGGGTAACCACTTAATTAAAACGTTACTGCCAAAATGGAATCAGTCGTTATGGCGAAGGGCGCAATCCAGTTCTGTTCTATATTTGTTGACCATAATGGATACTGACCTTAGCTAGCATGAGGATATTCATACTAGTTGAGGGATCCTTCTAATCATTTACTTTTATATTTCAGAGACACTTTAATGAGTATTAATGAATGAGTATTAAAAATGCCTTCTACGCCCAATCGGGTGGAGTTACCTCTGTCATCAATGCATCAGCTTGTGGCGTCATCGAAACTTGTCGTCAAAATAGTGATCACATCGGTACCGTTTACGCGGGCCGCAACGGAATCATTGGCGCGCTAACAGAAGCGTTAGTCGATACTTCGCTTGAATCAGACGCTGATATTGCCGCGCTCAAAAAAACACCCTCAGGTGCCTTTGGTTCCTGTCGTTTTAAAATGAAAAGTCTCGAACAAAATAAGCGTGAATACGAGCGACTCATTGCCGTTTTCAAAGCACATAACATTGGTTACTTCTTTTATAACGGCGGCGGCGATTCAGCTGATACTTGTTATAAAGTATCACAGTTATCTGAAAAAATGGGCTACCCAGTTCAAGCCATTCACATACCTAAAACAGTCGATAATGATTTACCAATTACCGATAACTGTCCTGGTTTTGGCTCGGTCGCAAAGTATATTGCAGTATCAGCACTGGAAGCCTCATTTGATGTTAATTCGATGGCTAAAACATCAACCAAAGTTTTTGTACTGGAAGTCATGGGTCGCAACGCTGGCTGGATAGCCGCCGCGGGTGGTTTGATCGAAGACTATAATGTTCCTGTTTTGTTGCTACTACCCGAAATTGATTTTGATCAAGATAAATTTCTTGCTGCCATAAAAAATAAAGTAGAGACTCACGGCTATTGCACGGTTGTTGTATCAGAAGGTGCTCATTATTCAGACGGCAAATTCCTTGCGGAGCAGGGTACGCGCGATCCATTTGGACACGCTCAACTCGGTGGTGCAGCGCCAGTTGTTGCTAATATGATTAAAGAGGCTCATGGCTATAAGTTTCATTGGGCAGTCGCCGATTACCTTCAACGTGCAGCGCGCCATCTTGCCTCAGCCTGTGATGTTGAGCAGGCATATGCGCTTGGAAAAGCGGGTGTTGAATTAGCGCTTGAAGGTAAAAATGCAATTATGCCTACAATTAAGCGCCTGTCTGATAAACCGTATCTATGGGAAATAGGCAGTGCAGATTTGGCTGACGTCGCGAATGTAGAAAAGATGATGCCGCTTGATTTTATTTCAGCTGATGGATTTGGCATTACCGACAAGTGTCGGGATTATTTGTATCCATTGATTCAGGGTGAAGCCTACCCAGACTATGATGATCGAGGTATGCCCAAGTATGTTGTTATGAAAAATATTTTAGTTGAGAAAAAGCTAGAGGATTTCGAGGTCTAGTCAAGCGGCTTACGCGTTTTAAAATAGGAAAATAGCCTACTTGTAAGGTGTTTATATCGATTTCATATTCACTAGACTGTGCATGATTTTTTCAGAAATTTTAGTTAACAATGAAGATGAGAATCAATTCTGGATGATATTTTTGAAAACGATATCAGTAGATAGTTTTTTAATACGTCACTAAGCTTAAACTTATACCCCCATAAATTCTTTTTAAAAAACACGGGATACTTCTACGTTATATTAAAATAATAAGAGGGGAACTTAATGCCAAAAAAAATATCATCGTCTTCTGTCATGCCAAGAATGAGAGGTATTGGGGTGCCAGTTAATGATTATTATGTTGAGAGTTTTGTTGATATACCTGAGTTTCGGTACAACAAAGTTCCACTCGAGAAGGTGACTAAAAGTAAAGATGGATTTTACTTACAACTAGATGACAAGGACCACAAAGAGTACTTTATTTCTAGGGAAAACGTTTCAGCACCAACTTCTGGTGGAAACACTACTAATGCATTTTTAGGCTTAGTGGCACTTTATAGTGCGATGCAAATTGATGTTCAATTTAAAATTATTTTACCTGATGATCGTTCCTCTATTGCACAACAGGAAATTGATAATCACGTATTTAACGATGTAAATATAGTTCAGGTTCACACACACATATGGGGGCCTCGCGAGTGTTACAATGGAAATGCCTATGGCCGAACCTATCTTTTGGTATCCCCACACCCGCCTATCGATAGTTTAGATGACGAAATTAAAACTAGATTTCGTCGCGCAGATAATATTCCAATCATTACACCATGCTACCTGAATAGTTATTTAGGGCCACAAATAATAATACCCACGGGAATTGGCTTCGACAGCATTATGCCGCGAATCGGCAACAACGATATTATTGTTTGTTTGAATGATGATGAATTAATTGAGAAATTTGGAACACCGATTTTTCCTGATGAAATGTCGAAAGAAGTGCTACTCAATATTACACAGCGTTTTACTAAAAATCATAATCCTCATATGGAACCGAGCATGACTTTTGCGTTAGGGTTCTCAAATGGTGGTTCGTTGACTTGCTATCAATATCAAAACGAAAAATACCTGATTCATCTGCCATTAGATGTTGAAGATTCGAGGAAAGTGGCTGAAGAATTTGATGATCCTCTTGTTGAGCCAGCATTAAATGGAAAGCATGCCGTTGGTCGTGGTGATGCTCGAATTACCGGTCACTTGTTTTATCCCTATTTTGTGGAAGTGATGAAAGATGGCCTTTCTGCAGCCATGGCTGCATCTGAACTTGGCGCTGCACTCTCCGCCTTAATGCACCATTCAAAAAAATCAAATATCACTACCTTTGATCAAGACGCATTAAACAAACTAGTGGTTCGCTGTATAGACAAAGTTATCGATAATAGATCTAGGGCCGACAACTTAACCTAACGCAATCAATGGGCCGGATAGCGGCGAAAATGGTTAAGGATTGCTAAGTATAGTCAATCAGTCATTCTCTGAGCATTATCAGGGTCATATTCATTCTTCATAATGCTAGTTAATAACCGCCGCACAACAGGACTAACAGTTGTATACCGAGCGGTTTAGTTAATCGAAACGGTCAAGATGCATTACTTGCAACCCCATTGATTCTTAAATGTCAGTTAAAGGGTGAATAACCGTTCCTATTTTAATCCTCCACTGACTTGGACTTTTGATTTAGCTCTTAAATTTAGTCCGTAATGTGTTGAGCTAATCGCAACATATTGCAGGTATAACCATATTCATTGTCATACCAAGAAACCAACTTAATAAAACTGTCATCTAGTGCAATACCTGCGTCAGCATCAAAAATTGAAGATGCGCTAATGCCTCGGAAATCTGAAGAGACTACTTTTTCTTCGGTATATTGCAATGTACCTTTCATTGAACCTTCTGAGGCCTCTTTTGTGGATCGAACTTCCCACTTTTTTGCTCAAATTTTGCAGTTCTAACAATTCAGACTCCTTTGTTTTTCTGCACATTGATCAGATTGAGACTTCTGCTTCATCCAATCTTCAATGACTGAAATTTCCTTTGCACTCAGTCGAATACCCAGTTTAGATCTTCGCCATACCACATCTTCTGCACATTCTGCCCATTCATGTTTCATCAAGTACTCAATTTCACGTTCAGACAAGGTACCACCAAAATCTTGCCCCATATCCCCAATGTTTGAAGCACCTTTCATTATGGTCCAAGCATTCGTTCCATAAGATCGAATGAGTCTTGTTGCCAGTGTCGAATTTAAAAATTTAAACTCATCCTCAAGCTTTACCACTAGTGTATTAAAATCAGATACATCAAAATCACCACCGGGAAGACTTGAAGAAGCTGTCCAAGCACTCAATCGGGTGCCTATTAATGCTTCAATTTTGTTCATCATAAATTCTGACAACTTTCGATAAGTAGTTATTTTTCCACCAAAAATATTGATAACGGGCAAATCATCACCATCAACTCGAAGAACATAATCACGAGTCGCTTCTTGTGCTTCACTCGCACCATCATCGTAAAGTGGGCGAACACCTGAATAAGACCAAACGATATCATCTGGATTAATTGGTTTTTCAAAATACTCACTCACAGATGAACAAATATAGGCAATTTCGGACTCTGTAATTTTCACATCACTGGGATCACCATGATAATCCTGGTCTGTTGTTCCAATTAAGGTGAAGTCTTGCTCGTAAGGTAAAGCAAAAACTATACGGCCATCTGCATTTTGAAAAATATAGGCTTTATCATGATCATGAATTTTAGGAACAACTATATGGCTGCCTTGAACAAGGCGAACATTATTTGAACTTTTGCTATCCAGCGCTTCACCTAATACCTTATCAACCCAAGGGCCTGAAGCGTTTACCAGTAAACGGGCTTTATGTATTGATATTTCACCAGTGCGACAGTTTTTGGTCGATATAGACCAATGTCCTTCTTCTTTTAGTGCCGATACAACTTTAGTGTGGGTTTCAATAATAGCCCCATGTTCCCGAGCATCTTGTGCATTCAATACCACTAGTCGTGCGTCATTTACCCAGCAATCAGAGTACTCAAATCCCTTCGAATATAAAGCCTTGAGGGGTTTTCCAACTGGATCAGTTCTTAAGTTTACCTGTTTGGTACCGGGTAATAACTCACGTTTGCCCATGTGGTCATATAAGAAAAGGCCCAGTCTTAAAAGCCAGGCGGGACGCATTGAACTGTGATGAGGTAAGACAAATCGCAATGGCCAAATAATATGTGGGGCCATTTTCAAAAGTGTTTCTCGTTCGCCCAGCGCTTGACGTACCAGCTTAAATTCATAGTGTTCTAAGTAGCGAAAACCACCATGAATAAGTTTAGAAGACCAGGAGGAGGTGCCACTGGCTAAATCATTCATTTCAGCAAGGCGAACAGAATAACCACGTCCAGCAGCATCACGTGCAATACCACAACCGTTGATACCGCCGCCAATGACAAAAATATCGTCTATTTCAGACAATGAAGCTACTCCTTAAGAAATTTTGAGTATAGTTGGTAAATAGATTTATTAGAAAAAACAAGCTAATCGAAACTTAAATGAATGTCAAACGAAAGCCAATTATAAATTATTCAATTTTAGTTTTAATTTTGTGAAGCAACATTTTTGAAGAAGTTTTTTTTTAATAGGGCACTTTATTTAGGCCCAGGTTTAACAATTAGCTGATTAAAATAAACTAATTATTGTGGCGGTTGGCACTGTTATATTTTCTATGAAAAAGTATTTAGGGAAAAATATTTGATAATTGTCGGATGGTGCAATTTAGAAATTGATGGTTAATGGTTTGGTGTCATTTAGGGTGTTATTTAACCGAGGGCGCCTGCTTTTAGTGATGCTTATCAAGAGGTTTTCTGCTTTATTTTGATTGTGGAAACTATTAGGTTTGAACTTCGATGAGTTGGGTCTTGGCCTTTATACAGACTTCACGAAGTTCATCGTCAACAATAATATCGGTAATAAAAGTATCAACTTGAGAGATGTGGCCAATTCTGACAGGTGCTCTTCGTGCTAATTTAGTGGAATCGGCAAGTAATATAACGTGACGGGCATTTTTAATAATAGCTTGTGCAACTTTTACTTCACGAAAGTCAAAGTCTAAAAGTGAGCCGTCAGAATCAATGGCTGAAGTGCCGATAATAGCGTAATCAACTTTAAAGTTTTCAATAAAATCGACCGCTGCTTCTCCAACAATACCACCATCTGAAGGCCTAACTACGCCGCCAGTAATAATTACTTCATTCTCCTTAAATAATCTCAATCTACTGGCAACATTAATATTGTTAGTAATGATCATTAGGCCCTTATGATCAATTAGAGCATCGCTAAATGCCTCTGTAGTGGTACCTATATTAATAAAAAGTGACGTGTTATTAGGAATAATTTTGGATGCCGCTTTTCCTATCAGTACTTTTTGGGGCGCTGCAATCTGACGTCTAGCTTCATATTCTACATTGGCTCGGCCATCTATTAGTCTGGCACCACCGTGCACCCTAGTAATTTTATTAGCTTTGCTCAGTTCATTTAGATCTGTCCGAATAGTTTGAGGAGTAACACCAAACTCATTAACAAGCTCGTCAACCAGAACTTGTCCATTGAGTGTTAGCAAATCCAGAATGCTGCTTTGTCTTTTTGTCATGAACATTACTTAAAACACCTTTATAATTTTCCTAATCTTTTAAGAATGCGCATACCGCAAGTTAAAAAGGAATTATTTAAAATTTATAATTTATTGAAAAATATAGAGAAAGTCTGATTTTTCTTTAAGAAAAAAAGAATATCGTTAATTATAATACTTTCGTTTCTTCTAAAAGACTAATAAATAATGTTAATTTGCCAATACCGAAAGAAAGTCAAAGCTTTTTCATCACAAGGTGCATTCAAAAAAAAGATAACGGTAGGGTGCTTTTCAAAAATTGATGTTTTTCAAAACCTAATTAAGTTACCCAAATGATAAAAAAATATGCGCCGTTGCTGATTTTCTTAATTCAATATCCTAAATTAAGGAGAGACTATTTTTAAGTGGACTTAATAATTTGTTATTTTGGGCACAGCTCGAAATGATCTTAATAGATTTTACAAGCTGGACGTAATTTAAACCAAGCTTGGTAGAGTGTTTAGTTTCAAGCGCTAGCCGGAAGCGTTTAAATTCAATGTTATAAAGCCATGCGCTTTTGTTCCGGTAACCATCGGCTGATTTCTAGATGAGCAGAGCCAACACCAAGATTACGAACCCATTTTGCGCTCGAGTCCAACGAGGCCCAAGTCTTAATCGTACCCTTGTTGGTGGTAGCAGTGGTAGCCCCTGATTGGGTAAAAACATCGACATGGATAGTTGCACCATCAGCAATGATGCATACTTTTTTAATAGCACCAGCTTCAACTAGCGTGCGAATGGTTTTTTCATTCACTGGTGCAATCCAGAAAGAGGGAGTGTTGTTCAGGTATCGGTATGCCCACATCGTCACAATGTTGACGTATTAAAACTTCAATTAAGTTGGCAATGCTTCGATGGTCTCGATTTGCGGCTTCCCGGATAGCTTCCTTGATACAGGGATCGACACGCAAATTTAGAGTGGTTGTTTTCTTAAGGTTCATAGCAAGTAATTGTACTGCAAATGTAACGCGTTTGTGGAAATAAATTCTTATTGATTTACTCTAAACTGTGACAATAAGTTTTATCAAATCTAATCCCTTAGAGTTAATGTGTATATTATTCTATCAATTAAATAAAATTAAATCATAATTTGAAGGAGCTTAGGGTAAGGTTGTCTAAAGTCAGCTCAAATAATAATACGTAATGTCCTCCATCCACGACTCTTTAAAAGTCAACACAGTTTTAGGGTATCTTAATGATGATCAATATTAACCAAATTCCATTAGAGCAAGTAGCGAAAAGAGGTCTGCCTGCAAAGGTTTTTAAAGATGATGAAGTTTTTGAAACGGAATGCGATGTTTTATTTACGCAAGGTTGGGCTAGCGTAGGATGTGGGCAACAACTTCAGAAGCCAGGAGACATTTTACCTATAAATATTGCGGGACATTCCCTGATTGTACTGAAAAATAAAGAGGGCGAGATTGGCGTTTTTCATAATGTTTGCCGTCACAAAGGTTCACCATTAGTAGATAAACCCTGTAATAAACGGACATTGGTTTGTCCTTATCACCGATGGAGTTTTAAGCTTGATGGAAGCTTACTGAGCGCGCCAAGATTTTATCGCAGTGACAATAAACCTATCAGTAATGAAGATAAAGAGGGTAAAGGATTAATACCGGTGAGGTTTTCAATTTGGTGGGACATTATTTTCGTTAATATTTCTGCTGATGCCGAACCATTTGAGGACTTTATCAAGCCACTGGATAAAATATTAAAAGACTATTCAAACGAACACATGCATCAGATCAGCACAACAGACTATGCCGGTGACGTGAATTGGAAGCTCGCGGTAGACAACTTTCTTGATGGTTATCACGTGCCTTTTGTCCATTCTCAAGCCTGTACCTTAGAATCAGCTATTGACCAAGAAAACTTGTTTGTATCCGATAGTATTCTCGGCTTAAGGCTGGCTAATGGCGCCAGTAACAAGCCTGCTAAAACAACTAAAAAGCTACCCCATTTCGATGGCCTTTTGCCCGAAAAGCAGGGTACCCAGCAATGGTTTTGTATTTTTCCAAACACCCTTTTCTTTGTCGATCCTTGCTGGGTCCAAACGATAGTGGTTAAGCCTCAAAAGGCTTGCTTTAGCACTGAGTCGTTATCGGTCTATGTTGTGAATGAGCAAGCGGCAAGCGATGATTTTGTTGACGAGCGATCGATTCTGCAAGATGTGTTGAACGAAGTGAATCAGCAAGACATTGAATTACTTGATAGAATTCAAGTTACCCGCGCCTCAGAAGCAGCCAATAACGGTAATTTAAATGAAGCTTGGGATCAAGTTAATAAGGCTTTTCATTTGCAATGGCTAACCAAAATGAACAGTCATCAACCAACCTAAGGTTAAAGGTTAAATCAATCACTCTAGGGAGCAATGCAACTGATAATCGGCGCCATAATGTGACATTAATTAACACGAAGCATCAATTGAGCTGGCCTAATTGGTTTTGGTCAAATAGCATAATTTGTGGTGCCATTGATACAAGCACTCGGTATAAAAACTACTTAGAGTCGAAGGGCCCAAAACCTCTATAAGAAAAACCGTTTAAGACGGTATGGTTTAAAAGTTAAGCTATAGGTTGCATTACGGCAACTAAAACTATATGACCTTTTGTCAAAGTGTGGTACATAATCAGTTGTCGTATTTTAGTCACTGTTATGCAAAAATTAACTATACCATTAAACAGCATCTCTACGCGCAGTAATCGCGTCTCTCTTGGTATAACGATTACTATTATTGGGGGGCTTTGCTTTTCAATTCAAGATGCTGGGATTAAATGGCTAACCGTTGAATTAGCTGTAATACAGGTTCTTTTTTTACGAAGCTTATTTGGCATGGCCTTCCTTGGCGTGAGTACAATAGCGACGGGAGAGCGCATTTCAAGACGCGTCAAACGTCCAGGTTTATTACTGGTGCGCACCGTTATAAATATTTTGTCATGGATCTTTTTTTTCGGTGGGTTGAAATATTTGCCACTTGCGACGGCTGTTGCGTTATTTTTCTCCTTTCCTTTATTTCTAGCTATTACGTCTGTACCCATTTTAGGCGAGAAAGTAGGGCTAAGAAGGAGTTTTGGAATCATCGTTGGTTTTATTGGAGTGTTATTCATTACTAACCCGACGTCCGGCATTGAATGGCCAATGTTAATGATGCTAGCTGCCGCCTTTGGTTGGGCGCTTGTTGCCAATATCACTCGTATACTGGGAGAAACTGAGAACACCAGTACCATGCTTTTTTATACTTTATTCGGATTCGCAGTTGTTCTTGCTGTACCGCAGTTTTGGATATGGCAGCCTATTAATTTACAAACTCTGGGGCTTATTGCGTCGATTACAATTTTTGGGGTCATTGCACAATTTTGCCTCACTAAGGCATATTCTATTGCGTCACCTTCGCTGATTGCACCCTTTGAATATACCGCTTTAATTTGGTCTGCAACTTTGGGTTTTTTAATATGGGGCGATGTCCCTGATATCTATGCAATGATAGGAGCAGCCCTTATTGTTGGTAGCGGGCTTTATATTATACACCGAGAAACGATTGTTAATCGCACAAATCGTGCTCTTTAATAACAAACACTTATAAAGTAATGGCTTGGCATTTTCTTTGTTAGATCGACCTATCAACTGCTTTGAATGGTCACTATGGATGATCTGGCTGGCATTATTTAAAACGAAAGATTAAGCTATAACGATGATATACCTAGTTACTTTTGCTCTAGTTATAATATTAATTTATGCTCCTCAGTTCTGGATTAACTCAGTCCTGAAGCGCTATAACCGCGTGCCGGAAGACAATTTTCTTGGTACTGGCGGCGAACTGGCGCGACATCTGCTAGACCGTTATGAGTTGCAGGAAGTCAAGGTTGAAGTGACCGAGTTAGGTGATCATTATGACCCTATGGCGCGAGCAGTGCGTCTAACAAAAGACAAGTTTGAAGGCAAGACCTTGACCGCTATAACAGTTGCGGCGCATGAATGTGGGCACGCTTTTCAGCATGCTAGGGCAGAGCCACTGTTTCTAATGCGTACTCGTCTTGCTTCAAGTGCGTTATGGGCCCAACGGGTTGGATCGTTGTTACTGTTCGCTGCACCATTCAGCGTTTTGATAACAAAACTTCCATCGGCAGCCTTACTGAATATCACAGGTGCAATTCTGGTGATGGGTTTTGCTTTGTTGATGCACTTGTTGACGCTGCCAGTGGAGATCGACGCTAGTTTTAAAAAGGCGTTGCCCTTACTGTCAACTGGCTATCTGTCGGAAAAACAAGTGCCGGCAGCTCGCTCTATACTGCGTGCTGCAGCTTGGACTTATGTCGCAGCATCGCTCTCATCGCTTCTTAACTTTTGGCGCTGGGTTGCGTTTTTGCGACGTTGATGCAAGAAATTTTGGCGAATAGGCTGGCTAATTATTCCAGTAAAAAAACTAACGTTTTTCTAATATTACAGTATTAAAATCACAGCTTGACATAAGCGGGTTATTTTATTTTTCATCGGCATAATTTGCCTTTTTCAGCACCCAGAGTTAATCCAATTGAGCGTGCCATATGCCAAGCTAATGCGAGATTACTAGAAATTGCTACTTTGCCCGTTTGCTTTTCAATTTCAGCAATGACGTGAGCACATTTCATATTGGTACAAGAAACAAAAACAGCTTCAACTTGTGGGTTGTCATTTACTAGGTTAATTGCATCTCGTTGGATAGACTCGGGTGAAATTCTGCCAACGAAACGATCTTCTACTTCGTCGTAACTGGCGGATGCGCTTACATTGACTCCGGCTTGAACAAAGTGGTCAATCATCCCAGCACAAACTTTCTCACTATAGGGTCCAAGATACGCAATATTATTGGCCCCAACTGCATCAAAAGCAGCTAATGCAGACCACAGTGGATTAGACACGGATTTGGTCGGGCGTTCTGCGGCTATTAATTGCGCTATTTTATCACCTCCTATATGAAGTGAGCCTGATGTGCAGCCATAACCTACTGAGTCAAATTCTGTTTCTAATGGGAACAAAGACATGGTTTTACCCAAGTATCCTTCCATTTGTTTCAAGGTTTCGGTTGTTACTTCATTTTCAAAAGGTATCCTATTGACGAATAAACTAACATCTTGGCCTGCATAATAATAACGAAATTCATCTTCGATAGTGACATCTGACTGCAACACGATTAAACCGAGTTGCTTGACATGGTCACGGGCTAGTAATTCGTAATTAATTTTTTTCATTCATTTAACCTTTACAAACAACCTTTAAAATAGAGCCATAAATGCATAGTAATGACTATCCTAGCCGACAATTTCTTTATATAAATCAGGGTCAGTTGCACCTTCAGTCCCAATCATTAGAACCACGGAATTTTTATCAATATTGGCTGACTTCGCTAGTTCTGGGTTATCTATCATCGTCTTCAAAGTAATCAAACCTGAAGCAGAGCATTCTCCACCAACAATATTGGGTCGTTCACCTTCTGACTTCGCTAAATAACGCATCATTGGTTTGACACCTTCATCGCCTACGGTGAGAACATGGCTTGCACCATGGCGTAATATTGGCCAAGCTAATTCAGACACTTCACCACAAGAAAGACCGGCCATTATGGTTTCCTCAACGATATCGACTAAATATATTTCATCGCGCTGCATGCTCTCTAACACACAATCTGACATATAAGATTCCATTATAATCACCTCAGGTAAATCGTCACGCCAATATTTCCAAAAGTAAGCCAATAATGCACCCGCCATTCCGCCACAACCGGCTTGTAAAATAATATGCGTGAGTGTTTCTTTCTGAGCTTCTAATTGTTCGATTGTTTCGGCAGCTAATACGGTGTAACCCGCCATTATTTGTGTTGGTATTTCACGATAGCCTTCCCAAGAAGTATCAGAAACGATCTGCCAGCCATTTTCATCGGCCATTTTAATACAAGCGGCAATCGAATCATCATAATTGCCATTAACTCGGTGAACTGTGGCGCCATTGGCAGCTAAGATTTTTGCGCGACCCTCGCTAACACCCGCATGGATAAAAATATGACAAGGAATGTTCTTTTTTTGGGCACCCCAAGATACCGAACGACCATGATTTCCATCGGTTGCAGTACAGACAGTCAGAGGTGAATCGTCTCCAACAGCAGCACGTGCTTCTAACACATGCTGAACAGCATAAGCGCCACCTAAGGCTTTAAAAGCACCTAGGTTTAAACGAGTGGATTCGTCTTTATAAAAAACTTTGCTAACACCCATTTGCTTTGCAAAATCATCTAATGAAATCAAATTCGTCTGCTTGTAATCTGGCCATTGTGTAATCGAGTCAAACGCTTTCTCGCACTTTCCTTCAGGGAAGAGTTCGTCAGCCACTTGATGCATTACATTGTCTTGTTTTGTGTTTTTGTAATAGTTGGCATATGAATATTTCATTTCTCCCTCCAGGGGGATAAGACAAGTGATAAAAGAACCTCACAACTTTGACGGTTACTTGTTAGCAATAGTTTAAATTAATTGCCTAGACTTTC
>JBLHWR010000005.1:0-38467 GCA_047629275.1 Gammaproteobacteria bacterium
TTTAATTGTCGCAACGTCGACTCATGTTTTTAAATTAGTGCGGGGGCGGGTCAAAAGTCTAGAGCTTCATAGTCTAGTGAACGACCCGGTAGCTATATTTTTATATCTCCAAAACGAAGCGTTTGGACTCTGATGAATTAACCTATTTATACCGTTTAAAGATAATCACTTAAAAGCATGATGTAGAAGCTTTAGGTTTTCAGATGAGCATAGCTTGAGGATTAACAGGCAAACATAGATTGAAAGTTACACCTGAGTTACACCAAGAAGCTTCAGACATAAAAAAAGGGTTACAACTTAACGTAACCCTTTGATTTTTATGGTGGGCCTGGTAGGACTTGAACCTACGACCAATGGATTATGAGTCCACTGCTCTAACCAGCTGAGCTACAGGCCCTTTTTCTTGTCATTTTTCCGCCTTAGTTGACGAAAAAAATTCCTGCGTTAATACTTTAAAAGCGCAGGAAATTTTAGAGTGTGCGGATTGTATAGGAATCTTAATCTGCGTCAATAAAACTTCTGAGTTGTTCCGAGCGGCTTGGGTGACGTAACTTGCGTAATGCTTTGGCTTCGATTTGACGAATACGCTCTCGGGTTACGTCAAATTGCTTTCCTACTTCTTCCAATGTGTGATCAGTATTCATATCGATACCGAAACGCATGCGTAAAACCTTGGCTTCTCGTGGCGTTAGGCTTGAGAGAATTTCTCTAGTAGATTCTGATAGCCCCGCATTGGTTGCTGTGTCTGATGGTAATGCCACATTGGTGTCTTCAATAAAGTCGCCTAGATTAGAGTCTTCGTCGTCACCAATTGGAGTTGCCATTGAAATAGGCTCTTTCGATATTTTCAGTACCTTACGGACTTTGTCTTCGGGTAACTCCATACGAATTGCTAACTCGTCAGGCTGTGGTTCGCGGCCAAGTTCTTGCAGCATTTGGCGCGAGATACGATTAAGCTTATTGATTGTTTCGATCATGTGAACAGGTATACGGATGGTTCTGGCTTGATCCGCAATTGATCGAGTAATAGCCTGTCTAATCCACCAAGTGGCATAGGTCGAGAATTTGTAACCACGACGGTATTCAAATTTATCGACGGCTTTCATTAGGCCGATGTTGCCTTCTTGAATAAGGTCAAGGAATTGTAGGCCACGGTTTGTGTATTTTTTTGCAATCGAAATTACCAGTCTAAGATTGGCTTCAATCATTTCTTTTTTAGCACGACGAGCTTTGGCTTGCCCAATTGACATCTTTCGATTGATTTCTTTGATTTCGAACACAGTCAAGTTTGAAGTTCTTTCTATTGTGCGTAATCGTTTTTGGTGACGGAGCACTTCGTCTTTGTTGTTAGTTAGCTCTTCACTATAGCTTTCGCCTTTGGCGATATGGCTATCAATCCAATCAAGATCGGATTCATTTGATTGAAATGTCTCAATAAAAATATTGCGCGGCATTTTAGACTGTCTGACACAGATTTCTAATACGGTGCGCTCATTGACTCGAATACGGTTGATGACGTCTTTTAGGTTATTGCCCAGTTTTTCGACAAAGGCTGGCAGTAGTTTAATCAGCATTAGCTCATTAACAGCCTTGCTCATATTGCTTTCATAGACTAGAAAGTCATTATTTTCATGTCCGTCCATTGCGTCTTGAAAGAATTTTTCGATCATCACAAAGCGTCTTTCTGCTTCTTCTGGATCAGGACCGGTGTCTTCTACAACTTCCTCATCATCCTCGTCATCATCGCTAACTTGTGAAATTGCAGGCATTGGAATGGCGTTTGGATCTTCATTAGGATCGACATAGCCCACTAGTAAGTCCGTTAGCTTAGCTTCTTCTTCACGCACTGCGCTGTATTTGTCGATGATCATTCGCATCGTATCGGGATAGCGTGCGAGTGAGCTCATGGCTTGGTTTAGGCCGTGTTCAATGCGGCGAGCAATCTTTATTTCACCTTCACGGGTGAGTAGCTCGACCGTACCCATTTCACGCATATACATGCGCACTGGATCAGTCGTTCGGCCAAATTCACTGTCGAGTGATGCCAGTGCGGCAGCGGCTTCTTCGGCGGCGTCTTCATCCGTTTCAGTTTCGTTGTCGTTTAAGATATCATTGCTTTCTGCAGGTGCTGATTCATGGACTTTAATACCCATGTCATTAATCATGCTGATGATATCTTCAATTTGTTCTGGTTCGACAATACCTTCTGGCAGGTGATCGTTAACCTCAGAATAGGTCAAAAATCCTTGCTCTTTGCCTTTTGCAATGAGCTCTTTAAGACGTGATTGTTGATCTTTATCCATGGTGCCTCGACGATGATGGAATATGACAGCGTAATCTTTCAGTATATAAGATCTTATCTCAATTTTTCAAGGTTTTTGAGGGTTTTACAATGACAAATTACTGAATAGTGAACAATTGTTTGAGTTCAGTTTTCTCTGACTCTGAAATAGATCCATTTGTTTGTAGTTTTTTGATTAAAAGGTTTCTGCGATATTTTATGTATTCTTTCTGGAGACGGTTGAGGCAGTCTTGAAACATTTTGTCCAAACTGGCTTCGTCTTCTATCTGAGGGCGCATTGCAGCCAACTGATATAAATGTGATTCATGAGCATCACCCTGAAATCGTTGAAGTAAATTTTGGGTGCTGATTTCGGGCTCATCTTGTATTCGATCTAAAATTTTGAGTAACAGGTCAATGCCGGGTATTTTGGTTTCTGATAGTTCGTATTGATTGCCTAAACCTCTCGCCAATGTTGGCTTTTGCAGTAACAAATTGATGGCGAGTCGGGTGGGTGTCCAGGTTTGTTCGGGTGGCAGGATTCTGGTTTCATGATTATTGTTGCTACGCGATAGCAATTTTTGAAGTCGGGCCTCGTGTTTATCGGAGGTTAGCCCCTCGGCTCTGCTGAGTATTTGGTCCTTTAGGCTTTGTAACGGTATCTGTTTGACGTAGGGGTCCAAACGATCTAGCAGCATCGCCTTGCCTTCAGGGGACGAAATATCGCATTCCGCTGTCAACGTATCAAATAAAAATTCGCTGAGCGTGGCGGCCTTGTCAATTTCGCCAAGGTAAGCCTGTTGTCCAAATTCTTGTATGTAACTGTCGGGGTCGTGTCCTTCGGGTAAAAATAAGAACCGCGCGATACGACCTTCTTTTAAAGAGGTCAAGCATTGTTCGAGTGAGCGCCAGGCTGCTTTTTTGCCGGCATTGTCACCGTCAAAACAAAAAATCAATGATTTGCTGCTGCGGAATAGTTTTTCAATTTGTTCATTGTTTATGGCGGTGCCTAGTGTGGCAACTGCCGTTTTCACGCCGTGTTGGGCTAACCCAATGACATCCATATAGCCTTCGGTGATGAGAATGTGATCGATATTATTCGTTCCCTTTTTGAGCTCAAATAAACCGTATATTTCACTGCCTTTGTGAAACACTGGAGATTCTGGTGAGTTCAAATATTTGGGATTATCTTCTGGATCGATCACTCGTCCACCAAAGGCAATAGTTCTGCCTCGACGGTCACGAATGGGGAACATTAGACGATGACGGAAACGATCGTAGGGCTGGCCGTTGTCTTTTTCGATGAGCATGCCTGCTTCGGTCAGTGTTTTTTTGTTGCCTGTTAGGTTGTTCCAGCCTTTGGGAGCGAAACCAATGGCAAAATCACGTGCAATATCGCCACTAATACCACGTTGTTTGAGGTATTCAATGGCAAGTGGGTTTAGCTTTAGCTGTGATTGGAAGTAATTTGAACATTGCTCTAAAGATTCATACAGCGGCTCAAAACTATGGGTGGGTGCAGAAGGAGCCTGACCTTGCTCATAGGGCACTTCTAATCCTATTATCTGGGCGAGTGTTTCAATCGCTTCAACAAACTCCATATGGTCGTATTCCATCAAAAAGCTGATGGCATTACCGGACTGCTGGCAGCCAAAACAGTGATAAAACTGTTTGTTTTGGCTAACCGAAAACGACGCTGATTTTTCGCCATGAAAAGGGCAGCAGGCCCAGTATTCTTTACCCTTTCTTTTCAGGGGAACACGAGCATCGATTACTTCTACAATATCAACTCGGTTGAGTAGGTCATCAATAAATAGGCGCGGGATTTTACCAGCCATTAGTTTGAGTGACGTCCCTTACTTAGCTGGCATTTTTTTGTAACGTAACTGACAACGAATCAAATTCAGCCGCTTTTGGTTTTACCATCCATATTTTTCGTTTGAAGTGATTGAAGTTTTCGAGGATATATTGCCCCCATTCACTGCCAGTTTCGGCCACGTATTCTTGAATGGCTTCATTCAAATAAACACCGTGACTTTCCATGCTTTCGTCAGTAATACGGTGGATATCGATGAGTTCTTTATTAACGCGATCAACAAAGTTTTTGTCAAGGTCAAGTATATAAGCAATTCCACCTGTCATACCAGCGCCAAAATTAATGCCCGTATTACCAAGAATAGTCACAATGCCGCCAGTCATGTATTCGCAGCCATGATCACCAATCCCTTCGACCATTGCGTGAGCACCCGAGTTTCTTACCGCAAAGCGTTCTCCGGCTAAGCCCGCAGCGAGTAGTTTGCCACCCGTTGCGCCGTATAAGCAGGTATTACCAATGATGGTTGAGTCTTGTGTTTTGAAGTGACTGTTTTTGGGTGGAGCAATAACAAGTTTGCCACCAGCCATACCTTTGCCAACATAATCGTTGGCATCACCTTCGAGTGTCATGTTGAGACCACCGGCATTCCAGACTCCAAAACTTTGACCAGCCGAGCCTGATAGTTTTAAGTGGATAGGGTTATCTGACATGCCGTGATTGCCATGTACTCTGGCTATTTCACCCGATAAGCGGGCACCTATTGATCGGTGAATGTTCTTGATCTGGTAATGGAATTCGCCACCGCTACCCTTTTGGATTGCAGGTAAGCAATCGACCACCATTTGTTCGGCCAATTCGCCTTTATCAAAAGGTTGATTACGTTTTTGGGTGCAAAACTGGGGCAAATAAGGGTCGAGTCCACCATCAAACAAGAGTGGCTCGAGATTGAGATTTCTCTGGCTTGGCGTATTGCCTTCGATGGCTTCAAGTAAATCAGTTCGGCCGATAAGATCTTCCATTTTGGTTATTCCAAGAGACGCCATAATCTCACGAACATCTCTTGCAATAAAACGGAAGTAATTCTTAACTTTTTCGACGTTACCTACGAAGTGTACTTTTCTTAAGGTTACGTTTTGGGTGGCAACACCGGTGGCACAATTGTTGAGATGGCAGATACGAAGATACTTACAGCCCATTGCGACCATGGGCCCTGTGCCAAAACCAAAACTCTCTGCACCCAAGATGGCTGCTTTGATAACGTCTAATCCGGTTTTTAAACCGCCGTCAGTTTGTATTCGAACTCGGTCTCGCATTTTGTTTGCGCGCAAGACTTGGTGAGTTTCAGTGAGGCCTAGTTCCCACGGTGCCCCAGCATACTTGACTGACGTTAGTGGACTGGCACCAGTGCCGCCGTCATAGCCTGCGATGGTGATTAAGTCTGCATAGGATTTAGCAACACCAGCAGCTATTGTTCCAACGCCTGCTTCTGAGACAAGTTTGACTGAGACGAGTGCCAGCGGATTAACTTGCTTCAAATCGAAAATTAGTTGAGCTAAATCTTCGATGGAGTAGATGTCATGATGCGGTGGTGGTGAAATTAGGGTAATACCTGGTTTTGAGTTTCTTAACTCGGCAATGAGTTTGGTCACTTTATCGCCAGGTAGCTGACCACCCTCGCCAGGTTTTGCGCCCTGTGCTATTTTGATTTGGAGCACTTCGGCATTGACCAAATAATGCGGAGTTACACCAAATCGACCTGATGCAATTTGTTTGATTTTAGAGATTCGATCGTCTTTAAATCGAGCGGGATCTTCTCCGCCTTCGCCTGAATTTGACCGTCCACCGAGTTGGTTCATTGCTTGAGCAAGTGTTTCGTGGGCTTCGGGTGACAATGCACCGAGTGACATGCCGGCAGAGTCAAATCGAATCAGTATGTTCTCCAATGGTTCGACTGTATCTAGGTCAACGGCTGTTTGTGGTCGTAACTTAAGTAAATCTCTGAGTGCGGTGGGTGTACGATTGTTGACTGTTTTGGCATATATTTTCCAGTCATCATAGCTACCACTATTGACTGCATTTTGCAGTGTATTAACTACGTCTGGATTATAGGCGTGGTATTCACCGTCATGTACATATTTTAGTAATCCGCCTTGGCTGGCTAGCTTGCGTGGATTCCAGGCCAGCTTATTGATGGCTTTTTGATCATTCTCGATGTCTTCAAATTTAATACCTTCAATTCGTGAAATAGTGCCACGGAAACAAATATCAACGACTTCATGGTGTATGCCGACTATTTCAAATAGCTGAGCGCCACGGTAGCTAGAGATAGTTGAAATGCCCATTTTCGATATAATTTTGTAAAGACCTTTGTTGATACCACGGCGATAATTTGAGCCAGTATTCGGGCATTGAAGATCGGGTAGCTCACCGTTACGCGTCATGCCTACAATGCTTGCATACGCTAAGTATGGGTAGATCGCAGTTGCGCCATAGCCGATTAAGACGGCCATGTGATGGGAGTCTCTGGCGGTACCGGTTTCAACAATGATGTTGGTGTCGCAACGTCCGCCTGTATGACAGAGCCTGTGATGAACGGCGCCAGTGGCTAACGCAGCATGCACCGGTAAACGATTCTGTGGAACATTTTTGTCACTTAAGACAAGTACTACGATTCCACGTCGGGATGCTTTCTCTGCCTGGTCAGCAATATCGTTAATTGCTTGTTTTAGATCTGTTTTATCTGGGTCGTAACTGAGATCGATGGTTTCATTTGGATAGCCATCGTTATGCTTGGATAAAAGCTCAAGATACTTCCTTTCAGATAAAATAGGTGAGCTCGTTTTTAAACGATTCGCGTGTTCAGGCCCTTCTTTGAACAGGTTGTGTTCGCGGCCTATACAGGTTTCGAGAGACATCACGATCTTTTCACGCAGGGAATCAATGGGTGGATTGGTTACTTGTGCGAACTGCTGGCGAAAACTATCGTATAGCGACCGATGGTGTCTAGACAGCACGGGTAATGGTGTGTCGTCACCCATTGATCCGGTTGCTTCTTGGGAATCTTGTGCTAGTACTTTGAGTATCTGGTCGCGTTCTTCATAGCTGACTTGGAATTGTTTTTCTAAGCGGGCAAGCACTTCTTTACTCATGGCTAATGCCGAGAGATTGGTATGAGCAGGGTTGGCAGTCAAACGTTTTAGGCCGTCGCGCAACCATATTTCATAGGGGTTGCGTTCCTGTAACATTTTATCGATGTCAGCCGATAACAGAAACTTGCTGGTTTCTGTATCGATTGCAATCATTTCTCCTGGCTTCAATCGACCTTTAGCGATGACATCTTCGGGTGCATAGTCCCAGATACCAATTTCAGAACCCAGCGTAATATGACGATCTTTGGTCATTACCCAGCGGGCAGGGCGTAGGCCGTTTCTATCCATGACGCAGCAAGCATAACGACCCTCGGTCAGTACGATGCCAGCAGGGCCATCCCAGGGTTCCATATGCATCGAGTTGTATTCATAAAATGCTGAAAGTGCCGGGTCCATGTGATCAACATTTTGCCAGGCTGGTGGTACTAGTAAGCGCATGGCGCGAAAAACATCCATACCGCCAGTGAGTAGGAAGTCGAGCATGTTGTCCATGGAGCTTGAGTCAGATCCTGACATGTTAACTAGCGGCTTAATTGCATTAACATCCGGGAGTAAGTCAGAATTAAATTTGTAGGCACGGGCATTGGCCCAGTTCCGATTACCTTGAATTGTATTTATTTCGCCATTGTGAGCTAGATAACGAAAAGGTTGAGCGAGTTTCCATTGTGGCCAAGTGTTGGTTGAAAATCTTTGGTGGAAAACACAGATCGCACTTTCCATCGAATCGTCATTTAGATCTGGATAAAATATCGGTAAATTTTCGGGCGTGATGAGTCCTTTGTACGACAGGACACTAGACGACATGCTGGTGATATAGTAGTGGTCGTTAATGCTTTTTTGTTCCAACGCTTCATGCGCTTTGCCTATGGCGCGACGTGCAAGGTATAGCGATCGGTTGAACTCGGCATTGCTGTGATGCTCGGCTGCATTAATGTAGGCTTGATATATTGCGGGTTGAGATTTGAGGGCCTCTTCGCCACAGGCAGAAGCATCGGTTGGTACTTCGCGCCAGCCAGCAAAATCTAACCCTTGGTCAGCAATCTTTTGTTCAATAATGGCTTTTGATATCGCTGTTTCATCGGCACTAGGCGAGAGGAATATCATCGCAACGGCGTATTCTGCGGAACATTTGATGCCAAGTTCGGCTGCTTTTTGACGGAGAAACGAGTCAGGTTTTTTAATTAATAAACCACAGCCATCGCCAGATTTTCCATCGGCTGCCACTGCGCCTCGATGAGTGAGTCGAGCGAGGGCGGCTATTGATGTTTCTATGAGCCAATGGCTGGGCTTGTCGTCGATGTTGGCAATTAAACCAAAACCACAACTATCTTTTTCAAAACTAGGGTGGTAAAGGCCTTTGAGTTTGGTGTTTGTGCTCATTCAGTTTATACCTGTCTCAGTGCGGCAAAAGAGTCAATAGTTGACCAAATATTATACCTGTGAAGCTCATTGAACTTCAATTATTTAAAGCAATAATAGAAAACAACGGCTAGGGATAATTCGACGCACCAAATGGGTGCGTCAGCTATTAGTGAGCGTTTCTGTAAGTAAATCTGGGTTGTAATCAGACGTCACAATTGCCTCGCCTAGTCCTTTGAGTAATACAAATTGAATAGTGCCATTGATTACCTTTTTATCAATGGACATGGCATTCATATATTGATCAAGCGTCATGTTGGGAGGTGATGTCACTGGTAGATTAGCTTTTTGAAGCAATTCAATAGTACGTTGCCTTAAGCTGTTATCGACCCACTGATGACGATAAGATAGGTCAACTGCCATTACCATGCCTGTTGCCACAGCTTCACCGTGAAGCCAATTACCATAGCCCATGGTTGCCTCGATTGCATGGCCGAAGGTATGCCCTAAGTTAAGTATGGCACGAATACCAGACTCTCTTTCATCTATAGAAACGATGTTGGCTTTCGTTTGGCACGAGATCAATATGGCTTGCGCAATTGTGTCGCTATCTCGCGCCATGAGTTTAGTTATGTTTTGTTCTAACCACTTGAAAAATTTTGCGTCATGAATTAATCCATATTTGATGACTTCTGCCAATCCCGCACTGAACTCACGATCAGGCAATGTGCTTAGCGTGGATATATCGGCAATAACACATTGAGGCTGGTGAAAAGCACCAATCATGTTTTTACCTAAAATATGGTTAACGCCTGTTTTTCCACCAACGGATGAGTCGACTTGAGACAAAGTAGTGGTTGGAATTTGAATGAAGTTAACGCCGCGTTGGTAGACGCTTGCCGAAAAGCCGGTGATATCGCCAACAACACCACCACCGAGTGCAATTAGAGTGGTTTGTCGATTATGCTTTTTTTCTAACAGCGCTGTAATTATTATCTGGACTGCTTCAAGGGTTTTGAATTGTTCACCATCTTCTAAAATGACGCAGTCATGCTGAATGTTTTGAGCTTCTAAATTAGTTTTTATTTGTTCTATATAGAGCGGTGCAATCGTTGTGTTTGAGACAATCAGTGCCGTGCTCCCTTTGATATATCGGCAGAGTAATTCTGCTTGAAGGAGAAGGCCACTGCCAATAAATATAGGGTAACTTCTATCACCAAGTTCAACGTTCAGAGTGTGATTATGGTCCATAAGCTAATTCAGTGAGTCAGGTAGTTGGATGATAATGTCGTTAGCTAGCTTGCGCGCTAATCGACGGTCTGTCTTGACAATTAAGTCAGCCAGATCAAGATAAATCGGACGGCGAACTTCGAACAAACTTTCAAGCCGCTGACGAGGGTTTTCAGTTTGTAGCAAGGGCCTCTTTGTGTCTCTTCTCAGGCGATGCATTTGTTGATTGACAGACGTGTCTAGAAATATGACGAAGCCGTTAGATTTCAGCAATGCTTGGTTTTCTTCGCGGATCACCGAGCCACCACCGGTTGCAATGATTTGGTTGCTGTGTTGTAAGAGATCTTGCAGCGCCTGTGTTTCTCGGTCTCGAAATCCACATTCACCTTCAACATCAAAAATGCGGGGTATGTCCACGCCAGTTTTATGTTCGATGTAATGATCGCTGTCTTGAAATTCACGATTGAGTTTTTTGGCCATGATATGACCGATAGTCGATTTTCCTGACCCCATTGGACCGATAAGAATGATGTTGCGATTGCTCATACCGATATGATACTAGAAGTTGCTAGAATTAATAATATTAAGGCGTTAATAATTTCAGCTTTGTTACGATTTCTAGTTGAATCGTACTATTTTTAGTTTTGAATAATTAATCTAACTAACAGGGGCTTAGTTATCTGGCATTAATAAAACAGCACTGAGTTTGCTTTTATTGTTCGATCAACATGATTTTACTGAAGGTTTATATTTACTCCTTGAAGTATCTTGGGCGTTACAAATATGAGCAGCTCAGATCGATTGTCAACATTACGTGTTGTTCTAAATAGCTGTCCCAAGATAGGTATATCACCCAGCAATGGTACTTTGGTTACGGAGTTCGTCTGAGTAGTCTCGTAAATACCACCAAGAACCACAGTTTGACCATTATCGACTAACAGTTGGGATTGAACTCGACGAGTATTAATGGTTGGCGCTGAAATGTTGGCGGTGCCAAACGTTACCAAGGAGCCCTGCGTATCTCGGTGTACTTCAAGATCCATGATGACTCGGTCATCAGGTGTGATTTGAGGTGTGACTTCTAACGACAGAACCGCCTTTCTGAAGCTTAAAGTTGCCTGCCCATCGCTAACACTGAAAAATGGAATTTCTACGCCTTGCTCAATTCTGGCCGTATGGGAGTTCGATGTTATCACTCTTGGACTAGATACCACCTCACCTCGGCCTTCTATTTGAGCGGCTGATAATTCCAGTTCCAGCAATGTCCCTAATGGCAATTTAGCTAGGGCAAGGGCAAAGGTGCCAGCAGCATTTTGAACGGGTAAGTTTGTATTTAATCCACCTGCACCCAGAGTAAACTGGCCACCTTCTGCGGCTGTAACACCGGCGAGTGACCCTGAGGTTGTCGTACCTAAACCTGGAGTAGAGTTTGAATCAGTACTCGATACACCAAACCTAGCGCCTAATTCTTTACTGAAATCATCGTTAGCCACGACTACTCTGGATTCGATCAATACTTGACGAACAGGGATGTCGAGTTCGGTTAACAATCGCCTGACGCTGGTTAGGCTTGAATTGATATCTTTTACTAATAATGTATTGGTTCGAACATCAACGCTGACAGATCCCCGGGCGGACAGGATAGAGTTGTCTTTTTGTTTCAGTAAATCCGCCATTTCCTGAGCTTTTGCATAGTTGACTTTGATGAACTCAGTTCGAAGTCGTTCCAAATCTTCAGACTGCTTCCTAGCCTCAAGCTCTAGTTTTTCACGGGCCGTTATTTCATCAGTAGGTGCGATTAAAATAACATTACCTGATTGGCGCTGTGACAACCCTTTTGTTTTTAGAATAATGTCCATAGCTTGGTCCCAAGGTACATTTTTCAGTCGAAGCGTTAAGTTGCCGGTAACTGAGTCACTGACGACTAGGTTTAGACCTGTGAAATCTGCGAGTAATTGTAAAACAGAGCGAACTTCAATGTCCTGAAAATTGAGTGAAAAGCGTTCACCAGTAAAACCAAACTTTTCTTTTTTCTGCCTTTCTTTTTCTTCGCTCGAAAAAGGTGCCACTTCGATGGTATAAATTAAATCTGTTTGATAAGTTAAATGTTCAAAGTCAGTATTTGATTCAATGGTCATTCGGATATTGTCGCCATCCTGAATAGTATCAATGTGACTGATGGGGGTTGCGAAATCACCAACTTCCATGCGTCGCTGAAGCTCTTTTGGTAATTGGGATGAAGCAAACTCAACATATATTAGGTTATCTTCACGCCAAACATCGGTCCTAATAGATGAGTTGGTCATGTTGACAATAATCAGTCCCTCGCCTTTATCGCCACGTTTAAAGTCGATATTTGTAATGCCTTTTGCAATTCCTATTGGTGAATTTGTTAGTGGGGCGTTAGTTACTGGCTGTGATTGAGTTTTATCTATTAAGGCATTTAATTGACTTGGATCGGCCAGCGTCAAAGTCATTTGGTTACCACTAACTTTTGTTGAAAATGTAGTTTTTTTTGTCAGGTTTAAGACAACTCGAGTACGATCCTTAGTCGATGCAGAAATGATACTTTGAATGTTACCGATCCCCATCGGGTAATTTCTTTGTGGGAGTTTGTTTGAGGTGTTGGCAAAGTCGATCGAAATTTGTGCGGGTTGATCGATAGTGAATGTTCGAGGCTCTGTCGCTGCCCCATCAAAAGTAAAAACGAGCTGTACTGCATTTCCAGTCAATATAGTGTAATCAAGTCCTACCAAGCTTCGCCCAATGGCGCTATTGGCACCAAACGTTAGTAGCATGATAATGCCGAGTGAAGCTTTCAGTATCTTATGCATGATATTTTTGTAGAGCACTGATTTCATAAAGTTTATTCTCACTACTGAGTCAACGCTATGGCTGATGAACGTTCAATATAGTTGCCGAGTGCGTCAGGAATAATTTCAGTCAATTCAATGTTCTGGTCGGTGACAGAGATAACGCGTCCATGATTTTGCCCCATGTATTGGCCTTTAATCACCCGGTGTACTGTATTGTCTGGGGCAAATACTAGCCCCCACTTTACCCCATTTTGGGTAACGGAACCTTTAAGACGTAATGTGTCCAAAGGGAATTCTTCTAGAGGTTCACGTATTCGATTAATATTAGGTTTAGGCCCGTTGGCTATAGTGTTGATTGTGTTCTGATTCTCATCGGGGCGTCTAAAGTCAACCAGCTTGAACGGGTCACGTAAGTCATGTGAAGTGTATTCAACGTTTTGATAAGTCTGAAACTCAGGTATTGGCTCAATTCTTCCGGGTGGTTGCTTAATAGTTTGCTGAACAAATTGTTGTAAATCCGCCAGACCCTGATTACAGGCTGATACGAATCCACAAAACACTAAAATAGTGGCGAGGCGAAGAAAATCTTTGAGTTTAGACATTACTGCTCATCCACCTGAAGATAACGATACGTTTTAGCGATTGCTGACATGCTCAGTTTATTTTGAGGCGTATTGTCCTCGCTTGTAATGGGGGCGAGATTTAAATCGTGTATCGTGACTATTCGAGGCAATGAAGCAATGCCACTAATAAATGAAGCTAATTGATGAAATGAACCAGTGACCTCGAGTATTATTGGCAGCTCAGCATAAAATATTTTCTTTTTTTCAACGCCGGGTTTAAATTTTTTGATTTCAAGCCCACTGGCTAATCCAGTCTGTGATACATCCACCAGCAGTGATTCGACATCTGTTTTTTCAGGTAGCTGGCGAAGTAACGCACCAAATGAAACCTGCATTTTTGCTAACTGTTCTTTAAATATTTCCAGTTTTGCAGCTTTGTTGGCCTTAAGCTTAAATTCATCTTTTAGTTCAATTTCTTTTTTTTCATGCCGTTCTAATTCGACAAATTGGCCGTTTGTATCGAAATACAGGCCAGATCCGATGACGGCTATAAAAATTAATAAAAGCATTGAAAGTTTGACTGAAATGGGCGCTCGGCCTATGTTTTCAGGCGCGAGATGATGTTGAATATCTTCAAAAGTCATTAATGAATGCCGCCTTCATTATGTTTTTCTTCAGTTAAATTTGGTGATGTCTGTTTAACGGTCAGAGTGAAGGTACTAATTCGATTTACTTTTTTGTCTTCTATTTGTATAACAGACAGATTTGGGTCTTTAAACCAATCAGAATCACTCAAGTTTCTCATATAAGTTGATACTCGAGCATTAGATTCCGCTTCACCATTAATCACTAGGTTGCCGCCTGTTAGAGATAGCGTTTGCAAAGAAACACCGTTTGGCACAGTACTGACGATCTCAGTAAATAAATGGACAATAGAAGGCTTACTACGCTGAAGATTTTGAATAACTTCCATTCTTTCAAGTAGGCTACGACGAACTTTTTGTAATTCACTAATTTCTTCGATTTGTTTATTCAATTCATTAATTTCATTTGAAATATAATTATTTCGTGAAAGCTGATAATCAATTTTTCTATCCATTTCCATGTGAATAAGTGCCATGATTGAACCAGCAAGGAAGAGTGATAAAAAGCACCACAGTCCAAACTGCTTTTTCTGTTCTTGTCTTTTCCATTCTCTCCAAGGCAAAAGATTAATTTCAGTCATTGGTATTTTGTGCCTCGAATAGCGAGTCCTGCGGCGATTAGGAACGACGGTGCATCAGATTCAAAGGCGGCCTTATTCACCTTTTTGGACGCAGACATACCCATGAATGGATTGGCTATTGACGTTGGTACACCAATTTGGAACTCTGCTAATTCAGCTAGGTTTGGTAAGCAGGCCGTTCCGCCACCGAGTATTAGATGATCAATTGTATCATTACCCCCTGCGGTCGAATAAAAAAATTGTAGGAATCGACTAACTTGCTGAACGGTTGTTTCTTTGAACGGATTAAGTAGCTCTGATTCGTAGTTTTTAGGCAACCCGCCTTGCCTCTTAGCAAGCTCCGCTTCATCAGACGACAGCCCATAATGACGCATGATTTCTTCGGTGAGTTGTTTGCCACCAAAGCTTTGTTCGCGGGTGTAGATGAGTTTATGGTCTTGGATGATACTAAGGCTTGTCATAGTTGCGCCAATATCCGCAATGGCAATAGTCTTTTTAGAACTGTCATTGGGCACTTGTGATGCCATTGACGAAAATATTGATTCAATCGTATAAGCTTCGATATCTATAATCTTTGGTGTCAAGCCAGCTAGTTCTGCTGCAGCCATTCTGTCATCAACGTTTTCTTGGCGACAGGCGGCAAGAAGAACGTCAACTGTCTCAGGGTTGTTTTTGGTTACACCTAAAATTTGAAAGTCTAGGGCTACTTCCTCCAAAGGGTAGGGAATATACTGATCAGCCTCGAGTTGTATCTGGCCTTCCATCTCTTCTGCAGATAAAGAGATAGGCATTGTGATCCTTTTAGTAATGACAGAAGAGCCGGCAACTGCAATCGCCACATTTTTGTTTTTAATTTTTGACTTGTGAAGCGCTCGCTTTATACATTCACTCACGGCTTCAATTTCGACTATGTTCTTTTCGACTACTGCATTGTCTGGTAGTGGTTCAACGGCTATGCCTTCGATTTGGTAGCGAGATCCTGTTTTGCTTAGTTCCATTATCTTGACGGATGTTGAACTAATATCTAAACCAATCAGTGTTTGTTTTTTTCGAGCTAAAAACACAGGGTTTCCTCAGTTATATGTCTGTGTTCAATTATATGCCTATATTGAATAATTTTATGTGATAATTTAAATCTGCAATGAGTTGTAGGTCTATAAAGTCCGAAATGATTTTATTTCAACTATAATTGGCTCGAATTCAAGTCAATGTTATTCCAGATAAGTCGTGTGTGTCACTTTGTGTATAGTTTAAATTTATGAGAAAGCTAGTAAAAATAATATCAGTGCTATTTGCCACTGGGTCAATTGCGATGCTGGCGATGGGACTTTATGTCTTTGGTGTTTTGGTACCTAATCTACCTTCTATAGAAAACTTAGAGGATACTCAACTCCAGGTGCCGATGCGTATTTACGATAAAAATGATAGGTTGCTGGCTGAATTTGGCGAGCACAGAAGAATCCCCGTTGTTTTTGAGGAAATCCCTAAGTACATAATTGATGCGTTTGTGTCTGCTGAGGATAGTGAATATTGGAATCATTTTGGTGTCGATCCACAGGCCTTAATGGCGGCTGCCTATCAGTTAATAACAACGGGAGAAAAAACTCGCGGTGGCAGTACCATTACCATGCAGATGGTAAAAAACTATTTTTTTAGTTCAGAAAAAACCTATACCCGAAAACTTAATGAGATATTGCTGGCTTTGAAAGTGGAACGAGAGCTGAGTAAAGAAAAAATCATGGAGCTTTATCTGAATAAAATTTATTTGGGTAATCGTTCTTATGGACTAGCAGCTGCGGTACAGGTTTATTACGATAAACCGATGAGAGAGCTTTCTTTGGCGCAGGCAGCCATGATTGCTGGCCTACCTAAAGCACCTTCAAAATATAATCCAATCATTAATCCAGAGCGAGCACTTATAAGGCGTGATCACATTCTAAATCGAATGAATGTTCTAGGCTATATTGATGATGCGCAATATGCCTTGGCAAGAGAGGCAAAAGTCACTGCGGAGTTACATGCGACTCGCACGGTGGCCGATGCGCAATATGTTGCTGAGTCTATTCGTGCAGACTTATTTGAAAAATATGGTGATGATGTCTATAAAACGGGATTGGATGTTTATACCAGTATTGATGGTGAACTGCAGGCCGTTGCAAACACTGCGCTAAGAACTGCATTGCTTGATTACAATCGTCGCCATGGCTATCGAGGTGTTATTGATAATATAGATTTAGGTTTGATTGGGGATGATCCATTTGAAGAAGATTTTCTTAGTGATGAGCGTATCGGTAATTTACGTAAAGGTGTGGTTTTATCCGTCAATGAATTAGCTGCAACCGTTTTAATTTCTAATTATGAGCAGGTTGAAGTCTTGTTTAAGGGCGGCATTGATTGGGCTCGAAAATATATAACTGTCAACAGACTAGGTGGCAAACTATCTAAGGTATCAGATGTATTGACGTTAGGTGATGTTATTTGGTTAGAACAGCGAGATGATAAATGGTTACTTGCTGATCTGCCTCGAGTTCAGGGCGCTCTAGTTTCGTTAGACACTAGCAATGGTGCTATTCGAGCGATGGTGGGTGGCTTTGACTTTTTTCAAAATAAGTTTAACCGCGCGATGCAGGCTAAGCGACAGCCTGGTTCGAATTTTAAACCATTTGTTTATTCTGCAGCACTCGAAAAGGGTTTTACAACGGCGAGTCTTATTAATGACGCGCCTGTTGTATTCGACGATGACTCTTTAGAGGTTGCTTGGCGGCCCGAAAATTATTCGGGTCGGGTGTATGGCCCAACACGTTTTCGGGAGGCTTTAGTTAAATCACGCAATTTGGTGTCTATTAGAGTTTTAAGATCAGTTGGGCTGCGTTTCGCGATTGACTATGCACAGAAGTTTGGTTTTTTGCGAGAAGACATGCCTTATGATTTGTCATTGGCACTCGGAAGTGGCGCTTTTTCGCCGCTTGAAATTGCTCGTGGTTACGCCGTGTTTTCTAATGGAGGGTACTTGATAGACCCTTATTTGATTAGTCGAGTTGAATCAGGTTCCGGTTCCGGTGAAGTTGTATTCGAAAATATTCCCCGAATTGTTTGTGAAGATTGTCTCATCGAAACGCCTATTGAGGAGAGTATGACTGTTGATAATGGGCTGGCATTAGCTTCAAAAGCAAAGACTCTGGCCGTTAAAGAAGAATTTGCATCGATTGAAGTGCCTGAGATTCTATACGCTCCACGAGTCATTACGGCTCAAAATGCCTATATCATGAGATCGATTATGCGAGAGGTGGTTCAAAGAGGCACAGCAGTTCGTGCTAAAGTCTTAGGTAGAAAAGATATAGGTGGAAAAACAGGTACCACAAATGAGCAGGTTGATGCGTGGTTTAGTGGTCTAAATAGCCAAGTGGCTACGACAGCTTGGGTTGGATTTGATAATCAGCAACCATTGGGCTCACGCGAGACCGGTGGTAAGGCTGCCTTGCCAATTTGGATTGAGTATATGCGCTCTGCATTAAGTGGAATGCCCGAAGATCTTGAGCCACAACCTGATGGTATGGTAACCGTTAAAATTGACGCGGATACTGGAAAGCGAGCGGGTCCCGATACGGTTAATAGTCGATTCGAAATTTTTAGAACCGCTAATGCACCGAAGGAACTTGTTGTTTCTAGGACAAGGGATAATAGTTTAGGTCAGTCGTCGGTAACTGAGCCAGAAAGTGAAGATCAAATAGTCGAAGAAGTTTTTTAATTCAAATAGCTGACTTAGCCGAACTAACTTTGCCGACCATCAAGCGCTATTGGCGAATCTCGTAGCCATATTCATGCACGCTATCGACGACAATTTTCAGATGGTCTGGATTGATTGTAGGGTGTATGCCATGACCTAAGTTAAATACATGACCTGGGCCAGAACCAAAATCAGTTATTACCTTTTTCACTGCACTGCGAATCGTATCTGGTGATGCGTAAAGTGTGCAAGGATCAAGATTACCCTGCAACGCCACTTTATTTCCAACCCGTTGTCTCGCTTCGTTTATATTGATAGTCCAGTCTAGTCCGATGGCGTCGCAGCCAGTGTCGGCGGTTGCTTCAATCCATTGTGCTCCACCTTTTGTAAAGAGGGTGATAGGAATTTTTTGTCCGTCATGATCACTTTTTAACTGAGATACAATTTGCTGCATGTATTGAAGCGAAAATTCAATATAGGCTTCCGGAGATAGCACGCCTCCCCAAGTATCAAATATCATAACTGCCTGAGCACCAGCTTCAATTTGTGCGTTCAAATACAACACAACTGATTGGGCTAATTTATCCAGAAGACGATGCATCGCGGCAGGGTTTTCATAAAGCATTCCTTTGACATGACGATAATCTTTAGAGCTACCGCCTTCTACCGTATAGGTTGCAAGTGTCCATGGACTGCCACTAAAGCCAATAAGAGGTACCTTTCCGTTTAGCTCTTGTCTAACTAAAGTAACGGCATCTGTGACATAACGCAGGGTTTCTGATGGGTCGGGGACACCCAATTGGTCAACATCACGTTCACAGCGAACTGGACGTTCGAATTTTGGTCCATCACCTTCACTAAAATAAAGACCTAATCCCATTGCATCTGGAATAGTTAGTATGTCAGAGAATAGTATTGCTGCGTCTAAATCAAAACGACGTAAGGGCTGCAATGTGACTTCACAGGCGAGTTCTTTATTCTTACAAAGATCTAGAAATCCGCCAGCTTTTTTTCTTATTTCTCTGTATTCTGGTAGGTAGCGACCTGCCTGACGCATGATCCAAACAGGGGTGGTATCGGTTGGTTGGCGCAATAACGCCTTGATCATACGATCATTTTGAAGTGGAGTAAATTTCAATTCGAGTGTTTCCTATTACTTAATAACTAGATATCAAGATAATCGAGCATGCCTTCAGCCGCCTTGCGACCTTCGTAAATAGCAGTCACTACGAGATCAGATCCTCGAACCATATCGCCACCAGCGAAGATTTTTGGATTGGATGTCTGAAAATGATGAGCTCCAGGGTTAACTGGCAATTCTGGTGCAATGACTTTCCCTGCAGCATCTATGTTAATTTCTGATGGTGAGAACCAGTCGGCTGGATTAGGTCGAAATCCAAAGGCAATAATAACAACATCAGCTTCTAAACTTTGTTCAGAACCTTCTATTATTTGCGCGACACGACGACCATTTTCGTCGGCATCACCTAGTTCAGTGGAGACAAATTTTACACCCTCGGCTTTCGTGTCACCAAATACTTCGATCGGTTGACGATTAAATAGAAATTTAACGCCTTCTTCTCGCGCGTTAGCGACTTCTTTCTTTGAGCCGGGCATGTTTTTTTCATCACGACGATAAACACAAGTGACGCTTTTTGCGCCTTGCCGTATTGCTGTTCTGTTGCAGTCCATAGACGTATCACCACCGCCAAGAACAATGACATTTTTATCTTTAAAATCGATAAACTCAGGTTTTTGAGGGATATCGAAATCAATTTGATTATGAATATTTGATATAAGGTAAGGCAGGGCTTCATGTACGCCTGACTTATCTTCCCCAGGGAATCCACCTTTCATCGAGGTATAAGTACCCATACCGAGAAAAACTGCATCATATTCTTCAAGCAACGTTTCGAACATGATATCTCTGCCAATTTCGCAGTTCAGATTGAACTCAATGCCCATGTCTTCAAACATACTTCGACGACGAGTGATTACGTCTTTTTCAAGTTTGAAAGGGGGGATGCCAAAAGTAAGTAATCCACCTATTTCAGGATTTCTGTCATATAAAACTGCCTTGACACCATTGCGAGTCAGCACATCAGCACAGCTAATGCCTGCTGGTCCTGCACCCACTATTGCGACTTTCTTCCCGCTGGCAACAACATCTGATAAGTCGGGCGACCAGCCTTGAGCAATGGCGGTATCAGTAATATATTTCTCGACTGAGCCTATAGTGACAGCACCAAAACCAACATCTAATGTACAAGCGCCCTCACACAGGCGATCCTGTGGACAAACACGGCCACACACTTCGGGCAGGCTATTGGTTTTATGGGACATTTCAACGGCTTCAATCAAATTGCCATCGGCAACTAATTTCAACCAGTTTGGAATGTAGTTATGAACGGGGCATTTCCATTCACAATAAGGATTGCCGCATTCTAAGCAACGATCGGATTGGTCTGCTGCTTCCTGTTGACCAAAATCAGTATAAATTTCGCCAAATTCAACTATTCGGCTAGACACTGGTTTTTTAGGGGGATCAGCACGCTGCTGATCTAGAAACTTAAATACGTTAGACATTGGTAACCAGCCCTTTGTGTTAAGTCAATTTGGACTTTATTAATTGACTGACTTGCCCAATGTCAGCTCGACCTTGTAGTTGCGGTTTAAGAATACCCATTACTTTGCCCATTTCCTTTATCGAAGTAGCGCCAGTGCTGTTGATTGCTTGCTCAATTAAAGCGGCAATTTTCTCTTCAGAAAGAGCTTCTGGCAAAAATTCTTTGATAATGACAAGTTCGGCTTCTTCAATTGCGATTAAATCATCGCGTCCAGCTGTAGTGAACTGACTGATTGACTCACGCCGCTGTTTCAACATCTTATCGAGAACTCCGACGATGCGAGCATCGTCGAGTTCAATTCTTTCATCGACTTCGATTTGCTTGATTGCGGCAAGCATAGTACGAATTACTAGTAGACGAGATTTATCGCCAGCTTTCATTGACGACTTCATATCAGTCTGAAGTTGTAGCTTTAGATTAGCTTCTGACATTTCGACAGAAACTTAATACATGCGACGACGAGTACCGAAATCTTTGGAAATACGCTTGAAGTTACGTTTCACTGCTGCGGCAGATTTACGCTTGCGCACGGCCGTTGGCTTTTCGTAATGTTGACGACGACGTGTTTCGGTTAGAACACCGGCTTTTTCGCAAGATCTTTTGAAACGACGAAGTGCAAAATCAAACGGCTCGTTGTCCTTTAATTTAACTGATGGCATATTAACAAATATCCGGTATGTTGAATTTCTGGCGCAAGAAAAAAATCACACGCCGCTTTTGAGCCGGACAATTATAAGGAGGCTTTATTAAATATCAATTGCGAATTGCAAATAAGTTAGGGTTTATGGTGAAAATATGAAAGTTTTGGGCCTAGAAAGCTCTTGTGATGAGACTGGCATCGCAATTTATGATACTAAGACCGGTGAAATATGGCAGCGATTGTATTCTCAGATTGAGAAACATCGTGAATATGGCGGAGTTGTGCCTGAATTAGCATCACGAGATCATGTTGTTAAAGCAGCCCCGATGATCAAAGATATTCTTTTGGAATTTGGTTCTTTAGACGATATTGATGCAATTGCCTATACCCGAGGTCCTGGATTAACTGGAGCATTAATGGTGGGTGCGAGTATTGCGCGTGGTTTGGCTTGGGGATCAGATAAGCCCTTGCTTGGGGTTCATCATATGGAGGGACATTTGTTAGTACCAATGCTTTCAGACGATAAGCCAGAGTTCCCGTTTGTGGGATTGCTAGTATCTGGTGGTCATACTATGTTGGTTGACGTTCGGGCTGTTGGCGATTATCGGATTTTGGGTGAGTCTCTCGATGATGCCGTTGGAGAGGCGTTTGATAAGACAGCCAAGTTGCTAGGTTTACCTTATCCAGGTGGGCCTGAATTGGCTGCTTTGGCGGATCAGGTGAGTGAGTCACGGTTTGTTTTCCCGCGTCCAATGGTGAATCGGCCTGGTCTTGAATTTAGCTTTAGTGGCTTGAAGACAGCTGCACTCAATATTGTTCAAAAAAATCAGCCGTTAGATGATGCTTTGCGAGCCGAGATTTGTTTTGCATTTCAACAGGCTGTTGTTGATACCTTACGCATCAAGTGCGACCGGGCTTTAACCGAAACTGGCTATTATCGACTAGTAGTGGCTGGTGGTGTGGGAGCAAACAGGTGCTTACGCAAAGAGTTGACTAAGTTGACCGAGGGCCGTTCGGGCAAAACTTACTTTCCTGCTCATGAGTATTGCACCGACAATGGCGTAATGATTGCCTATGCCGGTGCTTTAAGACTAGACGCTGGTTTGCAAGATGATGATGATGTTTTTGATGTATTGGCGCGTTGGTCACTCGAAGATTTGGTTAAAATTCCAGCGTGATATTTTTAGCTGCTGAAATCTAAATACCAGAGCCCCAAACGCTAGCGATTAACGGCTAAGCCTCTGTGCCACTTAGCAGACGTTGGATGTTGCTGCGATGACGCCAGATGAGGATGGTTGATATTGAACAGAAGACTAAGGTGACTGAGGTTGAAGAGCCAGTCCAATATAAAAGTAAAGGCAGTGTGCCAAGCGCTATGATTGCGGCGAGTGAAGAAATCTTGAAAACTTTGGCAAATAATAGCCAAATTGCGATAATGATAAGACCAATCATCCAGTTAAAGCCCACTGCAACTGCAATGGATGTCGCAACACCTTTACCGCCTCTGAAACGGAAAAATAACGGATAGCAATGCCCCAAAAATGCACACAGGCCTGTTAGAGCAACAACTAATTCACTGGATGTTAGCCACTGCGCGACAAGCACTGGAATTAATCCCTTCAGTGAGTCGCCGGTGAGCGTTAAAGCCGCCGCTTTTTTGCCCGCTATGCGTAATACATTGGTCGCACCAGGGTTGTTTGATCCATCACTTCTTGGATCGGTAAACCCCATTATCTTGCTTAATATAATAGCAGATGATAGCGACCCTAAAATGTAGGCAACGCTCAGCAGGATGATTGTTTCGAATAATGCAGTAATTGCGTTACCTAATAGTTGAATTTATAGGGTATACACGCCACTCTAGCAGAATACATTGGATTTGGCTTTATGCTATTTGTAAAGAAACGAAAGCTTTGAAAAAAGCATTGTCTGTTAATCGGTCTGGTCAAGGTGAGGCAATTATCTTGCTCCACGGCTGGGGTATGAGTGGGTCGGTTTTTGATCCGCTTTGTGAGCTGCTGTCCGATCATTATGAAGTGATTACGGTTGATTTGCCTGGCTACGGACAGAGTGAGTGGTGTCAGTCACTGACTTTTGAAGATCAGGCTGCTTTGATTAGCGAGCAAGTACCGCAGGGTATTCTTCTTGGTTGGTCAATGGGTGGCCTGTATGCCACTGAAATGGTAAGACAGAACCCAAGTCGTTTTAGTCGTTTAATATTAATGTGCAGTAATCCTTGTTTTGTCAGCCGTGAGAACTGGCCTTTTGCTGTTGATGAGTCAGTATTTGACGATTTTTCTCAATCGTTACAGCAAGGGTGGCGGCACACAATAAAGCATTTTTTGACGTTACAGATGCTGGGGCACTCAAATGCTCGGCAGTTGGTTCGGGATTTAATGATCAAACTAGAGCAGTCAGGAGAGCCCGATCCAGCGGCGCTACGTTTTGGGCTCGATTTATTGAAGTCTGCCGATAATCGTTTAGTATTATCCCAATTAGAAATACCAATTCAGATGATTTTTGGTCGTTTAGATGCATTGGTTCCAGTCAGCATTACGAAAGAAATCAGTGAAATTAACACTCAGATTCAGGTAGAATTACTACTCGATGCCGCACATGCCCCTTTTTTATCGAACACGGCACAAATTGCCTCGATAATTTAATTAGAAAAACGAATTGAATTATGCCTGGATTTTCACCCTCTAACACTCAATTAAGGTTTCACCCTTGGATTTGTTGAATTTACCTCGACTGGATAAGGCTGCGGTTAAAAAATCATTTAACCGTGCTGCTACAACTTACAATCATGCGGGTGTCCTTCAGGATGAGGTACTTTCTAGACTTTTAGGTCGATTACAGTATGTTCGCCTTGACCCGACGGCAATTATTGACATTGGTTGTGGTACGGGCCGAGGTGTTGCTGGCCTACAAAAGATTTATTCTGGCGCTAAAGTGGTTGGCCTTGATATGGCATATTCGATGCTGCAAGAGACTAAAAAGCAATTCAAGCTCTTGAGTAAGAAAAGAATGGTGAATGCTGATATGGAGCGGTTGCCAATTGGAAATGATCGTTTTGACCTGATGTTTTCCTGTTTGGCCTTACAGTGGGCTAACGATTTAAATGTTGCGTTTCGAGAAGTGGCTCGGATTGGTAAGCCGGGCGGTTTATTTATGTTTGCTACTTTTGGTCCATCGACACTGATCGAACTTCGAGACAGCTGGTATGAAGTCGACCAGCGTCCGCATGTGCATCAGTTTATTGACATGCACGACATTGGTGATGCTTTGATGAAGGCTGGTTTTTCTCAACCGGTAGTCGATGCTGAAATCATCAAGCTTGAATACAGCGATTTTCGTCAAGTACTCAATGATTTGAAAAATATCGGCGCCAGTAATGCCGATAAGAATCGAAATAAAGGTTTGATGACACCGGGTCGATTGGAAAAGCTAGAGGTGGCTTATCGCGAGAAAGGATTTCAGGATGGCAAATTCATTGCCAGTTATGAAGTTATCTACGGTCATGCTTGGATCAACGAGGCGCTTCCTACTGCATAGGGGGTAGCAGCGGATGTGGTTGTATCCATCCCATGAGAAACGATAGGCCAAGTACAACGAACAGGATAATGGATAGAGTAATTCGAATGGTGAGTAATTTTGCTGTGCGTTGCTTGTTCTCTCTGTCTCTGATGAAGGTGAACATGCTAGCAGCGAGGCTGGCTAGTATCAGAACAAATAGTATTAAGATGATGAATTTTATAAGCATAATTTTAGGCAGGTAATTTTAGGAATTTGGTTAAGTGAGCACTCTTTATTTGCGATTAAAGCGATATCAATATCACAAAAGGAATTTCGATGCGATAGTTGTCGCAATAGATGCATGTGTAAGTGAACAATGCGTCAGCTTACTCGATAGGGGCCTTGACTGCGATATGATTTTTCTTAAATGATTATTCTAAATTGGCGTTTTAAGCCAAATTGGCTGATGACGATTATTACCCTAGTGGTTGTGGTCGTATTTGTGAAGCTGGGGATGTGGCAGTTGGATCGTGCTGACTTTAAAGATTTGGTTAAAGACAAGTTTGAGTCAAGGCTGGCGACTGACTATGAGCTTTTTTCAGCAGGTGATACTTTGGTTGATATTGATTATCGTAACCTGATTCTAGAAGGTGACTTTGATGTTAGTCGAACAATTTTAGTTGATAATAAAATGTTTGAAGGGCGCGCAGGCTATGACGTCTTAACGCCATTTATTCTGTCTGGCAGTCAAAAAATCGTGTTGGTCAATCGTGGCTGGGTTGCGTTGGGTGATAGCCGAGATACTTTGCCGGTAATTGCGCCACCAGTGTTGTTAACTAAAGTGAAGGGCATTGCTTCAGTACCTAATACCGAGGGTTTTCGTATGGGAGAAGTGTCTCTGAAGGGTAGTTGGCCGCAAGTGGTGCCTTTTACCGATATTGATGCAATGCAGTCGTCTTTTCCAGGTGGTTTGTTACCGTTAATGATATGGCTTGCACCTGATCAACCGGGTTACTATCAGCGCCACTGGAATCCAGTTTGGGCTGATCCTGAAAAAAGTCGGGCATATGCTTTGCAGTGGTTTATTTTTGCCCTGATTGCGGTTGGTTTGTATTTATTTTTAAATTTACGGAAATTAGAATGAGTGAGAAAAATAAAAGCCTGTTTTGGCACAGAGCCAAGCTATTAGCCTTTATTGGTGTTTTTTTATCGCCTTTCATAGGTGGCTGGATGGCGTTATATGTATTTGACGTAAGACCAACCAACGGTAATTATGGCACACTTGTTGAGCCGGTTAAGAGGGTGAGTTGGCCTGTAATAGAAAGCACTAAAGGCGATACCTACGAAAATGGTTTGGGGCGCCAGTGGTCTTTTATTATGTTTAGTAATGGTCTTTGTGCTGAATTATGTCAATCTAATTTATACTATATGCGCCAGTTAAGGATCCTGCTCGGACGCGATACGCCGCGTATTTCGAATGTTTTCATTAGCACCCAACCGATCAGTGAAGAATTGAAGACCTTTTTTGTCGATTACCCTAATCTTATTGTCATTGACGAAGTTGATGAACCCGCACTATTTAAACAGTTTCAAATTGAAGGTGAGGATGCTGTAGGTGGTTCGCCTAAACTCTACTTAGTCGACCCTGACCAAAATTATATGATGTATTACCCGGCTGAGAACGATCATAATAAAATTCTGGAAGATATTCGCAAGCTAATAAAGTTGTCCCAGATAGGGTGATTTTGGTATGATGACCGTTCAATTCCTCAGGGCTTGTCCCTCGAAAGCTAGAACATAAAATGACTACTTTAACGATGGCCACTTGGTCGCAATACTATAAGTTAACTAAACCCAAAGTGGTTTATCTGATTGTTTTTACCGCAATGGTTGGCATGTTGCTGGCGGTTGACGGTGCGGTACCGCTTGATATTTTTGTCTTTGGTTTGCTGGGTATCGGTTTCGCAGCGGCTTCAGGGGCAGCGATTAATCACGTGGTTGATGAACGTATCGATCAGATTATGGAAAGAACTAAGGATCGTCCTATTGCGAGTGGCGATTTAGGGCAGGGTAAAGCGCTGATATTTGCACTTTCTCTGGGAGTGCTCGGCATTGCAATGCTGCTTATTTTTGTTAACACACTAACCGCCGTTCTAACTTTTTTCTCTTTAGTCGGATATGCTCTGATCTATACTATGTATTTAAAGCGAGCTACGCCTCAGAACATTGTATTAGGGGGTGCGGCGGGTGCAGCACCGCCTTTGTTGGGTTGGACTGCGGTGACTGGGCAGGTTGAAACTGAAGCGCTTTTGTTGTTTTTAATTATTTTTATTTGGACTCCGCCACATTTTTGGGCACTGGCTATTCGTCGGCGAGAAGAATATGCGAAGGCGGATATCCCAATGCTGCCTGTGACGCATGGTGTTTTCTTTACTAAAATTCAGATTTTACTGTATACGATACTGCTGTTTATCGTTACTTTAGTGCCATTTTTGATTCAGATGAGCGGTTTAATATACCTTGCGGGAGCCGTGTCTCTTGGTATTGGATTTTTATACTATGCAATCAAGCTTTATCAAGATGATGAGCCTAATGCTATTGCAATGAAAACATTTAGTTATTCTATTTTTTATCTCAGCGTTTTGTTTGGTTTTTTATTGGTGGATCATTATGCCAGAATTCTTATTCGTGGATATTTAGCTTAAATTATTGCTCAAGAAATTGACGCGCCTTATTAAGCGCCTAAAGATGACATTACTATCTTAACAATGGTGGTGATAGTTAGGACAAACGTGATCCCAAATAAAATGCCTATCGCAATAAAGTGTGTGATTTTACCATGTTTGAAATCACGCTCTCGATTGGCGTTACTTTGTACACCAATAAATGCGGCCATAGTGCTCATTAGTAGCTGCCAAAAAGTAATAGTGATTTTTTCTTCATTTTTAACACTGTTTTCCATCACGCAATATGTCCAATTTGTTCGTTAATTAAGACTTGATTAAGACTTAATTTAGACCTAATTGTGCCGATTATTAGTTATGATTGATATAGGTAGTTAAAGGAAATAATGTAATTAACCTTACTGGCTTCTAAGAGTATATTGCAGCTAATAATAATTACTAAGGTGCAGTGAGAGCCATGTTGAAATTTATTTGCGAGTGGTTGTATTTAAATGTGCAATTGTTTAAAAAACAAGGAGTGAGATGCGCTAGCGTTTGAATTTAATAACTGTATAATTCGCCATGATTTTTAGCACCGATCTGAGTCAAGTGACACGGGCGGATTTTTTTATTTAGATACCGACAATTTTACTGAGGCAAGGACTGCCTAGGTTATTTGCATGGAATATAGAATAAGCATCAATTTGGGGGTTTTATAATGGGTTTTAAAAAGTTAACCGCGCGGTGGTTTGCAGTTGTAGCGGGTGTTTTATCTATGCTACTGGTGTCGGGTGCAAATGCAGCGTATACGTTGAATCTGACTGAGGGTGTGACCCCAATTAGTCGCGATTTGCACGGTTTGCATATGATCGTGTTTTGGATTTGTGTTGCAATAGGTTCTGCGGTTTTTGCTGTCATGGCATGGTCAATTTTCTTTCATAGAAAATCACGTGGAGCAAAGGCTTCAAACTTTCACGAAAGTACTAAAATTGAGATTATTTGGACACTGGCACCGCTTTTAATCTTGATAGCCGTTGCTATTCCTGCAACCAGCACTCTTCTTGACCTTGAAGATGCTACAACGGATGCTGATATTAATCTTCAGGTAACGGGCATCCAGTGGAAGTGGAAATACAGATTTGTTGATGAAGACGTTGAGTTTATTAGCTCGTTGGCACAAACCAGTCGAGACGTGATTAAGGACCCTTTGGGGAATGCAAACTATCTTCTAGAAGTAGATGAGCCAATTGTTTTACCTATCAATAAAAAAATTCGGTTTCTGTTCCATTCTAACGATGTCATTCATGCTTGGTTTGTTCCTGCGCTGGCTGTCAAGCAAGACGCTATACCTGGGTTTATTAACGATTCCTGGGCAATAATTGAAAAGGTAGGCACTTATCGTGGTCAATGCGCTGAGTTATGTGGAATAGAGCATGGTTTTATGCCAATTGTTGTAGAGGCCGTTACACAAGTTGATTATGAGAAATGGCTAAATGGTAAAAAAGCTGAGGCTTTAGCCGTAGCAGCAGCCGCCGAAGAAAAATGGTCCATGGAAGACTTAATAGCTAAAGGTGAGGCAGTTTATAAAGTTAACTGTTCTGGCTGCCATGGCGTTACTGGCGCGGGCATTCCGGGTGTGTTTCCTGCTATGACTGGAAGCGATGTAGTTAATGGTGATATTGCGGACCATATCGACATTATTGTGAACGGGAAAGCAGGTACAGCAATGGCAGCGTTTAAATCAATGTTAAGTGATGTCGATATAGCGGCGGTAGTAACTTACGAACGAAATGCTTTAGGCAATAGCGTGGGTGACATGGTTCAACCATCAGCTATTACTGGCTTGAGATAAGGGGATTTATAAATGACAAATGCAACCACCACAACTGAGCACGTTGATCACGACGATCATGGTCCCGCATATGGATTAACTCGCTGGATAACGACTACAAATCATAAAGATATCGGCACATTATATCTTTGGTTTGCCTTCATTATGTTATTGACTGGCGGGTCATTCGCAATGGTGATTCGTGCCGAATTGTTTCAGCCGGGATTACAATTTGTAGAGCCTCATTTTTTCAACCAAATGACCACGATGCATGGATTAATTATGGTTTTTGGTGCAATCATGCCCGCCTTCGTCGGTTTGGCTAACTGGATGTTACCATTGATGATTGGTGCACCCGATATGGCGCTGCCGCGTATGAATAACTGGAGCTTCTGGATATTACCTTTTGCATTTACGATGTTACTGAGTAGTTTTTTTATGGAAGGTGGCGCACCAGCCTTTGGTTGGACTTTTTATGCGCCTCTTTCTACAACCTATGCACCCGCAAGCACTGACTACTTTATTTTCGGTGTTCATTTGATGGGTATTTCGTCTGTGATGGGCGCAATTAATGTTATCGCTACAATTCTGAATATGCGTGCCCCAGGCATGACTTTGATGAAGATGCCCTTATTTGTATGGACTTGGTTAATAACAGCTTACCTATTAATAGCTGTTATGCCTGTATTGGCTGGCGCTGTGACCATGATGTTGACCGATCGTCATTTTGGCACTTCATTTTTTGATGCTGCTGGTGGTGGTGATCCGGTAATGTTCCAACATATCTTTTGGTTTTTTGGACATCCTGAAGTCTATATCATGATTTTACCCGCATTTGGTATTATCTCAGCAATCGTACCTACTTTTGCACGCAAGCCACTATTTGGTTACAGCTCGATGGTTTACGCGACTGGTTCCATTGCTATCCTGTCATTTATGGTTTGGGCTCATCACATGTTCACTACGGGTATGCCGGTTGCGGGAGAGTTATACTTTATGTATGCCACTATACTGATCTCAATTCCAACCGGGGTTAAGGTATTCAACTGGGTAACAACTATGTGGAGAGGGTCAATGACTTTCGAAACACCGATGTTGTGGGCGTTGGGTTTCATCGTGATGTTTACCATTGGTGGTTTGTCGGGTTTGATGTTGGGCGTGGCCCCAGTAGATACTCAATACCATGATACTTACTTTGTTGTGGCTCACTTTCACTATGTACTTGTAACAGGTGCGCTCTACTCAATCATTGCGGCTTTTTATTACTGGGTTCCAAAATGGACGGGTAATATGTATAACGAAACGCTTGGTAAGATTCATTTCTGGTGGTCAACGATTGCTGTTAACGTTTTGTTTTTCCCTCAACACTTTTTAGGTCTAGCGGGAATGCCTCGTCGTATCCCTGATTACGCTTTGCAATTCGCAGAGTTTAATATGATCTCAAGTATTGGTGGATTCAGTTTTGGTTTAGCTCAAGTGTTTTTCTTATTTATTATTATTAAGACAATCAAAGGTGGCAAAAAAGCGACTGATATTGTTTGGGAAGGCGCTACGGGCCTAGAGTTCGAAGCACTACCTTCTCCTGCGCCTTATCATAGTTTCAATACAGCCCCTGAGGTTAAGTAATACTTTAAATGTTATATGCCTCGGTCTTCAAACCGAGGTATGTTTTTAGGATATAGTTGTTTGTCAGCGCTACAATTGAGAGAGTTCTTGTGAGTAACGTTTTTAAAAATATCATCCCTCGATCTCAGATGATAAAAATCTGTCTTGTCCCCGTCTTTATGTTTGGGTTTGGGTTCGCAATGGTGCCACTTTATAATGTATTGTGTGACATTACAGGCTTAAATGGTAAAACAGGGCGTGTAGAGGCGTCAGTGATAGATGAAAGTGTGGTTGATACATCTCGAACTATTGAGGTCAGATTTTTAGCTAATACAACTGCGGGATTACCGTGGAGCTTTGAGCCATTAGTCACTAAGATGGATGTCCACCCAGGTCAATTGTACGAAGCAATCTATCGGGTTCGCAGTACGTCAGATCAAGCAACAAAAGGTCAGGCAATACCTAGTGTCTCGCCTGGAATTGCTGCGCAGCACTTCAATAAGACCGTGTGCTTTTGTTTTAGTCAACAAGATTTAGCTGGTTATGAGACGAGAGATATGCCGATGACTTTTATAATTGACAACGATGTTTCAGATAAAGTTGAACAAATAACATTATCGTATACCTTTTTCAGTTTGGATAAGGGTTGAGTTAAAATTTAATGAGCTGCTCAATAGCAGTTAATAGTTTAGATAATTGAGAGAGAAACAATTCATGAGTACAGCATCGGAAGGTACGTATTACATACCACATGGTACACACTGGCCAATTATAGGCTCAGTTGGTTTGACTACAACAGTGGTTGGATTTGCTAACTATCTGCATGGGTCTGAAATGACCGTGATGTTCGTTGGTTTAGCCATTCTTATTTTTATGATGTATGGCTGGTTTGGACAGGTTGTAGATGAAAGTCTAGCGGGGCTTTATAGTGAACAAGTTGATAGGTCATTCCGCTGGGGTATGGGTTGGTTTATATTTTCGGAAGTGATGTTCTTCGCTTGTTTTTTTGGTGCACTTTATTATGCTCGCGCGCTTTCAATTCCTTGGCTAGATGGTGCCTCAAATAATGATGCGACCGCTTGGTTATTGTGGCCTAATTTTGAAGCCGCGTGGCCTTTAATCAATTTACCCTCTGCTGACAAGTTTACTGTTGCTAAACAAGCAATGGGTCCTTGGGGGCTACCTGCAATTAATACGGTTATTCTTTTGACGTCTGGCTTGACATTGACATTTGCGCATTGGGCGATTAAAAAGCACGACCAAGTTAAAGTAGTTTATTGGTTGTTTGCTACTGTTGCTTTGGGTTTTTTGTTTGTAGGTTTACAGATGCTAGAGTATTCACATGCTTACAACGATCTCAATTTGAGAATGGATTCTGGCATCTATGGTAGTACCTTTTATTTATTAACGGGTTTCCACGGTTTTCACGTTACCATGGGCGCAATTATGCTATTAATTATGATGATTCGTGCAATGAAAGGGCACTTTAACGGCAAGAATCATTTTGCTTTTGAAGCAGTTGCTTGGTATTGGCACTTTGTTGACGTGGTTTGGTTAGGTCTTTTTGTTTTTGTTTATTGGATCTAGTACTAGGTCGATTAATAATAAGATTAGTTTTTAAAACGCGACTTAGGGTCGCGTTTTTTATGTCTGTTATAAAAAATAATGGATTGCTGAGCGGAACAAAGACACTAAAGTTTTGTTTGAATATCAATAATAAGATAAAAATACCTCATAATCCAAGGTGGTTAAACCCAGTGCCATATTAAAATTATGGTGGATTATATTAAAATATGTGAACAATCAATTATCAAGAAACGAATATGCTTTTCTTAAAGACAAAAAAAAGCACGGCAATTAAAGCCGTGCTTTAGTTTTGAGCTTAAAACATTAGAACTAGGCTACAAATTTCGCCTTAATCGTCTTGAATGCATTCTTTTCAATTTGTCGAATACGTTCTGCAGAAACCCCAAATTCGTCAGCAAGTTCGTGAAGCGTTGCTTTAGATTCATCATCAAGCCAGCGACGTGAAACTATCTCTTTACTACGGTCATCTAGTTCATCGAGGGCCTTTCTTAAATGAAGACTGTCCTGCTGCTGCGAGTCTTTAGACTCCAGGGTGAATTCTGGTGAAGGCGTACTCGACATGAGCATGTTCTCAGGCGCTATGTAGGCTGAGTCATCGTCTTCATCACTGCTCATATTAAAACCGATATCTTGGTTGTTGAGCCTGTTTTCCATCTCCATGACATTTTCACGCGTAACACCTAGCGTTTCAGCAACATGTGTAATTTCTTCAGCTTTAAACCAACCTAATCGAGTTTTTTGACTACGTAATTTAAAAAATAATTTACGTTGGGCTTTAGTGGTCGCTATTTTTACAATGCGCCAATTCTTTAGAATAAACTCGTGTATTTCGGCTTTTATCCAATGCACAGCGAAGGAAACAAGTCGAACACCGACTTCTGGATCAAAGCGTTTAACGGCTTTCATTAAACCTATACTACCTTCTTGAATCAAATCCGATATTGACAAGCCATAACCAGCGTAGTTATTGGCAATTTTAATCACAAATCTAAGATGGGGCAAAACTAGCTTTTGTGCTGAGGCAAGGTTTCCAGTCATTTGCAAATCGGTAGCGTATGCAAATTCTTCCTCTGGTGTTAGAATAGGTATTCTTCGCGAAGCCTGTATATAGGCGTCTAAATTAGACGACCCCATAAGGATTGGCAGTGAATTGCTAATACTGACCAGCTCTGTACTCATAATAAACCTCTTGTTTAGTGTGTTTAGCACTCTTTATCGGTGAGTGCCAAACATTAGAGCATAGAAAGAATACTTAGTTCAACCTAGTCTAATAATAAATTTTAAAATCGTGAAATACCGAATTTAAAAGGGAATAAATGCGCTTTTAAGCAGTTTATGATTAAAAATATCAGCGTAATTCAATAAATCTGCTTATTAAATGAGCTTCTACAGAGTGATATTAGTATCGCAACAGCAAATAACCCTAAATAAAGCTTTATTCACACAAGATGTATCTTCAAAAAAATGGGTTTGGTGAATGAATAACACATTTTTTGATCCAAGTGGTTAAGACCAAATAAACCATGAGAATAACTTAGCTTTATATAAGCTATCTAACTTAAATCTAAGCTAACTAGATCAATAACCCTAGAATACATCAGTTAATCATTTTTATAGTCTTACCTTCGGTAATGGCATTGTAATAAGGTCAGCCTTCCGCTATTCATGGTTATTTGACTTGATGTCTATTTTGGTTCGATCTGGCTTAGATGCTTAGCCACCGCAATCCACGAACCTATAAGGCCCAATAGGGCGCTTGAAGTGAGCAATATAATAAAATTTTGGAATGAAAAAGTGACGATATGCAATTCTGATTGATACAGCAGGTTTAACCGCTCAAGTGGACCAGAAATAGCCAGATAGCCCAGTTCTACAATTAGCCAAGAAATAATACCCCCAAAAAGGCCATACCATAAGCCGCTATACAGAAATGGACGACGGATAAAGGCATTGGTGGCTCCGATAAGTTTGGTGACAATAATTTCCTGATATCGGTTTTGTATATCGAGTCGGATTGTATTACCGATTATGAGCAGGACTGCAAAAGCAAATAATAGCGTAATAATGCCGACAGCCCGTTTGGCTATCTCTAACAGGGTAAAAAGTCTTTCTAGCCATTCAGTATCAAGTTTGGCTATTTTAACTTCAGGAAAAGACTGTAGGCTATTGAGCAGATTTTTTATCTCGAATCTATCACTGCTACTTTTGGGAAAGACAATAATAGTGTGGGGTAGTGGATTGCTCAATAAAGTATCAATACTCTTACCAAAACCAGAACTTTTGCGGAAGGATTGGAGGGCATTATCACGTGATATAAATTCGGTTTTTTGAATGGTTTCTTGATTGGCGAGTGTTTTGCTTAGATTTAGAGCATCTTCTTCATTGATATTTAGATCAAGATATAATGAGATTTGTGTACTCGAGCTTAGGTCGCCAGACATAGCTTCTATATTCTTAAGGAAAAGGTAAAAACCGCTAGGTAGCGATAAAGTAATGCCAATAACAGCAACGGTCATGATCGTGGTGGTCGGCGCTTTGTAAATTTTACCAAGGCTAGACACCAGCGACTGAAGGTGATGTAAAAAGTAAGACACCAGCCTATTGGCTGCTTCTGGCCTATCTCTTCGGGTTTTGATTGTTGCCATAACCATGACTAATAGAGCCCACTCATGATTCGTATGCTGCTATGGACAGAAGGTCATTATGGGTCATTTTTCCCTCACTTAATGTTAGAACCGGTTTTTGCAGTTCATCAATCAAGTTTAAATCATGGCTTGCAACTAAGACGGATACACCTACTTGATGGAAGTCGATAAAAATCTGCATAATTTCGCGTGAAAGTGTTGGATCAAGATTGCCTGTTGGTTCATCTGCTAGCAGTAACATAGGTTTGTGTACGACGGCCCGAGCAATACCAACGCGCTGTTGCTCACCTCCCGATAGTGTAATTGGCATGGCTTTTTCTTTACGGAGTAAACCAACTTTATCCAATGCAGCACGTGTTCTTTTTGCTATCTCTTGATATCGAAAGCCCTGGATGATTAGAGGTAGGGCGACATTGTCAAAAACAGTTCGGTCAAATAACAGCTGATGATCCTGAAAAATAATGCCAATGTTTCGTCTTATATAAGGGACCTTATGTTTAGACACTGTCTTTAAATTAATACGATTGAGCAAAGCTTGCCCACGGGTGGGTTTTTCGATTAGAGCAATAATTTTAAGGAGTGTACTCTTGCCTGCACCAGAATGACCAGTCAGGAAAGCCATTTCTCCTTCACCGAGCTGCATGTTGACGTTACGAAGTGCTTCGAAACCACCTTCGTATCGTTTGGTTACGTTCTTAAATTCAATCATCAATAGCTTGTAGGCTTAGGCGCAGGTTTAACTTTCGAATTCATTGAGAAGCGCATCAACAAATTCATCACTATCGAATATGCGAAGATCTTCAACTGCTTCGCCAACCCCAATAAAGCGTATCGGTAATTTGAGTTGCTCGGCAACACTAAATATCATGCCACCTTTAGCTGTTCCGTCAAGCTTGGTTAATGTAATACCAGTGACACCTACCGACTCTTTAAATTGAGCCGCTTGAACGATTGCATTTTGACCTGTACCGGCATCCAGCACCAACATAGTTTCGTGTGGCGCCGTCGGGTCGAGTTTACTGAGTACCCGTTTAATTTTCTTGAGTTCTTCCATTAGGTTGCTTTGTGTGTGCAGGCGTCCCGCAGTATCAGCAATGAGTACGTCAATATTCCGAGCTTGAGCTGATTGCAGCGCATCAAATATAACTGATGCTGAATCTGCTCCTTGTCCTTGTTGAATAACTGGAATGTCGAGCCTATCACCCCAAGTCTGAAGTTGTTCTACCGCAGCAGCTCGGAAAGTGTCACCTGCAGATAACATTACTCGATGGCCTTCAGACTTTAATTTTTGAGCCAACTTTCCAACAGTCGTTGTTTTTCCAGCACCATTAATGCCCACCATTAATATAACATAGGGCTTGTGTTGGGTATCAATATTAAGAGGAATGGCGCTCGGCTGGAGCACGTCAGACATAACTTGCTTCAGAACTGACAAAACTGTTTCGCCATTATTTAATTGTTTACGATTGAGTGACGCGGTCAACGTAGAGGTTATTTTTTGAGTGGTTGGTAAGCCGATATCTGCTAACAGCAGTTGATCTTCGAGTTGCTCAAGTAAATCATTATCGATTCGTTTCTTACCCAATAAGATATTGGCAAGGCCTGATGATAGATTAGAACGGGTTTTGGCCAGTCTTTCGCGCAAAGATGAAAACATGCCTTTGCTCTTTTGAGGATCAATATCCTTTTTTTTATCACCCGATTTAAAGCCAAACATCTAATTTCCTACGCTAGAGATTTCAGGCACAATATGCTAACAGAAAGCAATCAAATCTGTGTGCTCTGATTTAACTTCGGACACATATTCTGACACCCATTTCTAAGACATAGATAAAATGAATAGCGGCAAATCACAACAGGTGCGAATTATTGGTGGGCGTTGGCGTGGCCGTAAGCTTCAGGTAGCCGATATAGACGGGCTTCGGCCGACCACCAGTCGAGTGCGTGAAACCTTGTTTAATTGGGTCGCTATGGATTGTCCAGGGGCGCATGTACTTGACTGTTTTGCAGGTAGCGGTGCATTGGGTTTTGAGGCGTTATCTCGAGAAGCGAAGCAAGTCACTATGCTAGAGAAGAACCGTTTGGCCTGCAAGAATTTGATGTCGCAGGCTGACCGACTGGCAGATGAATCGCTGGAGACGACGCAGTTAGATATACGTCAAGGAGATGCCTTGCAACTGGTCGACCAATTGACATTGAAGTACGATTTAGTCTTTATTGATCCTCCTTTTTCAGAAGGTCATTTGAAGCAAGCAATAATGGAGTCTTTAGTGCAGTCCGAACGACTCAATCAGGGCGCTAAACTCTACCTTGAATGGCCAAAATATGAACGATTTGAACTTCAGTCAAAGGATTTTGTCTGGCTTAAACATAAAAAAGCGGGGCAAGTTAATTATGCTATGGTCGAATGGTTAGGAAGTCGTTAAAATAAGGTATGAATTTTTGTGGTCGACTTGACTGTCTTTTTCTAGCTAATTTCCTGTGAGATGAAAATGGAAAGAATTGCAATTTATCCTGGTACTTTTGACCCTGTTACCAAAGGTCATATAGATATCTGTGAGCGAGCGGCAAAGATGTTTGATCATGTTGTAATCGGCGTTGCCGATAGCCTTGCTAAGCAGCCGTTCTTTGATGTTAAAGAACGTACTGAAATGCTTGAGGTGGTCTTTGCGAATAATCCAAAAATTTCGATTCGACCTTTCTCTGGATTGTTGATAGATTTTGCCCGTGAGTGCGAATCTAAAATCATTATTAGAGGATTGAGAGCAATATCGGACTTTGAGTACGAAGTTCAACTAGCGGGCATGAACCGTTCTCTTGCTAATGAAATTGAAACGGTTTTCCTCACGGCTGCTCAACATTATGCCTTTGTATCTTCGAGTTTAGTACGTGAAATCGCTCGTCTTGAGGGTGATGTATCTAGATTTTTACACCCTTTAATTTTGCAAAAATTGACCGAAAAATTGGAAAGTTCCAAAACTTAAACTGTTTTATACTAGGAGAAAACTAAAATGGCGTTAATGATCACAGATGAGTGTATTAATTGTGATGTTTGTGAACCCGAATGTCCAAACGACGCTATTTATCCTGGTGAAGAAATCTATGAAATTAATCCTGACTTGTGTACTGAGTGCGTTGGTCACTTTGGCGAATCTCAGTGTGTCGTTGTTTGTCCTGTCGATTGCAT
>JBLHWR010000006.1:0-36002 GCA_047629275.1 Gammaproteobacteria bacterium
ACTGCCAGTAGAAATCGAATCATCAGAACCTGAAGTTTCAAATGAATTAATTAACAAATAAAGCGGGGGGGTTAAATAAGCGAAAAACAGGAAAACAAAGAATATGCGCCAACGACGTCTGCTGCGTTGCTCGTTCACGGCAGAGAAAGCAAGGTCTCGGACCATTTTTTCATAATCATTTGATGAAGTTATATCAGTTTCTGCTTTTTTGGATGAGCCGAACATTTTATTACCTGTGATTAATGAAGACGCCATTACACGTTAATTCAAATTTTATATATATACTTTAGATTCTTAAGAATAGGTTAGATAATTTTTTCTATCTAAGGTTATTAATCAATTGGTTAAAGATAAACGGTGTATCTGCATTAATAACAATTTCATCAGAAAATTCAGTGCGTGGTAATTCTAGTCTACTGGCATGCAGCATCAATCTTTTAACGCCTTTTTTCTTCATCATTTTATTAAAGTCGATATCACCATACTTAGTGTCACCAATTAACTCATGACCCTGCGACTGACAATGAACTCTTATCTGGTGTGTTCGACCAGTCATTAACTGAATAGTTAGGATGCTATAGTTTTCTTTTTGCTGGCAATCAACGATCTTAGTCAACGCACTCTGCCCTGCAGGATCAACTAACACTCGACGCTCACCATTAGGTAGAGTTACTTTTTTCAATGCAGCGCTAATCTCTTTTTTATTTTCTGACCAACGGCCCTTCACGACTGCAAGATAAGTTTTAGTCAGCGTGTTATCTAAAAAACAACGCTGCATCGCCAGTAACGACTGACGATGCTTGGCTAACAATAAACAGCCGCTGGTATCTCTATCTAGTCTATGCGCCAGTTCAATTTCAGTATCTGGACGAAGACGTCGCATAATATCAATAACACCAAAGTTAATGCCTGAACCAGAATGGACTGCCAGGCCCGAAGGTTTATTAATTAAGATTAGGTGTTTATTCTCGAATAAAATTGTCTTTTCAACACTTTCGATCAGAGTGGGAGCTATATAACTTTCAGCATCATGAGTTTGATCAATACGAACAGGCGGCACACGCACGACATCGCCCATTTTCAATTTATAATCTGGCTTACAGCGTTTTTTGTTAACCCGCACTTCGCCCTTTCGTATAATTCGGTAGACGCGTGTCTTTGGAACGGTCTTCAAAGTCTTTAACAAAAAGTTATCTAACCGCTGATCGATCTGAGTATGATCAACTTCGACAAAAGACACGCCACTAGTGACGAGGGTAATATCGGGATTTGGGATATTCGTATTCAATTGATGGCAGTGCTCATAAAGTATGGTATATTAATAAGTGTGTATTGTACTGCCTATTTTCACGGCAAACACTACTAAAACATATTTTTATAGGAAGCAACTTATTCGGCTGGATCATATGATTCAGCAACTGGTTCCTTAAGAAGATAATCCCTAAAACTACTCAATGAAGCAGTTTTCACAGGGCACATTTACTGACTCAGGCTCTATGTACAGTCTCTTCTATAGTTTTCTACTGATTAAGAATATTGAACTGATAAGTGGTTCGAACAAGCCACTACAGCTTTATGCTGCGCCTGTTCTAAAGAATACAAAGAACCCATCAGAAAAACTAAGAACAACCAGTACCGAGCCTTTAATTGAAGGCAAATTCAAACATGAAACGTATTTTAATCAACGCCACGCAGACCGAAGAACTTCGGGTCGCCATGGTCAATGGGCAACGTCTTTACGATCTTGATATAGAAGTACCCTCTCGGGAACAGAAAAAATCTAACATATACAAGGGTAAAATAACTCGTGTAGAACCCAGTCTTGAAGCGGCTTTTGTTAACTATGGTGCTGATCGCCATGGCTTCCTTCCTTTCAAAGAAATATCAAAACAATACTATCGTGAAGGCGTCAGCTCTGAGTCGGGAAAAGTTAGCATCAAAGATGCAATCAAGGTCGATCAAGAAATCATCGTTCAAATTGAAAAAGAAGAACGTGGGAATAAAGGCGCAGCCCTCACTACTTTTATCAGTCTAGCTGGCCGCTTTCTAGTCGCTATGCCACAAAATCCTCGCGCTGGTGGGGTATCTCGCCGTATTGAAGGAGAAGATCGAGACGAGTTAAAGAAGGTCCTCTCTGAACTTGAGATGCCTGAGAATATGGGCGTCATCGTTCGTACAGCAGGTGTCGGTCGATCAACCGAAGAAATGCAATGGGATCTAGACTACCTAAATCAAGTATGGACAGCCATTGAGACCGCAGGCAACGAAAAGCCAGCCCCATTTTTAATTTATCAAGAGTCAGATATCGTTGTGCGTGCACTTCGTGATCACTATCGTGCTGATGTTGGTGAAATATTAATCGATTCTCAGGAAGCTTATCAGCAGGCACATGATTTTATGTCAATGGTGATGCCTAACACTATTTCAAAGCTTAAGAAATTTGATGAAGATCTTCCGCTCTTCAATCGTTTCCAGATTGAAAGCCAAATAGAATCAGCATTCTCACGTGAAGTCACCCTACCCTCCGGCGGTGCAATAGTCATCGATCATACAGAAGCATTGATTTCAGTTGACGTTAACTCTGCCCGCGCTACCAAAGGTAGTGACATTGAAGAAACAGCTAGGCAAACTAATCTTGAAGCAGCAGATGAAGTAGCTCGCCAATTACGCATACGGGATTTGGGTGGTCTAATCGTTATCGATTTCATCGATATGATGCAAAACAAAAACCAACGAGAAGTTGAATCTCGTTTGCGCAATGCCGTTTACGACGATCGTGCTCGGGTTCAAATTGGTCGTATTTCTCGATTTGGTTTACTTGAAATGTCACGTCAACGATTACGACCATCATTAGGTGAATCGAGCCAAATTATTTGTCCACGATGTATTGGTCAAGGAAGTATCCGTGATGTTGAATCGCTTTCGCTGGCGGTATTGCGTTTACTCGAAGAAGAATCATTAAAAGATAATACAGGCACTATTCTGGCCAAAATGCCAATTGAATGCGCGACTTATTTGTTAAATGAAAAGCGTGATAAAATTGACGACTTAGAAGTACGTCGTAAAGTTAAACTTGTTGTTATTCCAGATCCAAATCTTGAAACACCTCATTATCTGATTGAGCGGGTCAAAGATAACGACACTCACCGTCACGAGTCGCATTATAAGAAATCATACGAATTAATAACGGAAGAAGATGCAGTTGATCTAGTTGAAATCGCAACCAACAGGTCGGCTCCTGGCGAAGTCGCAGCGGTTCAAAGAATTGAACCACCTGCACCTAAACCAGCCGCAAAGCCAGTGGCGGCAATCGTTGCCGAAAGTAGCCCTGGAATTTTTAAAAAGATGTGGGCCGCCTTATTTGGAGCCAGCGAGAAAAAGAAGGCAGAGCCTGAGCAGAAGACTTCTCAGGCTACGCATGAGAATCGTGGATCTCAAAACCGTAGTCGTCGTGGGAAATATCGAGGTTCGCAAAATCGCGATCGCAACGCCGATAACACAAATGATAGCGGGCCAGATAGTAAAAAGAGTGCCGAAGCTAATAAAAAAGATGTTCCTGAAATAGTGAGCACTAAAAACCAAAACCAAAACCAAAACCAAAACCAAAAAAATGATGCCACTGAAGATGCAGAAGAAAGCAAGCCTAGAGCAAAGCAAAATCGTTCACCAAGGTCTCGCAATAACCGCTCTGGGAATCGTCAAAGTCGTTCAAATAATCAGCGGGCTGAAAAGTCAGATGAGACAGTAGATCAAGACAGCATCAGCACTTCGACCAATACACATGAGCAACAAAAACCTGTTAATACTGAAAAACAAATTCAATACAATAGTACTAAAGATAATAATTTACACAGCAACACACCAGTTTCTCAGTCTAAATCTGCCGTTGCTCCACCGCCACCTCCGCGCCCTAACAAGCCAAAAGCAGAGCCTACTAGTGTCGAACCAAAGGTTGAGTCAACTGCTATAACAGCAGAAGCCACAGCACCTGCTGCAGTTCAAGTTGATACTCAATCAGCCAAACCTTCACCTGCCTCAGTTAAGCAAGTAGAGACAAGGCCCGTTGAAACAAAGCCGGTTATTCCGGCTGCTAAACCTAAGCGCGCAGAGCCTAAGCCTAAAAAAGCTGATGCTAAAACAGTCGATGTTAAATCAGCAGGACCTAGCTCACCTGAATCCAAGCAAGTTGAAACTAAACCTTCAGAAACTAGGCCTTTAGAAACTATGTCAGTTGAAACTAAACCTGCTGCGGCTAAACCCTCAGAAACTAGGCCTTTAGAGGCGAAGGCAGTTGAAACTAAACCTGTTGCAGCTAAACAAGTGGAAACCAAACCAGCCCCGACTGCTGTTCAAGCGAGTGAAAGTAAGCCTACAAAGACTCGTGCACCAGCACGTCCTAAAAAGAAATCGGCAGCCAGTGCAAAGAAAGAGACTTTAGCATCAACTGCAGCTGTGTCCAACGAAGCTGCTAAGATGCCTCCAACAGCAGAACAGTAACACTGCAATAGTAAAACTGCTGGTCAATGTTGCCCAGCAGTTTTAACACACTTTAATTAGTTTAAATTGGTGGGAGATTGTGCCGTTTTACAAACTGACAGCCTCACTAGAACGCATATAAAGCGTTGATTCAGTTTGGTCTACTTGCATGTAAGAATAAATCAGCGCCAACTGACGTCGTTACCGTTTTCGTTTGCCGAATTTAATAGTTTTAATAACGGCACTGCCCTGGTACTTCGGGCAATTGTAGGTTGGTCGTCCTGTTCTTCTTGATCTTGCTCAGTGTTATCAATTTCATCAGCAAGATTTTTTTGCAAATTGGTCAACGCTTGGTGTACGTCTTTTGCAGCAATAGCGCCGGGCACGAGTTGTCCAAAATTAATCATCTCAAGCATAACCGTTGCCACATCATTTAGCATAGTGATGTCAGCATAGGACTTTGTTGTGAAAGTAATTGGCATATAAGTCTCCAGGTAGGGGCTACCAGTTTAACCTTTTTGTTTAGCTGATAGTTTAAATACCCTATAAAGTTGTTAGAATCTGTTTAATATTATTAATAACAATGGCTACTAAATTAAATATGAATAAAAGCTTGGCCACAAACTTAATTGCTCTTTTGGTAACAATAGGGGCTTACTTAATTCATAACGACATTCTATTTTCTGTCGGTATTTTTGCGCTATCGGGTGCTATAACTAATTGGCTTGCAATTCATATGTTGTTTGAAAAAGTGCCAGGGCTTTATGGTTCAGGTGTTATTCCAGCGCACTTTGAAGAATTTAAACGAGCTATTCGAAATTTAATGATGGCAGAGTTTTTTAATGATGAAAATATCGATCGATTTTTAAACAAAGGCGAGTCCAATCGGTTTGCTATACATTTGGCACCCGTCATTCAGAAGTTAGATTTTTCGCCTGCTTACGACACTTTGGTCAAAACAATTATGGAGTCATCTTTTGGCAGCATGCTTTCTATGTTTGGCGGTCAGGAAGCATTAGTCCCTTTGAAAGAACCTTTCATAGAAAATATGCGGCTGGCTATCATCGACATTAGTTCAACAGAGTCTTTTTCAAAACTGCTGATCGAAGAGTTAGAACAACCCAATATGGTTAATGATATTCGAAGCAATATAGAAGAGATTGTTGATAAACGACTGGATGAATTAACCCCCCATTTAGTGAAAATAATAATTCAAGATATGATCAAACAGCATCTGGGTTGGTTAGTAATATGGGGCGGTTTGTTTGGTGGGCTGATCGGGTTAATTAGCGCTCTATTGGGCGTGCTATAAAACCGCACAAGTGACTTATTCACTATAGAACTGAATGATGTCGTCGTCATTTAGGTCGACTTTCTTGCCCAAACTGATAAAGCCAACTCCGAAGAGTGTTAATTCTTCACGTCGCAGGAATACAGCCTGTCCTTCTTGCGTTTTGATGAAAGTACCATTCGTGCTTTGATCGGTAATAACGAACTTTCCGCGTCGATGCTCTAATTTAGAATGGTGCCTTGAGATTAAATCACCATCAACAACGAGATCACAATCACTGCCTCGGCCCAAAATGTATGACGTGTTGGAAACTGCAATTTCATAACGTTTGTTACGATAAGTTAGCGTTAACTTTTCACATTGCTTTTGTCCTGTTAGATTTGTAAAACTACTCAGTGGCGCCATATTTGTAACATCACTTTCCTCTTCCCAAGAAAAGAGGTAGATATCGAGTGGCTCACTCTTGCCTCTGACCGTGATACGATCAAAAGGCCGCATACTGGCAGATATTACGTTATTCTTAACTAAACAGGCCATTTCTTTGGTGCATAGGATTTGACGTGCTTTCGCCATACTAGCAATTCGTGCAGCGACATTAACAGTGTCGCCAAAGATATCATTTTTTTCTAGAATGACACTTCCAAATTGCATCCCTATTCGAATTGAAACCCCTTTCGTTTCTGAATTTTGGTCATCTTCCATGACTTCCTGAATTCTATGGGCTGCCAGCAGGGCTAAATCAACATCGGTAAAATAGACAAGAATTTCGTCACCAATTGTTTTTACTAAATGCCCTTTATTACTTTGAGTAATAGCGATTAAGGTATTTAAAGCATTCAATATACGCTCACGCGCTAATTCATCTCCCATATTTTCATAAATAGTCGTACTATCAGCAATATCGGCAAACATGACAACGCAGCTGATGGTTTTTCTCATCATTTTTTATAATCCATAAACGGACTTAAATAAGTCTCAACAGACGTCATTAAATCTATCCTATAGTTAAAATAAACCTAAACTGCAAAATTTTATGGTTCAGGCGTTATTAAGATTTTTATAGCATGCTCCAAAACTATAATGGTGTTTTCGCTTAATTACAGCTTGGATACATAGTCAATTGCTCTCAAGATTCTCTTCAGAGTTTGGACCTTACCGATTACTTCAACGGTTTGGTCAATAGGAGGAGAAAAAGAACCTCCGGTCACAGCGACTCGTAATGGCTGACCTACTTTACCCATTCCTACGTTTAGCCGTTCGGTAACTGCCTGAATCACCTGGTGAATAGATTCGGCACGCCAATCAGTCAATGATTCGAATCCTTCACTGAGGTATTTCAGTGGCTCTAATGCATCGACTACAAGGCCTTTCTTAGCAGCCTTGGCATCATATTCATCGAACTCTTTAAAACAATATAAAATACTCTCAGCGAGCTCATTAATGGTAGATACCCGTTGCCGATACAAATCTACAATGGTGTCAATATTAGCGTTATTGGCTACGTCTACATCAATGACTTTTAAACGCTGTTTAACAAGGTCAACAATATTGCTTAAGGGCAAACTCATCATGTACTGCTGATTGATCCAATTGAGTTTGTCGGTATTAAAGGCGGCAGCTGATTTATTAATATCATCTAAAGCAAAAAGCTCAATCATTTCTGCAATCGAAAATATTTCCTGATCACCATGCGACCAACCTAATCGAACAAGGTAATTTAAAACAGCTTCAGGTAAGTAGCCATCATCAAAATATTGCATGACGCCAACAGCTCCATGGCGTTTAGATAACCGTTTGCCGTCATCACCCAAGATCATGGGTAAGTGTGCATACTCGGGACAATCGGCCCCAAGGGCCTTCAGTATGTTAATTTGGCGCGGCGTATTGTTTACATGGTCATCACCTCGTACAACATGAGTAATTTTCATATCCATGTCATCTACCACAACCGTTAGGTTGTACGTCGGTGTGCTATCAGTCCTCGCGATAATCAAATCATCAAGCTCCGAATTACTAACGGTGATGCTACCCTTAACATGATCCATAAAAGTGACAGACCCTTGATGAGGATTTTTAAACCTAATGACTAAATCCTGAGTACCGTCTGATGATAACCCCAAATCTCGACAACAGCCGTCATAACGAGGTTTTTGCTTAGCGGCCATTTGCTGCTCTCTCAGAGACTCCAGCTTTTCTTTCGAACAAGCGCAATAGTAGGCATCACCTTGATCTAACAGCTGTTGGATTATTTCTTTATAGCGATCAAATCTTTGGGTCTGGTAAATAGGACCTTCATCATGATCCAGCTTGAGCCACTTCATACCATCGAGGATCGCTTGAACCGATGCCTCGCTCGACCTCTCTAGGTCGGTGTCTTCAATTCTCAACACAAATTGACCACCCATTTTCTGACTGTAAAGCCAGGAAAATAAAGCGGTACGAGCACCCCCAACATGAAGTAATCCAGTCGGGCTAGGAGCGAAACGAGTTTTGATCATTGGAACTCTCTAAATCAGGCAATGAAGTTCAATATTCTAACAAAATGCGATTAATTTGAAAATGGACGGATCGGAATTAAGTAGCCTAAAAAAGCCCACACTTAAGATTTTATGAAATAGCGATATTTAACTTTTTTATCGTGACATTAGGGAATTAGAAAAATTATATTTATTACTTGAGATAATAATGAAGTAACTGCATGCAAATGAGGGCGTAAATACCCGCTAAAACATCATCGAACATAATGCCAAAACCACCTGGCAGCCGTTTGTCTGCAAGTTTGACTGGCCAAGGCTTAACGATATCGAAAAATCGAAAGAGCACAAATCCAGCGGCAATCCACTGCCAGTTCAGCACTGGCACTGCAATCATGGTAATCCAGAAACCAATTACCTCATCCCATACGATGCCCGGGTGGTCATGGACACCAAGCGCCTCGCTGGTTAAATGACAAAAATAAACCCCTAAAACAAACCCAGCTAAAATAATGCCAAGATAAATCGCTAGCGGAAGATGAGCAATCAATAAGTATAACGGTATGGCGACCAGTGTCCCCATAGTGCCGGGTGCATAAGGCGATAGGCCAGACCCAAATCCTAGTGAAAGCAAATGAATGGGATGACGTAGTAGTTTAGCTGGAATTGGTTTATTCAAAATGCTGATATCCTTGCCAATTGTTCAGGTTCTCTGTCTTGTGGTTGCTAACTAGCTCATAGCCACTATCTGTTATCTCGCCAATATGAGTTAGTTTACATAACGGATTATTATGGTTCCAATCATCAATAACACCTTTATACTGGACAGGTACCGTAAGACAAAGCTCAAAGTCATCACCACCTGTTAGAGCAAAATCATAGATCTGCTGACTACGAATCCAGGCGTTAACAGGTAAGGAATCGAGTCTAATCACAGCCCCCTTTTGACTTTGATCTAAAATATGACGCAAGTCACCCACTAATCCGTCTGATAAATCAATCGCAGCACTGGCATAACTTGCCAGAAAGTCAGTAAGCTCGAGTCTAGGAAACGGGCGATTAAGCGCTTTCACACAGGGTTGAATCAAGTCGACTGGCAAGGTCACTCGTTGCTGTAAATGGGCTAATCCCAGGGCGGCATTGCCAAGCTCTCCAGTTACCAGTATTAAGTCACCTAGTTGAGCTCCTTTTCGATCGACGTATTTGTTTTTGTCAACCAGACCTGTCACTTGAATCGTAATCGAAAGAGGGCCTCGACAAGTATCGCCGCCAATTAATTCAACTTGATACTGATTTGAGGTTGCCTTTAGGCTGACAGAGAACTCATTCAGCCATACTTCATCAAATTTAGGTAACGTAATCGATAATAAAAACCAGGCCGGCGTCGCCGCCATAGCGGCAAGATCGCTTAAATTAACAGCCAACGATTTATGAGCAATATCTGCCGCACTGGTTTGCTCGGGAAAGTGAACGCCACTTATGAGCGTATCAACGCTCATGACCAGTTGTTTACCGACAGGTACATCAACAACTGCAGCATCATCACCCTGTGATAGCGCTACTGGAAAAGGAGATTTTCCAGTATGAGAGAAAAACCGTTCAATTAGTGAAAATTCATTTTGTGAGGCTGCCATTCGAAAGACTTAAATTAGTCCCTAGCTCTAATCAAGCTTTCGTTTCGAACGGACGTAATATTTTTGCTAATGGGTCAAGCACACCATTGATAAATTTATGACTATCATCAGCGCCATAAACCTTCGCGAGATTAACCGCTTCATTAATCACCACCTTGAAGGGAATTTCGAGGTGATTTATAAATTCATACGTTGCGATTCTTAAAATGTTGGTTTCAATCGGATCAACATGATCTTCAAAGTTTTCGATATGCTGACGATAATGCGCATCTAGTGTAGAAATACAGGTTGGAATTTCGAATAATAATTCGAGGAAATAAGCTTTATCCCCAGTTGCTACACCCTGCTCTTCTAAATAGTGATCTTTTATCCACTCAAGATCCTCACCTGACAGTTGCCATTGATATAAAGCCTGCAACCCTTTGTCGCGAGCATGTTTACGTTTTTTGATAAAACGCGCTTGCTCTGCCGCTTCTTTACTGCTTAATTTTTGGCTATCTTGTTTATGTTGATTAGTCATCGAAGTCGGTTAACCAATTTTCCTTAGTAAGCTGATCATTTCCATCGCAACCATTGCCGCTTCAGCACCTTTATTACCGGCTTTGGTACCCGCTCTTTCGATTGCTTGCTCGATAGTATCGGTTGTTAATACCGCATTCACAACAGGAATTGAATGTGTCAAAGCAAGAGAAGATAAAGCACTAGCATTTTCACCTGCAACAAAATCAAAATGCGGCGTTGAGCCACGAATAACAGCACCAATACCGATAATGGCATCGAACTTACCTGAAACAGCAAACTTTTGAACAACCAATGGCATTTCGAATGCGCCTGGAACATGGCTAACAGTAATATCTGATGACTTGATACCAGCACGTTGAAGGGTATCAACCGCTGCCTGTAATAAACTTTCAACAATAAAACCGTTAAAACGTCCGACAACAATAGCGATTTTCGCTTTATCAGTGGTGAGATCACCGTCGATTATATTCACTTCAGTCATAGTATTTCTTTTCCTAAACTATTTTTTTAAAATAGAGTATCGTTTATTCAGAGTAATAGTTAACGACTTCGAGCCCAAAGCCAGCCAATGCCAGAAATTTCTTAGGTGCACTGAGCAAATTCATTTTACGAACACCCAGATCAACTAAAATTTGAGCGCCAATACCATAAGTTCTGAGTGTATCAGGATGATCTTCATCCTGACTAAAATCGTCTCTTATCAGAGATTCAATTTTTTTCACCATATCTTTAGGCGTCTCTGCTTGACGTAAAAATACAATTACACCTACACCTTCTTTTTCAATAGTTTTCATCACGTCCTGTAATGGCCAACCACGCCCCATTGTGCCTGATAACGCATCATGCAAGGTATTTTGAACATGTACTCGCACAGGAACGGGGTTATCTGGGTTGATATCACCTTTCACTAAAGCGAGGTGAAGCTCTTGGGCAATGTTATCTTCGAAGGCATAAAGCTGAAAATCACCAAAATCAGTTGCAAACTTTGATTCTAAGATGCGTTCAATTGTATTTTCATTTTCGATACGATAACGAATCAAGTCTTCAATTGTGCCAATTTTCAAGTCATGCCGCTTAGCAAAAACTTCTAGATCAGGCCGACGTGCCATGGTGCCATCGTCATTAAGTATTTCAACTATAACGGCTGCGGGTTCAAAACCAGCTAGTCGCGCAAGATCACAGCCAGCTTCAGTATGGCCCGCACGAATTAATACCCCCCCTTTCTTCGCCATCAAAGGAAAAATGTGGCCTGGCTGAACTATACTGCTTGGGGTTGCATCGGCTTTAACCGCCGCCTGGACTGTGGTTGCTCTGTCCGAAGCAGAAATGCCAGTTGTGACCCCTTCTGCAGCCTCGATCGACACGGTAAAGTTAGTTTCTAACTGTGCTTTATTATCACCTACCATCAAAGGTAAACATAATTGCTGACAGCGCTCTTCGGAAAGTGTCAGGCATATCAAACCACGGCCAAACTTAGCCATAAAATTAATACTACTGGCAGTAACCGCTTCTGCTGCCATTAAAATATCACCTTCGTTTTCGCGGTCTTCATCATCCATAATGACGACCATTTTGCCAGCCTTAATATCGTCAATTATCTCTTTCGTACTGTTCAAATTCATACAGACATAAAACCTAACTAGATTGTATAAAACCAGTTTTTGTAAGTGTTGCCATTATTTTGTTATCTGATGAATCAGTAATTGGTTTTCCAGTAATTAATCGCTCCAAGTACCGGGCGATTATATCTACTTCAATATTAACCGTACTACCCAATTTATAACACCCAAATATCGTATTTTGCTGTGTGTGGGGTACGATATTAACATCAAACTGGTTATCGTTGACCTTATTCACTGTCAGACTGGTGCCATCAATAGTGACAGAACCTTTAATAGCAATATAGTGCTGTAATTCAGGTGCGACTTCAAATATATACCGAGTTGATCGTGCATCCTGCTGCATTTCCATCAGTGTCGCCAAACCATCAACATGACCACTGACTAAATGACCACCCAGAGCGGTATTCAACGTGAGTGCTTTTTCAAGATTGATTGGGCTACCGACTTCTAAATGTCCAAGGCTCGTCTTGCTCAAGGTTTCTTTAGATACATCAGCAGTGAATTGATCAGAATGAAAAGAAACAGCCGTCAAGCATACGCCATTAACAGCAATACTATCGCCTAGTTCGCAGCTATTAAGATCAAGACCCGCGGTATTGATCGTGAGTGACATATCCCCAGCTTTGTTTTCAATACTTGCTATCGAACCCACTGTTTGAATGATTCCAGTAAACACGGTAACTTAGCTCCTTTATTTCAATTTGAGGGTGTAACTCGTCATTGGCAAAGACGAGGCATTATCAAAAGTCGCACCGGCGACCACGCCAGCCTGAGCTATTTGCTCGGCTGTATCATAAATTTCGTAGGCTGTTTGCATAGCACCAAGCGCGAATTCTGATCCAGAACCCACAGCCCAAAAACGCGAATATTGTTCAACTTCACGCAAGGAATACAATCCAAAGATGCCATTTTCATTCATAATTAACGCGTCAACTCGTGACGATTCATAAGAGTCGTCGTCTTCTTCTTTGCTGTTGAGGAAATATTCTTCCTTCAAAATTGGGTGAATTGTTTTTAGCGTGTTGAATATAGACATTCGATCACTCAAATCAATTTTATCAGCATGATCAATAACCAAACTTTGCATGACCAATTGATGGGCCGCACTACCAACAATACCCATATAGGCCAGATTTTTCGAGTTGGCGTTAGAACTGGAATTGGCTAATAACAATATTTTATCAGAATCAACAACAAACTCAGCACTTTGTTTGGTATCACCAAAACTGGTTAAACTATCAGCCGCAATACAAGCGACACCATTTTTTACCGCTGCAACAATTGTCGACATAGCTAGAGGTACTCGGGTGTTAATGTTAAACGGATGTCTTTACCAATGGTTCGCACATCATTGATATGGCAATTGACTCGATCTTCCATCTGCGTAATTTCACCCAGATCGAACAAACCTTGTGCTTGATTGCCAAGAAAACAAGGTGCTAAGTAAAGTACGACTTCATCGACCAGCTGTTGGCTCATTAATGCCCCGGCTAATCCTTGTCCACATTCAGTGTGGATTTCATTTATCTCTCGAAAAGCAAGATATTGCATCAATTGACTTAAATCAACTCGTTCATTTTTTTCAGTACGGTTCAATACAATGACCTCGGCACCTACTTGAATTAATGGTTCATGAGCTTCTTTATTTGTGTTGGTGGTAATGACCCAAACTTGACCAGGGATAGCAAATATTATCTCGTTCCCTGTCAAACATAACTGAGAGTCAATGATAATTCTAATAGGTTGCCTGACGTCAACTGTTTGCCCTAAATCTGCACCGGATAATCGAACATTCATCAATGGATTATCCTCCTGCACCGTACGGGCCGTGGTTAATATAGCCGAACTGCTTGCACGCAAACGTTGTACATCGAGTCTGGCTGATTCACCACTAATCCATTGGCTAACGCCATTGGCTAACGCCGTGCGCCCATCTAATGATGTGGCCATTTTAACCCTTAGAAATGGACGTTTTTGCTCCATGCGCGATATAAAACCAACATTTAGTAGCCTCGCATCAGCTTCTAAAACACCACAGATAACTTCAATACCCGCCTCTTTTAATTTGGCTATCCCCTTCCCCGCAACTAATGGATTAGGATCTGGCATTGCAATCACCACACAGCTCGGCTTTAGCTCAATTAAAGTATCGACACAAGGGGGGGTTTTACCTTGATGAAAACAAGGTTCTAGAGTGATATAGAAGCAACTACCAGATTCAATACTTTGACTTTTAATGGCATTAATTTCGGCATGTGGCCCACCAGGATATTCATGCCAACCTTCAGCCACACAAATGTTCTGTTTAACAACCAGACAGCCTACCCTAGGATTTGGGGCAGTAGAATAAAACCCATGACGCGCTAGCTGTAAAGCTTTCGCCATCCAATATTGATGGGAAAGTTGATCAGAAGAATGAGGCATTAAACATCCTCGTCAATCAAAGGTACTTGACGGAGATGCATCTCTGGCGTTGGTTCAGATTCGAGCCTCTTAATCAGTTCCTGAAAAGATTGGATGTCCTCAAAACTAAGATAGACAGATGCGAAACGGATATAAGCGACATGGTCCAGTCGTTGCAATTCATGCATAACAAGATCACCTATTTTTCGACTCGGCACTTCGCGCGAATCAATACCTAACAAATGTTTTTTTATTCGATTAATCGAATCTTCAATTTGGTCGGCGGCGACTGGACGTTTTTCCAGGGCACGCAACATACCACTGCGCAAGCGGACTTCATCGAATGCATCTCGACTACCGTCACTTTTAATCACCATTGGCATGTTAAGCAAAGGTGACTCGTAACTAGTAAAGCGGGTTTCACAAGAAACACATTCCCGCCTGCGGCGCACCTGAGTGGACTCCTGAGCCAATCTAGAATCGACTACCCGAGTATCAGGTGTACCGCAGAAGGGGCACTTCATTTATAGTAATCTAGTAAAAGAACTAGTTATTGTAGACTGGTAACCGTTTACAAATTGCACTGACTTTAGCTCTAACAGTATTAATTATGTCTTCATCACCCATATTATCCAGGATATCTGAGATCCAATGAGCTAATTCGCGCGACTCAGCTTCATTAAAACCACGAGTTGTAATTGCTGGGGTGCCAATACGCAGACCAGAGGTAACAAAAGGAGACTGTGGATCATTCGGCACTGAGTTTTTATTAACCGTTATATGGGCCTTACTTAGAGCCGCATCAGCATCTTTACCCGTTAACCCCTTGCTAATTAAGGAAAGCAGGAATAAATGGTTTTCAGTACCGCCAGAAACAATATCAAATCCGCGAGTAATGAACTCTTCAGCCATTGCGTTTGCATTGACTAGAACTTGCTTTTGATACGTTACAAAGTCTTCACTCATTGCTTCTTTGAAAGCAACGGCTTTACCAGCTATAACGTGCATCAGTGGACCACCCTGAGTGCCTGGGAATACCATAGAGTTGAGCTTTTTCTCAATTTCTGGATTTGACTTAGCCAAAATAATGCCACCACGAGGACCACGAAGTGTCTTGTGAGTAGTACTAGTACAGACGTCTGCAATTCCAACTGGATTAGGACATAAACCAGCGGCAACCAGTCCTGATACGTGGGCCATGTCAACAAACAGGTAAGCACCAATGGAATCTGCAATATCACGAAATTTCTGCCAATCCACAACACGTGAGTAGGCAGAAAAACCGGCAATAATCATTTTTGGTTTATGCTCATTAGCCAGCGCTTCAACTTCCGCATAATCAATTCTGCCGGTTGCTTTATCAATACCATATTGAATTGCATTAAATAGCTTACCGGAAAAATTAACTTTAGAGCCGTGTGTTAAATGTCCGCCATCAGCCAAACTCATGCCCAAAATTGTGTCACCCGCATTTAATAATGCGAAGAAAACAGCAGTATTCGCGCCTGAACCAGAGTGTGGCTGTACGTTGGCATAATCAGCACCAAACAGCTCTTTAACACGAGAAATAGCTAATGATTCTGCAACGTCGACATGTTCACAGCCACCGTAGTAACGTTTTGATGGATATCCTTCAGCATATTTGTTAGTGAGTACAGAGCCCTGTGCCTCTAAAACACGTGGGCTAGCATAGTTTTCTGATGCGATTAGTTCAATATGGTCTTCTTGACGTTGGACTTCTTTTTGCATCGACGCCCAAAGTTCCGGATCGAATTCCGCGATATTCATTGATTTTGAAAACATTTAAGTGATACCAAGAGAAAGTAGAGATATTTATATTACTATATATCAATTCATTATCATTAATAAACACGACAAATACCATTGAAATTTCGGCATAGCATTTGAATTACAAATGCACGCCACCACTTAGTAAATAAGTATACTTAGGCTCAATAGCCATTGGTCGCAAAAAACCTATGTAAACTATGGGTTTTCGAAACAGTTTCGAGTATATAGTCATACATGAACGCAATTAGGAGATTATTATGGAAAACGTTGGTACATATACCCCACCTCGTAAAAACAAACCAGTGATTGCTGGTCTGTCAGGTGAACACTTTCAAGTTAACTTAACGGTTGAAGATCTAGAAGTAACACCATCGGCTCAAGATAAACTAAGGGAAATCGTAACCCAGAGTGAAGATGAAGTAAGTGCGATCAGAATCTATATAGGCGGCGGTGGCTGTAGCGGTATGTCTTATGGCATGACCTTTACCGACGAGCAGACTGACTTTGATACGGTCATTGAATTCGATGGATTCAAAGTCTTCGTTGACGTTGTAGCAATCAATTATTTGCGTGGTGCACAAATTGATTACATCCAAGAAGAAGGTCGTGAAAGATTTGTGTTCAATAACGTTTTCGCTGAAACAGGTGGGTCTGGTTCTTGTGGTGGTTGTGGTTCTGCTCAATAGCCCACGCTATTTGTAAAACTAATGCATCCCGCATCAGAGCCCGGCTATAAGCCGGGCTTTCTGCTTTTAATCGCCCCTGCAAAAAGTTATCGGATATCGCCCTACTTAAAAGCCGCCCTAGCTTTAAACTTAAAAACGTTACTCGTATCGAACAGCCGCTACTCACTGGTATCGGAAATAGCACAGGGCATCAATGTTGATTTCACTAATGAAGTCCGAGCTCAGAGCATTATTTTGGATTCCATAAAAGGTTTGGACATCAAATGCGTACTGGCGACTGACGATTCCTGTGTCAGTTTAAGCAATAAAATAGCTCAAAAGTTAGGCCTAAAACACAATCAATCGTCAGCCACTATATTGACTCACCGCAAGGACTTGGCTCGAAAGGCAGCACAAAAATTCGGTTGCAACACACCTGAATATCAAGTGATCGAGCTACAACAATCTAACCAATATTCCAATTCAGTTACCTACCCCGTTGTCGTTAAACCTTTAAGTTTATCTGCCAGTAAAGGTGTCATTAGGGCTAATAATGAGCAGCAATTCGATAAAGCCTGTAAGACGATTGATGTTATTTTAGACAAATCAAATGTCACTGGATTTGAACGTGATCATGTTCTTGTCGAAGGTTACTTAGATGGTCCTGAGTTTGCTGTTGATGGCATTTTGATTAATGGAGACTTTCACTTACTTGCAATTTTTGATAAACCCGAACCGTTAACCGGTCCTTATTTTGAAGAAACCTATTACTTGACGCCCAGCCAGTTAACTCAGTCAAGTCAGTCGGCTTTAGTTGAAGTAGTAGCCCAATGTTGTGATGCCTATGGTCTGGCACAAGGCCCTGTTCATGCTGAAGCTCGAATTACACTAGACGGTATATTTTTAATCGAATTAGCCGCCAGAACAATAGGCGGGCAGTGTGGACAATTGATTGAGTTCTCGTTACAGCAGAAGCTCGAAGAAATCGTTATTCAAGGTCTTTGTGGCGTCACGCCTAACTTACCTAAAAAATCCCTTTGTGCTGGAGTATTGATGATTCCAGTAAAAAAATCGGGCATTTTGAAAAGAATTGAAGGACTAACTGCGGCTATGCAGGTTGAATTTGTAAAAGATATAGAAATTCATATTCAAGAGGGTTATGAGCTAGTGCCATTACCCGAGGGTTCTAGTTACCTTGGGTTCATTTTTGCACAAGCACCTACTTATGATCAAACATTTGATGCCTTAAAAAAAGCGCATCAAATGCTTAACTTTGTTACTCAGCCAATATGGAAGTTAAACCCAGTAACGAGTGCAATATAGACCACTATTTTGAACCTGGCGCTTTGAAACCATCCGGCAACTGACCAAGATCACCTTCTTTAAACAAGAAACCAACCATATGCAACTCTATAAGGGTCAAACTAGCTGGGTCGACTGTCGACAACCCATTTTCATTGATGATCGTAGTTTGACGCTCCAACCAATTTTTCCAACCCTGTTCAGAGACCGTGTTAAAAATTCTTTGACCGAGTTCGCCAGGATAAGGCGCTCGCTCTAATCCAGGTTCTTCACTACCCAATACTACACAATTAACCATTCGAGTCATTTTTTTCACCAATACCATTATTTTTTACAATTGATCACTCTTGCGGCTCCCTGCGCCCTTTACATACGACCACCAAGGATGGAGGAAATGTCGTTATTGCAGGAGCGAATAACGCCGAGTTCATTCTGAACATATAAAAGCAACCATAAATCAGACAACGCGCATGATATCAAATTTGAGCAAAATCAAAATGCATAATTGATGTAAATTAAAGGATCAGGTCAGATTTTCAATTCAGCTGAATCATTTTTGAACTATTTCATTCCCAGTCTAGCCGTTCATCGAGTTCAGCCTGAGCTATTCATGAGTTGTCTTGTGATTATATTTAATAAGAAGACAAGGACCACATAAGCAGCAACTGGCACCTTCTGAAAAATTCTAGAGTAGAAGTACTGTTAATTATGCGTCGTTGCCAGTTTCACCAACTTTTATAAAATTTGATTAAGCATCGTTATAAAAGCTGGTGAAACTGATCCGTGCATCAACTGTTTTGGTTAATGGGACGTTAAAATCAGAACCATAATCCAATGAACATGCTTTGTAGCCAGCCCCGACATCTGCTAAATTAAAATCAGACACACAGAGTGCTGATAAAGTTAATAATATACCCGTGTAAATTTGAGCATTGCCTATATTATGAACCAATAATTATTAGAAAGACTGACGGTTGCTAACGTTATTATAAAAGGAATTTTGAACTCACCGTTAATTTTATAACCCTTAAAAAGGTAAGATGGACTCTATAGATGTCGGAGAATTTATGGTTTGCTATTATAATGATCAATACCAAAATTTATTTAAAATTAGTTAAGAGGCCGAATTGTCACTCTACAAATCATCCAGAAGCATTCACTCTGCCTCATGCTTTAACGTTATTAGCCACGGCGTCACTAATATCGGTCACATTCGAACAAAAAATGAAGATTCAATCTTACTCCTGCCTGAAGAATCAATTTGGGTCGTGGCTGATGGTATGGGTGGACATCATGCCGGTGATTTTGCGAGCCAGACTATTACTCAGAATATGAGCACATTCAAGCAGCAATCAGCGCTCGAAAAGTCAATATCTTTGATTGAAGAAAACTTGATCAATTCGAACACCGTCATTCGACAAAAAGCATTGGAGCTTGGAGAAAATGCGACGGTAGGCAGCACTGTTGTCACTACATATATCTGGGGTAAATTTATCTTTGTATTTTGGGCGGGTGATAGCAGACTCTATCGTCATCGAGACAACCAACTCACTCGACTAACTGAAGATCATAGCTATGTTGAAGAACTTATAAAAATTGGTAATATTGAAGCAAAAGATGCGGAGGCGCACCCTGCTTCAAATGTCGTGCTAAAAGCAATTGGTGTTGTTGATGATTTTCGAGTTGATTTGTCTTACTTCGAAATACAAAATGATGACATTTATATGCTTTGTTCAGATGGTTTGTACAAAGATCTTGATGAAAGTAAAATTTCTAACATTATACAAGTGGGCAGAAATAACCTACCCTTGTTAAATGAATCGCTCCTAAAGTCATCGTTAAATGCTGGAGGTTCCGACAATACCTCTATTATCACCATAAAATTGGCACAATAAGGATTACAATGTCGGATGCTTGCGAATTAATTATTGACGATTATATCTGCGGTGCGCTAAACGTTACTGAATTAGATGAAGGTTTAAAGAGCCTTTTTACGGCAATGCCCTCTTGCTATGTTGCCGCTCAAAACCACCTGCAAAAATTATTTGCTAACGATAGTATAGACTCAACTCATTTCACTGAAATTTCAGAGCTCATTTCAAAAGTTAATATTCACTCTACTTTAAAAAGTGGTAATGAAACAGATATTGTCTACTTTGATGAGGATCAATTTAGTCATATTATAGATATTACAGAACCGCCCTTAAATATCGGTAAAACAACGATAATCATAAAAAGAAATATAGAATATCAACAGGACAGCACAGAGTCATCGTTACCATCAATTAAACTTCAAAAAGACAAGCTTTATAATCAGATTGACTCGCCTTTAAAGTTCCAAAAAGATCAAGAAGACGTTGTTCTTGGCCCGGGTATGATACTCAAAGAGCGTTTTGTTTTACTTGAAAAGTTAGGACAAGGCGGTATGGGCGTAGTGTATAAAGCCAAGGATTTACTCAAGGTCGAAGCCCAAGACAAAAATCCTTATGTTGCCATAAAAGTACTAACTGACGCTTTTAAAAAGTACTCTGGATCGTTTATTGCCTTGCAACGAGAGGCGAGTAAAGCTCAGCGTCTAGCGCACCCAAACATCGCAACAGTCTACGATTTCGATAGAGACTCTAACACCGTCTTTATGACCATGGAGTTCCTTCAAGGAAAGCCTTTAAATCAACTGATTAAAGAGATTGCTAAGAAACCACTCAAAACAAATCAGGCATTACATATCATTGAAGCGCTTTGTAGTGGACTAGCCTATGCACATGAAAAACTGTTAATTCACTCTGATTTCAAACCAGGTAATTGCTTTTTGCTCAACGATGGCCAGGTAAAGTTACTTGATTTCGGTATCGCACGAGCCAGCACTCAAACCGATGAAGATCGTGAAAACACCATGTTTGACCCTGCCAAATTAAGTGCTGTTACACCAGCCTATGCAACACCCGAAATGTTTGCCGGCATGAATCCTGATCCACGAGACGATATCTATGGCCTTGCCTGCGTCGCTTATCAACTACTTGCAGCAGGTAAACATCCTTATAACAAGGTTTCAGCACTTAAAATCAAGGAATTGGGCATTAAGCCAAAACCAATCAAGGGCTTAAATCGAAAACAACAACGGACATTAATGAAAGCCTTGACGGTTTCTCGCGAAGACCGAATTGCAACCGTTGAGAAATTTGCAGAAGGCATGCGTTCTAAAAAATCCCATGCAAAAACGATGATACTGGCCGCCATATTTATGGCTATTATTGTTACTGGTATCGGCTATAAACCATTTTTTGAATTTCGCTCTGAGCAGGCGCTATATAATAAAATTGAATTGATTAAACAGGGTGATAAAGCACTATTGATTGAAACTATCTGGTCACTTGAGCAACTTAATAGCGAAGAACAAAACATTATTTCCGTTGGTTTAAGACGAGAAATAATAACTTTTTATCACAATAGAATACTCTCAGTATTCAGACCCAAGGCAGGTTTGTACGATTATCCCCAAGCCAGTAATTTACTATTGCAGGCCAAAAAACATTACCCGGACTCAATCGCACTATCGACCATTGAAGAGCAAATCAAACAACAAAAAGAAACCTTAATGATCTGGCTTATATCACTATATGATCATTATTTTAAAAATAAGCTTTTAACAAAGACAGAAAATGGTGAGGACTTAACGACGGTTATGCCATTGATAAAGCGTGTCGATCCAGATCATTACCTTTTAAAAGATAAAGAACTAGCTGATTTGTATTTATCTGAAGCTGAAAAACTAATTACGAGTCGCCAATATAAAGACTCAATTCATTATATCATGACTGGTTTAAAGCTATTCCCAGATGACAAGCGTCTTCAAAACCTAAACCAACAAATTAATGCACAATATGTAAATTGATGGATAATTCAACATCAACATTTCAATTGCTTGTTAAATCTTACGTTAACAATGTCATTTCACGCGAAGAATACGTTAAAATTAGATCTCAACTACTGGAAGAGTTGCAGTCCAACGGATCAATCGAAGAATCTGAATTTAAAAATTCCAGCCTGATATCGCAATTTACCAATGCTAACCCTATCACTCAAAAATCATACAGTGCGTTAGACTGGAGCATCATTATCCTAGGACTTACAGCTTCCGCTGTGCTTGGATTTATTCTGTACGGATAACACCGACAATAAATGTATTACTCACTCCTAATAATTTATACATTTGGCAGTATGTTCAATTGAAACCCATAGAATTCCATATCAATATCGACTTAGACAACACTTTGGCGGCTCCTTTACTAGCTGAAAGAACACAGCTTCCATTAAGCCAAATTAAGCTTGCAATGAAAAAAGGAGCCGTTTGGTTATCTGACAAGAATGGTATTAATAGAATTAGGCGTGCAAAAAAATCATTATTAAAGGGTAACTCACTACATTTTTATTTTGACCAGAATGTACTTGATGCCGAGATCCCTTTGCCCAAACTAATATCGGATGAAAACGGCTACAGCATTTGGTTCAAACCCAGAGGTGTATTATGTCAGGGATCAAAATGGGGTGATCACTGCACCATTCATCGTTGGATTGAGTCAAACGATTCAAAACACCGTCCAGCACTGATCGTTCACAGACTAGACCGAGCGGCTTGCGGCCTTATTGTTATAGCGCATAGTAAGCAAATGACTCAGAATCTATCAAGCCTCTTCAAACAACGCACAATAGAGAAAAAATATAAAGCAATAGTCTGCGGTGAATTCCCAAATCATGCTGGATTAATAGCAATTAATGCAGAGATTGATGGAAGACATGCCTGCTCTAAAATCAAAAAGTTGGAATATTGCTCTGAAAAACATTTATCGTTACTTGAGGTTCATATTGAAACAGGTCGTAAGCACCAAATACGTCGCCACCTAAGTGAACATGGGTTTCCTATTCTTGGTGACCGCCTATATGGTGGGGGCAATTCAGTCGACCTACAACTAGCCGCGTTTTTTCTGAAATTCAAATGTCCATCGGCCACTCATATAAAAGAATTTCATCTGCCAAAAGAGTTACAGCCAAGCTTTTAGCCAAAAAAAATCATTCTGATGAAAGGTGAGCCCTACAGGGATTACTATTGCAAACTATAGGTAAATCTCTATAAACCTTAATTGGAGGGTGAAAATGACCTAACTGGTACTATAATAAAGCCTTAACCTCTCTAAGCTGAAAGTGTAGTATTAGTCTCATACAACGAAATTTCACCGAATAGTTCGAATCATTCGAACGGGGTAAAAATAGTGGACAATCAGTGGTATAAAGAACTACAAAGTGGTATCAACAATCAACCTCTACTTCGAACACTCAAGGTCAGTGAGGACACTTTTTCACAAAATTATAAAGTTGATCTGGCTGCTAGTGACGCCTTATACGACCTATCAATTTTAGCTGGCGTCACAACAAACAATCCTGTTCAGGCACAGCTAGTCAAAATAGAAAAGAGCCCTAACCAATACTCGATTAAAATCTACACCATGGGTGCTTCGATAAATCTCTCAGATTCAATGCCAATCTTTGAATCTATGGGTCTAAACGTACTGATTAGCCGGCCTTACAGAATAACACTCGGTAATGAAATTTTCTGGGTTCAACATTTCACTCTAGGTGAGGGTGAAAACCTCTGTGATGTTGATATCGTTAAAATACCGCTTTACTTCACGGAGTTGTTTGAAAATATTTGGCATCAGAAAAGCGAAAACGATGCGTTCAACGAACTGTTATTCAGCGCTTGTATTAAAGCCCGTAACATCCAGATTTTGAGGGCCTATACCGCCTACTTGCAACAAATACGATTCCCATACAGTTGTTCATATATCACTGAAACATTAAACACCTACCCTGAGATCACCTTGCTTTTGGTTGAGTGTTTTCTGCATAAATTTGACCCACAAAAAACTGAATTGAACGTCTATTCAGATTTGCTTCAAACGATTAAAGAAAAGCTTCATAAAATTGAATCTCTCGATCATGACTTAATATACAAACATATGCTCAACTTAATCGAGTCCAGTGTGCGGACCAATTACTTTCAACCTTCTGAAGCTGACGATAACCATATCAGCTTCAAACTCGATTCAAGTTTGATTATAGGCCTGCCTAAGCCAAGCCCAAAGTTTGAAATATTTGTTTACTCTTCCCGTTTCGAAGGCATTCACTTACGAGGTGGATTAGTTGCAAGGGGCGGCATTCGATGGTCCGATCGTAAAGAAGACTATCGAACCGAAGTCTTAGGCCTAATGAAAGCGCAAATGGTCAAAAATGCGGTTATCGTTCCCGCTGGCTCTAAAGGTGGTTTTGTCATCAAAAAAATAGCTAAACTTGAGGCTGCTGATATTTACCCAGAGGTAAAAGCTTGCTATTCACTTTATATCAATGCACTTTTAGCGCTGACCGACAATCTTCAAGATCAAGAAATCGAACACCCTAAACATACCGTAATATACGACTCTGATGATCCTTATCTAGTCGTCGCCGCCGATAAAGGCACGGCAGCATTTTCTGACGTTGCCAATGGCATAGCCGCAGAGCACAACTTTTGGCTTGGCGATGCATTCGCTTCTGGCGGATCACAAGGCTATGACCACAAGAAAATGGGCATTACTGCTCGTGGCGCTTGGGAATCAGTAAAACGTCACTTCCGTGGTGTGGGTAAAAATATTCAAACTGAGGATTTCACAGTTGTCGGTATTGGTGACATGTCTGGTGATGTATTTGGTAACGGTATGTTGCTATCGCCCTGCATTAAACTGGTCGCCGCTTTTAATCACATGAACATATTTATTGACCCCAGCCCAGAGACTAAAAGTAGCTTTAAAGAACGTCAGCGTCTGTTCGAACTGCCTCGTTCAAGCTGGTCCGACTACAATAAAAAGCTCATAAGTCAAGGGGGTGGAGTTTTTTCACGCAAAGCCAAAGAAATAGATTTAACTTCAGAAATCCAGACTCTCATAGGTTGTAAGCAATCAACTATCACTCCCAATGAACTGATCGTCTTTCTTTTAAAAGCACAGGTTGATTTGATCTGGAATGGTGGCATCGGAACTTATATTAAAGCATCAGGTGAAGCAGATGCTGACGTATCTGATAAAAATAATGATGCCATTCGTATTGATGGTAACCAAGTTAGAGCCAAATCAATTGGTGAAGGTGGCAACCTTGGTCTCACTCAGAGAGGTCGCATCGAGTATGCCCAATCAGGTGGTTTAATTTATAGTGACTCAATCGATAACTCAGCAGGTGTGGACTGTTCTGATAATGAAGTCAATATCAAAATTTTACTATCAGAGTTAGTTAAAACAGGCCGTTTAAGCCAACAGGACCGAAATGACCTGTTGGTTGAAATGACTGATGAAGTCGCCGAGCACTGTTTGTTCAATAATTATCGACAAACTCAAATCATCGATAACATAGAACAAGATACAGCTTTGAAAATGCATCGGCATGCTAGATTTATGCGCCACCTTGAACGTGAGGGTGTCATTAATCGCCGACTGGAAAACCTGCCAAACGATGAACAAGTCCTTGAACGTATAGCGCAAAATCAAGGATTAACTCGACCAGAACTTTCAATATTACTGTCATATAGCAAGTTGACTTATAAAAAGGTGCTGCTCGACTCTTCATCATTGAGCGAAAATTGTTATGACCAATTATTGCTCGAGTACTTCCCTACTCAGTTACAAGAAAAATACGCACCAGAAATACTACGACATCCATTACGTAAGGAAATCATAGCGACATTGCTGAGTAACATGATTACCAACTATATTGGAATTGGGTTTGGCTTTCGTATCCGTGAAGAGACGGGTGCTAGCATAGAAAATATAGCTAAAGCCTATGTTGTCTGTGTCGAGATATTTGGTTTAAATGGCACGTGGCGATCACTAGAACAGCTCGATAACGTCGTACCTGAACACCATCGGCATGAGTGCTTCCGTTCCGTCAGTGGATTACTGGAACGCTCTATCAGTTGGCTGTTGCGTAATAAGAGTTCAAATTTTGACGTGAGCCAGCTAATTCATCGATACAAAACTGACATCAACCTTCTACAGAAAGTGATTTCTAAAACGATGATTGGACAGTCTAAGAAAAATTACGTGGAATCACGTAAGAAATTCATCAGATACAAGCTGCCAGCAGAAATTGCTGAAGAACTTACCGATAAAACAACATTGGCGTCTGCTTTCGATATAGTTGAAATTAAAAGTAAACTACACAGTGATATTGAATCCACGGCCAAACTGTTTTATGCCGTATCCGACCGTTTACAATTGCATTGGATTCGTAGCTCCACCTCAAAGTCTATCGTGTTTAATCACTGGAACAATCTAGCTGTCGTCAACATGCGTAACGAACTGCATGCAAACCAGCATAAACTAACAGAAATGATATTACAGTCAGCTACCAATAAAAATCATATTTCAGAGGCATTGACGCAGTGGGAAAATCAACATGCTGAGGCGCTCGAGCGATATGACAATATGATCAATGAACTTGGTGCAATGAGGAATCTGGACTTTCCCGCTATAAGTGTTGCGGTGTCTGAAGTCCGAAGATTAGCCACAATTACGTCTCAAGCCCAGCAAAGCTGACAATAAAAAACATGCAACTTGAGTTCGACTAAAACTGGGTTTCAATTATGTACTAAAACATTAATCTTAAAAGTTAAGTCAATTTAAATCCGTCTTTGTTGTTTTATTTTGACTATATCCACTGAAGCGTAAGTATCGTTGTTAGTTGAGTACTTTTAAATTTGAGAATTTCAAACCAAAATTAGATTCATGTAAACATCCCAAAACAACTGTCGAAGGTTCTTTTCTTAATACGTGATTAGGTATATCTTCATGCCTAATTTTATATTGCGTTCAACTATGAATAACACAACTTTTATGTGATGTTTCATTGTACTTCCGTCAATCCGCTGATATACATACGAAGGATATTACTTAGCCATTGATCCAATCAGACAGTAGCTAGAGAGTTATGATCATTCACAATTAACATGATTATGAACCTTAAAAGCTTGTGGTTATTACTTGATGAGTTAACGAAGATTCTAACGCCAACAGCAAACTAACAAATATATTTAACCTGAGAGAACGATAATGAGTGCCTGGATAAAGATGATATCGGATGAGGACGCAAACAAAGACCTGCTTGATGCTCTCAGTCTTTCACGAACACCGCATGGAACAGTAGATAATGTGATGCGTGTCCATTCTTTGAGACCAAACACCCTTCGAGGCCATGTTATTTTATATCGTGCCGCTTTGCATGATGACGAAAATACGCTACCGATGTGGCTACAGGAAACAATCAGTTCTTACGTTTCAATTCTAAATAATTGCCCCTATTCACTGGCAAATCATTGGGCAAATGCTCGACATTTAATAGGAGACAATCCTCGTGCGGATAAAATTAAAGAAGCATTAGAAAGCCAGGCACCTGCCAACGTTTTTGAAGGTGCAGAGCTGGCACTTATGCAATATGCAGAGGTTTTGACATTACGTCCGGGTCAAGTGATGGAGTCCGATGTTATTAACCTTCGTAATAATGGTCTTAATGATGGTGAAATACTCGAAGCTAACCAAATTATTTGTTATTTCAATTACGTCAATCGGAGTTTAAACGGCCTTGGTGTTACGACGGATAATGATGTTGTTGGTTACTATGCAAACGAAGACACTGCTCAATGAAAACGCGTCAAATTCGAGATGACTTTGGTCTTGAAATAAGTGATATTGATCTATCTCAACCCCTCTCTAATACACAATTCCAGCAAATGCTGGAGTATTTCTATCAGTACTCTGTACTTCTATTTCCTAATCAATTATTAACACCACAGGCACAGGCAGAATTTTGCCATCGTTTAGGACAACCAAAGATTGAAACGCGCAAACAGTTCAATTTTCAAGAGTGCCCTGAAGTATCTACCATTGGCAATATCATTGGTGAAAATGATAAACAACTGTCCTTTTTTGCCCGCGGAGGATTTGGCTGGCACACCGATGGAACAGCAGCCTGTCATGTTAACGCCGCAACTCTATTATATGCTGTAGAAGTGCCAAGAGATGGCGGTGATACTTTGTTTGTAAGTACGGCCTCAACTTACGAACGAGCACCCAATAGATTAAAACAACAACTTGAATCAGTAAGCGTTTTATCAAGTTTTCACGCGCATAATGATCCATTGCTTAAATCCGACCCTGCCTCCTTTATACCGCTTAGCCAACAGGAGCGCGATGCTTTACCACCTGTTTGGCACAAAGTTATTCAGGTTCACCCAGTAACCAAACGAAAAGTTTTTTACCTCAACCTTGATCCATTGGAATTTGAGGGTATTGATGATCAAACTGGCCGCGAATTACTTCAACAGATAGTCGAGTTAGCATCGCTACCAGAATACATTTATCAGCATTGTTGGACACCTGGCGAACTCATAATTTGGGATAACCACAGTATGCTGCACAGTGGCACACCAACAGTGATGTATGAGTCTGATCGACGGCTCATGCATCGCTCTTTCGTCTATACTCTACCAACCGAAAGGCCTCTCCCTAATTACGAAGAGCTCAGTCAGATTTTTACACCAACTAAAGATTCCATACAGCTTTCTGATTTTGATATCAGTAAGTGAATCACAAGTAACTCTTATAGAGACCCGGATGTAACGCCCGTTGCATCCATTCAACAGTTTTCAGTCGCTTTACTTTGCTAATATAATTTTGCACGACTTCAGTATAACTTCCATCGTCTTTGCTTAAAGGTAGATATAAAATATTGTTAATAAACGGAATTTTCCGAAAAAGCTCGGGAAAAGGGTAAGTCATCGAATTAACCACGTCACCAGAAGGAATCTGATAACGTTTACTTCAAATTTCATAATGCTAATCTATAACTTTGGTGAGACATGCCACTGATTATTGTCAGACTATTAACCCTACTGGTTTTTTACTGATAGAACATTTTTGTATTATTATCTTATGTGAAAGAAGCCCAAGGATTATTAATGGGATGCTCAATATAATTATCGCTATTCATATAATTCGCTATTTTTGGTTCCTCTTCAAATGCGCTGATGAAAGACAAGAGTGCTGGTCGATTTGTATCCAGAATAGAATTAGACACCATTAAAGTCATTTGCCAGAATAATTTGTAAAGTACGAAATCCACCAAAGACAAGCGATCTCCAACAAAGAAACTTTTATTTTCAATGGATTATGTCAACCCCCTTATATCCCAGTAACCAAGGGTGATCTCAGCATTCTATTGAATTAACTTCTGGCCCATAATAGTTTGCCTTTCTGTAAAAAAGCATACATTTATAAGTCGGCAAAATATAACTTTACGATGTGTGTGTCGACACATCAATAATTTACCTACTAAGTCGTTTATAACAGCTGTTGTAATCAGATCTTCACAAGACAATTTACCTGCCCGTGTGCTTTGTGCGCATTTCAAATTAGGTATACTAAATTTAACTATCCCAATAGAAAGTACTCCTATGATAGATACAGTCGACAAAGTTAGATTAACTATCGAGAAGTCTTACCGCCAGCGAACACCAAAATCATATGAACTAAGTAAACAAGCCCAAAAATATTTGCCGAGCGGTGTTGTTCATGACTCTCGTTATATCAAACCTTATGGACTGTATTCCAGCCATGCAAAGGAATCTAAAAAATGGGATGTTGATGGTAATGAATATATTGACTATTTCGGTGGTCATGGTGCGTTGATGTTAGGTCATAACCACCCTCAAGTAAGTGAGGCAATAAAAAAGCAGCTCATACGTGGCACTCACTTTGCGACCAATCACGAACTGGAAATTCTCTGGGCGCAGAAAATATGTGAAATGGTTCCAAGCGCTGAAAAAGTAAGATTTCACTCCTCTGGTACTGAAGCAACGCAGATGGCAGTCAGACTAGCGCGGGCATTCACCGGTAGGAATAAACTCATACGCTGTCATGGGCATTACCACGGTTGGTTAGATGACATGACATCAGGATATGCAACACATTTTGATGGTAGCGCCGTAATTGGCGTACCTAAAAGTACGGCTGAAAACTCGATTGCGATTGATCCTTAAAATGAATCTTATCTTGATAATTTAACCGCTGGTACCAATGATATCGCCGCTATCATTGTCGAACCTTTAGGAGCCGCTACGGGAAAAGTGCCTATCGATGTCAAATTCCTCCGATCTCTTCGGAATTGGACCAGCAATAATAATGTATTGTTAATTTTTGACGAGGTCGTTACAGGTTTTCGTGTTTCTCCAGGGGGTGTGCAAGCCAGCACTGGCATCATTCCTGATATAACTGCCCTTGCTAAAATAGTCGCTGGTGGTTTATCAGGGGGTGCCGTTGTGGGTTCTGCGGAAATTATGGACTGTCTTGATCATCAGGCCTGTGACGCATTAAACCGAGAGAAAATCATTCATCCAGGCACATTTAATGCGTGCCCAGTATCGGCAGCGGCTGGTATTGAGACATTAAATATTATTCAATACAGTGCTGCCTGTGAGCAGGCTAACAATATGGCAATTAGGCTTAGGCAAGGTTTGAATCAGATAATTAAGTCTAAAGATTTGGGTTGGTTTGTTTATGGTGAGGCATCAGCTTTTCACTTTTATATGGGCAACGAATCACCGTCCCAAGATACAACCGCATTCAGTCCAAAAAAAATCGGGCGGGAAGGACTTTATAAACAGCCGCCAGATTCGACTCGACTGTTAAAACTTGCCATGAACATTAATGGTGTTGATCTGGCAGGATGGCCGGGAGGGCTGATATCAGCAGCACACACGGCAGAAGATATTGAAGCAACTATTGAGGCTTTTACAAAAAGTATCGAATTATTAAAACCTATTTTAGAATTCTAATTGATTCAGCATAACTAAGGGATACAACAACGGTATTAATTGTCACAACGTATCCAGATACTAGTTTGGGCTATACTAAAATGATATTTACGTTCATGCTCACGAATCAAGAACGGTAAATCACAGGTTTTCTTTAACCTGAAATTTTGATTAAGTACTGATGCAATAGTGTCATGCGAAGTCACATCTTTTCCATCACGTTTAAACCCACCTAATCGCTCTTCGGGTGCAGTAAACTCATCCCACCACGTAAAAGGTGAGCAAATAACAACCTGAGCACCAGGATTAGTAATGTCAGCTAGTTTTTCAAGCGCCCGCCGTGGGTGCGGCAGACGATCCAGTACATTTGCGAAAGTAATCGCATCAAAACGACCAATCGAGTCTGGTAAGTCCTCAGCATCACCTTGCAAAAAACTAACGCGTTTAGGATTAACACCGATTGGTAGTTGATTGATAATAGCATCACCTAACTGACCCTCCAGCTTCAATATCAACGGTACTTTTTGGGTCTGAAGAATCTCGTTAGCAGAGTCGATAAAGGCATGTGAAAAGTCGATTCCAATAACTTCTGAACAAGTTCGAGACAGCTCCAAACTGGTTCTTCCAACTGAACAACCGAGATCGAGTGCACGAGAATGATCGGGTAATTGTGACGTTTGAATACACCCCGCAAGTCGTTCATGAAAACCAAACGCCTGATGTGGCCCAATTTCCCAAGGTATAGTCTGTTCGAGATTGGCGTAATGAAAAACAAGGTATTCGTTGACCTGTTCATCTGTTTCGTAAAATACCGACATCATTAATTATCCGTAAACAAAAAAATAGTATACCCATAAAAGACTGTTTGAGTCTCTATATGAAGATTTTCAACATATAATATAAATTTATATTGAATTATTTTTTATAGCTGTGGCATTATATATTGATGCAACCTTATTCTATTTTTTCTCTGGCTCGAAACGCACTGAGTGGCCATCAAAACTGGTCCAAAGCTTGGCGCAGCCCTCCCCTTAAAAAGCGTTATGATGTAATCATAATTGGCGCTGGTGGTCATGGGTTGGCGACCGCTTACTATCTGGCCAAAAATCATGGTATTACTAATGTGGCGGTGCTGGAAAAGGGCTGGCTCGGTGGTGGCAATATTGCACGAAATACGGTTACGATTCGGTCAAATTACATGCGTGACGAGAGCATTCCATTTTACGTTAAGTCAGTCAAACTTTATGAGGGACTCACTAAGGAACTCAACTACAACTTAATGTACTCGAAGCGCAGCATGATAGATGTAGTGCAAACTTACCCTAAGTTGCGGGAGATCAAGCGTCGTATGTATAATGGTGATCTTCATAATTCGGCTTATGAGCGTATTGAAGTCGATGAATTACGCCGTCGCATTCCGTACTTAACTGGTGGTGGACCAGAATCACGTTTGCCAATTCTGGCAGGTATGGTCCACCCCTCTGCTGCAGTCTGTCGCCATGATGCAGTGGCTTGGAGTTATGCGCGTGCGGCGGATGACCGTGGCGTAGAAATTCATCAGAATACAGAAGTACTAAAGCTTTTACGTGATTCGACTGATGGCAGTATTAACGGCGTTGAAACTAATCGCGGTACGGTTTATGCCGACAAGGTTGCCGTCGTGGTTTCTGGTCATACTACGTCAATTACTGACACTATCGGTCTAAAGTTACCGCTCAAATCCTTCAACCTGAGCGCATTTGTCTCAGAGCCGGTGAAGCCGATCATCGATGTCATCGTTAACTGCCCAGACATTGGCGTTTATCTTAACCAATCAGACAAGGGTGAGCTGGTAATCGGCGGCGCACCCGATGCGGGTCAATCCTTTCGGCGCGACATTAAACAGCATGTATTTGAAGATGCCGTTTGTTCAATGCTGGAATTATTCCCCTCTTTCAAACGGCTCAAGTTATTGCGCCAATGGGGCGGCACACTCGATATTGCCCATGATGCGACCCCTATCGTAAGTCAAACAGATGTGCAGGGGCTCTACGTTTCCGCGGGCTGGTGGGGTGGATTCAAGGCCGTGCCAGCAGGTGGATATACCCTAGCACATTTAATTGCGAAAAATGAACAACATGAACTAACGGCTCCCTTTTCACTGGATCGTTTCAAACGGCTCGATTTCATACTCGAAGCCGGCACGACGACAGCAACCTGATGTTAAAAATATCCTGTTCATTTTGTGGTCCGCGTAATGAAGTCGAATTCGTCTACGGCGGACCCTTGAAAGATTGCCGTCCAGACGATGTTTCTCAAATCGAAGACTCAACTTGGATCAACTATCTGACTGTACCAAAAAATCCGCTTGGTCCAGTGCAAGAACGCTGGTGGCATGTTCGTGGTTGCGGTTGCTGGTTCACTATTACGCGTGATACTCGTAGTCACGACATTATCGAAAGTGAGGTCGAGTCATGAGCAAAGACTTGTTTCGTCAGCCGCAAGGCGGGTTGATCGATCGCAGTGAGACCATCTCGTTTCAATTTAATGGCACGACTTATCAGGGCTACTCGGGTGACAGTCTTGCTTCGGCGCTAATTGCTAACGGTGTTTTTTTAACCGCCCGCAGTTTCAAATATCATCGCCCACGAGGCATTGTAGGTTCTGGTTATGAGGAACCGTCATCACTAGTTGAGTTAATTGGTGACGAAGAATCGGGCAACCAACCAATCACGCGAGTACAAATCCGTCTTGGTCTGAATGCCCGCTCAGTGAATTGCTGGCCTTCACCCAACTTTGATTTGATGGCAGTAAATCAGTTCGTCAGCAAACTAATTCCGGCTGCATTTTATTACAAAACTTTTAAATGGCCCAACTGGCACTTTTTTGAACCATCGATTCGTCGTGCTGCAGGACTCGCATCCGCACCGAAAAATATTCATCATCAGGGACATTACGAAACGCGTTATTCCCATTATGACATTTTAATTGTTGGTGCTGGTCCCGCTGGTTTAATCGCAGCTTTACAATCGGCTCGCAGCGGTGCCCGCGTTATGCTTGCCGACGATGGATTAGAATCGGGCGGTAGCTTATTATCACAGCATGTCAAAATAGATGGTAAAGAAGCCATCGACTGGGTTCGCGAAACAACAGCATCACTTGATGCAATGGACAACGTCACGCGTTTGACTGAAGCCACAGTTTGGGCGTATCGCGAGCATAATTTATTAGTCATTACCGAACGCTCACCTACCACCCAAACCGTTTTCCAACGCAGTTGGCGAGTCAGAGCAAAACAGGTGCTGATTGCAACCGGCGCCATAGAACGCAATCTAGTATTTGCCAACAATGATCGCCCTGGCGTAATGATGGCTTCAGCAATTCAGAGCTACGTTAATCGCTATGCAGCGAAACCAGGCAAACGTGCTGTACTATTTGCAAACAACAGCAGCATTTATACCGTAGCGCGTGATTTAAGGGCTTCTGGTGTTGAACTGGTAGCAATTATCGATAGTCGCAGTAGTGTTAATGACTTGCCCGAAGACCTTCAGGATATTCAAGTATTCAGAAATTACGTCGTCGAACAATGCCATGGCACTAAACGTTTACGTGCTATCACCATAAAGAATACTGAAACGGCTGAAAAAACTAAAATCGATTGCGATCTGCTCGGTATTTCTGGCGGATGGAATCCAACAGTGCACCTTTTTTCGCAATCACGTGGCAAAGTTAAATATGATGCCAACCTCGCTACATTTATACCTGGCGAGTCTGTACAGGCTTGTCAGTGTATTGGTTCAGCCTCGGCTATTTTTACTTTGCAAAAAGTAATGCAAGACGCTGTTCAAAAAACTTTACAGGCGCTCGATTTGGACCAAAGTAATGCGATTCTTCTACCACAGCTTGAACCTGAGGCAGAATACTCAATACAAGCTTTGTGGCATGTAGATCTCAATGAATCACTTTGTTCAAAAAGCTTTATCGACATCCAAAACGATGTCACTTTATCTGACGTACATCTTTCCATGCGGGAAGGTTTCGATGCTGTCGAACACGTCAAACGTTATACTACTGCAGGCATGGGTATCGATCAGGGTAAAACGGGCAATCTCAATGTGATCGGTGCTATTGCGCTCAAAAAAGGTTGTGCGCCAGATGAAATTGGCACCACGACATTTCGGTCGCCTTTTGTACCAATCGAATTTGGTGCTTTGACAGGCACACGTGAAGGCAGTGTCTATCTACCTTATCGGCATACATCTATTACGCAATGGAACAAGGACCATGGTGCCGAAATGTATGAAGCCGGTGCGCGCTGGCGACGACCAGGGTATTACCCACGCTCAGGTGAGTCATTTCAAGAGACAGTTAATCGCGAATCACGGGTTGTGCGAGAAGGTCTTGCAGTTTATGACGGTGCACCACTCGGTAAATTTGAAATTAAAGGCCCAGACGCCTTAAAGTTCATCGACATGCTCTACACCAACAATTTCGGCAATCTCAAGATTGGGATGGGGCGTTATGGCTTGATGCTGAACGAAGACGGCATCATTTTTGACGACGGCGTAACCTTTAAGCTGGCTGATAATCATTACATCATGTCGACTTCGACTGGGAATGCTGATGCCGTTAATCAACATATGGAATTTTTTCTACAAACGCATCGTCCAGATTGGCGAGTCAAAATTACTACGATAACAACGCAATGGGCTAATGCCACGTTATGTGGACCAAAAGCACGCGAAATGATGCAGGCACTCGGTACTGATATTGACTTGTCTAATGAAGCTTTCCCATTTATGGCCATGCGTGAAGGCAAGGTGGGTGATTTCCAAGCACGCGTTTGTCGGGTTAGCTTCACGGGTGAGCTCAGCTTTGAGATTAATGTACGTTCTCGTGATTCGCTTGCCTTGTGGGAAGCCATCATGGAAGTCGGTAAACCTTTTAATATTTC
>JBLHWR010000007.1:0-35038 GCA_047629275.1 Gammaproteobacteria bacterium
CGGCCTTCTCACTTGTTTTACAAGCCCCAATTGATGGCCTGTTCTCTTTAGCGAGGCGCGCATTATAAGCGCTTTTTTCATCCCGTCAACTCTAATTTAGATTTAATGTGTCATTCTCTAAACCATTTTCAACGTTCTTTTAACTTACGCTAATTAACTTCTCAACCCAGCTTTTTCTGCCTGACTGCTTCATAGCGAGGGGCATTATAGGCAGTTACATTTTTGCGTCAAGCTCAATTCGATACTTTTGATGATTAATTATTTTATGGACACTGCATACTAAAACTATGGGTTGTTTAAGCTCTAATTACTTTACTGAAATACGCGCAAACTTGCGTTTTCCAACCTGAGCAACTATTACAACACCAGCCTCTATTGTCATTGTCTTGTCTTCAACTTTTACACCATCCAATTTCACTGCACCCTGCTGAATCATGCGGAAACTATCTGATGTGCTGGCCGTCAATCCTGCCTGCTTCAACATTGCGGCAACTCCTATAGCCCCACCTTCTATTGTGAGTTCTGGCATTTCATCCGGTGTTACACCTTTCGCAAATCGCGCAATAAAATCCTCACGAGCCCTTGTTGCCGATGAAACATCGTGAAATCTAGCTATAATTTCTTCCGCTAATAAAAATTTGACATCCCTAGGATTTTTACCCGCTTCTATATCTTTTTTATGACCTTCTATTTCACTCATTGACTTAAAGCTTAGCAATTCGAAATAACGCCACATTAAATCATCACTAATGGACATGAGCTTTCCAAACATATCATTTGGAGCGTCGTTGACTCCTATATAATTTTTAAGAGACTTAGACATTTTTTGAACGCCGTCTAATCCCTCTAGTATTGGCATCGTTAAAGTTACTTGCGGCTCAAACCCATCTGAACGTTGCAACTCTCGACCTACTAGTAGGTTAAACTTTTGATCCGTACCCCCTAACTCAACATCTGCTTTCATCACAACCGAATCATAACCTTGCACTAATGGATATAAAAACTCATGTATTGAGATCGGTTGATTACCCTTATATCGTTTTGAGAAATCGTCACGCTCTAACATTCGTGCAACAGTATGTCGTGAAGCTAGCTTTATCATGTCTGCTGAAGACATTTCACCATGCCAAGTTGAGTTAAAACAGATTTCTGTCAAATCCGGGTCAAGAATTTTAAAAACTTGTTCTTTATAGGACATAGCATTTTGCTGAACTTGTTCCGACGTCAGTGCTGGGCGTGTAACCGACTTTCCAGTAGGATCGCCAATCATGCCAGTGAAATCACCTATTAGGAACATAACGTGATGGCCCAGCTCTTGAAACTGGCGCATTTTATTCAACAGAACCGTATGACCTAAGTGAAGATCAGGTGCTGTCGGATCGAATCCAGCCTTTATATTGAGCGGTTTTCCCCGTAATAATTTAGTACGCAATTCAGACTCAACCAATATCTCATCGGCACCTCTTTTGATTTGCTGCATTGCATCTTCGACAGAAATCATGTTATATCTCTTTTCAGATTGTTTCGTTTGAACATATTTTCAATTTAACCAACAGCTTACACCATATACCTAATGAGTTTTCAAGACCTTGACCTTAAATCAAGCATTATCCCTAAGAATCGACGACCATTTTCGTTGGCGTTTAAGTCTAAATTAAAATTTAGATTACTGCTTAAGCTAGCTGTGGCTTCCGCCGCAATTACCCTGTTCGGGTTCAGCGCTTCTAACTGGGAACCTATGATCTCGGCCAAGGCTGCGGATTCTACCCCCAAGTTACAACAATTACACTATAAGCTGACCTTGCCTGAGATCAGTGCAGTTAAAGAAGTCGAAAGCTTGGTAGTCGCCAGTATTGAGCCTATTGTTAAGACAATTAAAGAAAAAGTAGCTCTTAAAGATAATAACTGGAAAGTCATTACAGTTAAATCAGGCGACACACTTGGCTCTATATTTTCTGATAATGGCCTATCTGCAACAACAACACATAATGTGTCAGCACTCAATGACCATACTAGAGCTCTCCGATTTATAAAGCCAGGTCAACAAATTCATCTATTGCTTAACGATCAGCACTCTCTTCAACAAATGAAGTATATGTATGACATAACGAAAACTTTAGAAATCAGCCTTAATGAGAACCAGACATTCAGCAGTAAAATAGTCAATTATAAACTTGATGCGCTGCCAGTCTTGAGACACGGCGTCATCAAAAGCTCTTTGTTCGAGGCTGCAGCAGCAGGTGATATACCTGACAGTGTTATTATGGATTTGGCCAATATTTTTGGTTGGGATATTGATTTTTCTCTCGATATCCGTCCAGATGATCAATTTAGTGTTGTCTACAACGAACTCTATAAAGAGGGCGTCAAAATAAAAAGCGGACAGATCTTAGCCGCTGAATTCATTAATAATCGTAAGATATATAAAGCGGTTTATTACATTAACCCGAAGGGTGAGGGTGATTACTATAATGAAGACGGTAAGAGTATGCGTAAAGCATTCTTGCGAAGCCCAGTAAAGTTTGCCCGTATCAGCTCTAAATTTAGTTTAAAACGCTGGCACCCAGTTTTATCTAAATGGCGATCCCACAAAGGAGTTGATTACGCGGCTGCCAGAGGGACCCCAATTCGCGCCTCTGGCGATGGAAAAATTGTCTTAGCCAGCAGGAAAGGCGGCTATGGCAAAGCCATCTTTATTCAGCATGGGAGTCGTTATAAAACGGTTTACGGCCATTTAAACGGCTATGCGAAGGGGATCAGAGTTGGGGTGAAAGTAAAGCAAGGACAAGTAATTGGCTATGTCGGTAGTACGGGGCTCGCAACTGGACCGCATCTTCATTATGAATTTCAAGTTGATGGTGTTCACCGAGATCCACTCAGAGTCAAGCTGCCAGAGGCAAAACCAGTTAAACCGTCCTATTTGGATCATTTTAAAGTGAATGCCGAAGTTTATCTATCTATGCTGCAGGTCATGGGAAATAATAATACTCTAGCCACCAATTTAGATTAATGGGCGTAACAAGATCGCCTGAATTTTATATAGGACTTATGTCGGGAACGAGTCTTGATGGCATTGACATTGCCATTGTTGATTTCAGCGTCAAACCACCTCAAACCCTGTTGAGTGACACTCTCCCATACTCAGCGTCAATGAAATCACGTATTAGGAATATAACCCTCGATGATACAGCAAGCATAGACTCTATATGCCAACTCAATATTGAGCTTGGGCATGTCTATGCCACTGTCGTTAATGAGACAATTGGGAAGGCTAATCTCGACAACACTCAAATATTAGCCATTGGCAATCATGGTCAAACGATTCGTCACTGTCCTGATGCAGCGTTCCCATACACTCTTCAATTAGGCGATCCAAATACGCTTGCTATCAAAACGGGTATCACCACTGTTGCCGATTTCAGAGGCATTGATATTGCGCTCGGTGGTCAAGGTGCGCCACTGGCACCAGCCTTTCATCAATCTATATTTTCATCGACAACGACTGATAGAGCCATTATTAATATAGGTGGCATTGCTAACGTTACTTACCTTCCATCTAAGCCAACCGAAAAAGTCATGGGGTTCGACACGGGGCCGGGCAATACATTAAGTGATTATTGGATCGGCTTACATAAAAACTTAGCTTATGACGATGGTGGCCAATGGGCCAGGAGTGGACGCGTCATTGATGAACTACTAGTCGAAATAGTTCAGAAAGAATCCTTTTTCAAGCAGAAGGCACCAAAATCAACAGGCACAGATTATTTCAATTCAGCATGGTTATCAGCTTTTAACATTAACGGTTATGCCCCTAATGATATACAGGCTACTTTAATCGAACTAACCGCATTATCAATTTCAGAGTCCATTTCAAAACTACCCAGCAACTATATAGAGTGTTTTATTTGTGGTGGAGGTGCCCATAACTCGCTATTAATTGAACACATTCAACACCGATTACCCAAGTATTTAATACAAACAACTGAACAATTAGGCGTTGACCCAAATTATGTCGAAGCAATCGCCTTTGCTTGGCTAGCCAAACAGCGAATGAATAATAAAACTGGCAATATTCCATCCGCTACAAACGCTATTCACAAGGGTATTTTAGGCGGAATCTATAGCAACAATCATTAAGTGCAGAGTCACCCATAACAGTATTTTCTCCGTTAGTTCTTAACCGTGCATATTTTAATCATTTTTTTTGATATAATTGAATAATTAGAAATTTTGGTTAGCTAAAGCAGATTGAAAGGGTATAGAGTTGAAGTCACCAAAGAACAGACTATTATTTGCAGTATTGCTATATTTACCTTTAGCATCGGCTAATGCTGACTTCGTAGGACTTAATATTGGATTTAGCCATTGGGCTCCAGATCTATCTGGTGACTTTAATAGTGAAAATAGTGCCCGCATTAATCCTAGCAACGACCTGGGTGTTAATGACCCGTCACAAACCTCGCTTGTCTTTATATTAGAACACCCGATTCCTGTATTACCAAACGTGAAATATCAAAACTTTGATCTTGAGGCTTCTGGCAACAAAACTCTCACCAAAAATTTATCTTTTAATGGCAATAACTACAGTGCCGGTAACACAATCTCATCAACTTTTGATTTATCTCATGATGATATTGTATTGTATTACGAAGTCCTTGATAACTGGGTAAACCTCGATTTAGGTGTCGATATTAAACGCATTGATGGCAAAGTAATCATTAATGGGGATAATGTCATTGTCGACAAAACTGTTCAGTCTATTTATATTTCGGCTAGATTTGACTTGCCATTTACCGGATTTTACGCTGGGGCAGACGTCAGCGGTATCGGTAGTGGTAGCAATAAGTCTAATAATTCAACCTTTTTAATGGGTTATGAGTCGGGCACAGGATTAGGCATTGAAGGTGGTATAAAAAAGCTTTCGCTAGATTTAAATAACCCTGACATTATTGATACGAATGTTACGTATAAAGGAGTCTATTTAAATGGGTTCTTTCACTTTTGATAGAAAACCCATATGAAATTCATTCTGTTAAATTAAATTGAGAAAGAAGAGCCACAACCGCAGGTTGACTTGGCATTGGGATTATTCACAACAAACATCGAACCTTCCAATCCTTCACTGAAATCAACCTCTGAGCCGGCCAAATATTGATAGCTCATAGAATCAATTACCAACGTTACACCTTGTTTTTCAACCGTTTTATCATTTTCTTTCACTTCCTCATCCAAAGAAAAAGTGTATTGAAATCCCGAACAACCACCACCATAAACAGACACCCGAAGCTTTAGACTTGGGTTATTTTCCTCTTCTGTTAGGGCTTTAACCTTTCGAGCGGCTGCATCTGAAAAGTCTAAGACGGTACTAACAATGGGTTTAATCATCGATCCAAAATTTACATCAATCGTAATGTTCACAAACCAGTCCTCTGCGTAATCTAAATTGACTCTAACTTTCCCTACTATTTTAGTCAACTACTCTTATTGGTTAAAATAAGATTTCAAAAAAAATCAAAAAAGGCTCTTCATATTCTCTATACCCCAGATTCTTTCACTTTATTTTTTCCTTCGCTCTTATCTCAAGCTGACTTATCTTCTATAGCGCGTTGAGGCTGATCATCTTTGGGACAATGCACTAGCGCACCATTAACTTCGGCACCAACCGACATTTCAATCAGGTTGTAATAAACGCTACCTTTTATTCTCGCTTTCGGTGCCAGCTCAACCCGAGATGAAGCATGTATATCACCAATAACTTTTCCATTCAGCACCATATTAGCGACCTTAATCTCTCCTTCAATCCGACCAAACTCACTCAGGATAAGAATAGCTGAGCTACTATCATCTGCGACAACATTACCAACGACTAAGCCATCAATATGTAACCCACCCGTAATTAAAAAATCTCCTCTAATTTCAGTGCCACGCCCTACTAATGTGTCAATTCGAGCAGAATGAAACGCCTTCTTTTTGCCAAACATATTAACTATCCTCTGACAAGACTCTTGCCCATGAAATGCTTTCGGTAAACGACTTTATCTTTTTTGTAGAAGAAACAACGCTAACTTCTAACTCGTAGGGTTCAAAGTCCTCAATAAAGGAAAACTCACCCTCAAAAACTTGAAAATAGCGGAAAGAAAATTTGATATCTCCTACTGATTTATCAAGTTCAATTTCTGACAATAGAAACTCGCGGGTTCCATCTTTGTCTTCTCCACGAATTAATATCTGTGCCGTGCCAGTAACCTTTTTGTTGCCCTCTCCGCGCTTTGTCAGCACCATTTTATAACTGAACAGACCCCTGCTTCCCTTTGGCTTCACTTCGAGAGTTTGTAAATTGATGCCTAACGCGACATCTTTTGGAGAAACAATACTTTGATAAAAAACAAGCTCTTCTTTTTGCTCTAGCAACTCTTGCTGTAATTTTATAAGCGCCTTATTCGCTAACACGTTGGCTGAACTTTCAATTCGGCTTATGCTCGACAACTGAGCATTCTTTTTAACTAAGTTGTGATTTCGGGACTCAAGCTCATCTATCTGACTCACCAAGGTCTCTCTTTCTAACTTCAAATGTAACAACTCATAGGATTGATAAATCTGGCCTAATATAAAAAACAACCAGAGCAGTAATGTGACTAAAACTAAAGTCAGCCATATTTTCCAAGGTTTGTACTGTCTGACTTGGAAACCTAGGTGCAACTCATTCAAGGCATCATCCCCAAGGATTGCAAGCCGCTGTCCTCGCTAAGTCCAAACATCAAGTTCATATTTTGAACCGCTTGCCCTGCAGCACCTTTCACTAGATTATCAATAACCGATAAAATTACATATTTATTACTTTCTTCCAAGTAATGTAACGCTATACGACACATATTAGAACCTTTCACCGATCGAGTTTCCGGATACGAGCCTGCTGGCATAACATCGACAAATGGCTCGTCTTTATAAGCCTCCTCGAAAATCTGTTGCGCCTTATTGGCACAATCGCCTGCAGAACCAATTGCGTCAGCATAGAGTGTTGAGTGAATCCCTCTTATCATTGGCATTAAATGGGGGCTAAATACTAGATTAGAATCAGCATTAACACTTTGAAGAATCTGTCTTATTTCAGGTAAGTGACGGTGACCTGAAGTACCATAAGCCTTTACCGACTCTGTTACTTCACTAAACAACGTGGCTACGTTGGCATTACGACCAGCGCCACTAGCACCTGATTTACAATCAGCAATAATACTAGATGGTTCAATTAGTCCATTTTTAAGTAATGGTAACAATCCTAAAATTACAGATGTTGGATAGCAACCAGGATTTGCAACCAAGTTCGCAGAACGTATTGCTTGACGATTGATTTCAGGCAGCCCGTAAACCGCTTGTGGCAACAGATCTGGACAAGCATGGGTTGCACCGTACCATTTTTGCCAAAGCTCAACATCTTTTATACGAAAGTCAGCAGCCAAGTCGATAACTTTAATACCGGCATCCAGAAGCGCTTGGGCCTGTAACATAGCCGTGGCGTTGGGCGTTGCAAAGAACACTAAGTCGCAATTCTTGTAAGCCTCAAGGGTTGGCTCACTAAATGCTAGGTTAATACGCCCACGCAAATTAGGGTAGACATCTGACACTAATGTGCCCGCATTCGAGCGCGATGTTATAACCTCGATCTTTACATCATGGTGATTCGCAATTAAACGAATAAGCTCAACACCGGTATACCCTGTGCCGCCAACAATACCTACTTTAATCATTAATAAGGTTCAAAATTTGGGTTAAAATGAGCGAAAAATTATACATAGTTAGTTATAGTAGATACTGGTATACGAATCACAGAATGCTTTAAACTTCGTTATTTAATTTACTACAGATACTACTAATGATTTGGGTCAAAGCACTGCATATAATTTTCATGGTTGCCTGGTTTGCCGGGATATTTTATTTACCTCGTTTATTTGTCAATCATACCATGACAACTGACGCTTCAGTCAAAACACATCTTGGATTAATGGAGAAAAAACTATACCGCTTTATGACACCCTGGATGTTGTTAACGATCATAACGGGCTTGTGGCTAACTTTTGATTATGCTTGGGTCGCTTATGCCGGAATGCTCTGGCTTCAGATCAAGATTGCACTTGTCGTGTTATTAGTTATCTATCATTTTTATTGTGGTCGCATCATTAAACAACTCGAAGCTGGCAATGATTCCCGCAGTCATATTTGGTTTCGCTGGTTTAATGAATTACCCGTTATCATTTTGTCATTAGTGGTTATATTGGTGATAGTTAAACCCATTTAAATTTTTGTCACTAGTGTGCTGTGAATTCTCTATATTTCAGATCAAACACCTCACTTATCTTCAAACTGCAATTTTAACCACGTTTTGAACAATTCAACTTCAGGCCTTTGTGGACCACTAATCAGCGAGTGGGTCAAATAATGTGACTGAGGAAAGTAAATTGGTTCTGCAACTATGTCAATTTTTGAACCTGACTCGATAGCCGTTTTTGCAAAACGAGTCAATATTGTTGCAGCCCCAACCCCAGCAGAGACTAGCGCTAATGCGGCTATCGAAGTATCAACTGAGTATTTCATCTGTACATTATCCATACTAAGATCATTGGCTGAAAAAAACCTTGCCCAATTATCCTCATGCCCCAGTATATGAATTAACGGGCTGTCCAATAAATCAGCCGGATGATTGAACAGGGGTAAAGTTGCTTCAGCACAAATGGGTACAATGGTTTCTTGTGAAATCTTTTCTACTTGCAAACCTGGCCAATCACCATAGCCGATACGCAAATCCACATCGACATTATCCTCCAGCACTGAATCCGCCCATATAATCGAAATAAACCGAATATTTATCTCAGGGTACAGGGCTGTGAATTGGGGTAATAGTGGTGCAAGCCAAAGAGCAACAGTTGAAATTGGCGCCCTAACCGTAATTGTTTGTTGGGATAATGAACCGAACAAACTAGTCGTTGATAAATTAATATCTGCTAACGATTTGCGAACCGAGTGAACATAGGCCTGCCCCATGCCAGTCAAAGCCAAATGACGCGGTTTACGTTCAAAAAGCTGACAACCAAGCACAGCCTCCAGTGCTTTAATATGCTGACTAACTGCAGTCTGTGTCAAACCTAATTCGGCACCCGCCTGAGTAAAGTTTAAAAGTCGGGCTGCCGCCTCAAATGTACGCAGCCAAACCAGATTGGGAAGACGAGATTGCATCGATTAACCTATAAATAATTTTGAGTCTTGTGGTCAATTTTAATTGTTTTTCTTTAGGACTCAACCACGTAATAATTCGGCTGATTTTAGCGATCGTTAAAAAATTAAATTCAAACAATAACTGGAGACTTAAGATGAAGATCGGATTTATCGGGCTTGGCAATGTTGGTGGAAAACTAGCAGGATCATTCCTTAGAAATGGCTATGAACTATCGGTTCGAGATTTGAATGAAGACCTCATGCAACTATTTGTAGATCAGGGTGCTAGCCGAGCCAATAGCCCCAAAGAGTTAGCCGAAACATGTGACATCGTTATTACTTGCCTACCCTCTCCTTCCATTTGTTCGCTGGTAATGGAGGCTGATGACGGTATTCTTGCTGGTTTAAGTGAAGGTAAGATATGGGCTGAAATGTCAACCACAGACGAAAGCGAAGTGAAGCGATTAGCTGAATTAGTTCAGGCTAAAGGCGCTTCAGCTATTGAGTGCCCGGTTTCTGGAGGCTGCCACCGTGCGGCAACCGGTAACATATCGATCTTTGCTGGCTGCGATAGAGACACCTTTGATCGCATGCTGCCAATATTAACCACATTAGGTCGACGCGTATTGCACACTGGCCCAATCGGATCAGCGTCTGTGCTGAAGGTAATGACTAACTATCTGGCGACAGCCAACCTATTAACTATGTGTGAAGCCATGGTAACAATGAAAGCGGCGGGTATGGATATGGCCACTACTTATGAAGCCATCAAGATCTCATCAGGCACCTCTTTCGTGGCTGAAACCGAAGGTCAGATTATTCTGAATGGCAGTCGTGATATTTCATTCACCATGGACCTGGTGAAGAAAGATATCGGTTTATTCCATAACATAGCCGAAAGCCATAAAATTCCATTGGAAATCAGTCCAGTAATGGTCGATATCTTTAACGATGGTATTGAGCGTTACGGTGAACGGGAGTTATCACCCAATATCATCAGACGTCTTGAAGATGCGACTGGTCTGTCTATCCTCGCAGATGGCTTTCCTAATGAATTAGTGGACGATGAACCTGAAGCAGCAGGCTATGAAGTAGTTCCTCGTGGTCCCCGTCATTAACCTAACTTAATTAATATTCTAAAAAACTGGCTCAACCAGTAGTTGAGCGAGTTTTACTGATCATTACTTACCTGCGCGTATAAATCCTCCAAGCCCTCTTTCATCTAACCTCTCGGCATACATCCGACGAACATCAGACGAATCTGACATTGTCACAGCAACATCAAACATTGCTTTCATTTCAGTCATGCTGAAAGATTTAATAACCTTTTTAGCTCTGAGTAAACTGCCCGTACTCATAGACAAACTATTAATACCAATGCCCAACAGCGCCATTACACCCAAAGGGTCTCCAGCTAGTTCTCCACAAACGCTCACTGGCGTATTAGAGTATCCCGCTCCCACAGCAATTTGCTTTAATGCTTTTAATACGGCAGGGTGAAGTGATGAAAATAAGTCAGCAACATTCTCATTATTACGATCCACGGCAAGCAAATATTGGGTCAGATCGTTAGTGCCGACAGAGACAAAATCGACAACACTACAGATATCTTCTATTTGAAAAACTGCCGAAGGCACCTCAATCATGGCGCCAATCGGTGGCATGTCTATAACTTGATCAAAATCTTCCTCAATTTCATCTTTCGCACGACGCATGATGGTCAACGACTCTTCTAGTTCCTTCCTACCACTAATCATCGGTAACAATATTTGTAAATTGCCCCGCCCAATATTGGCACGTAACATTGCTCGTACCTGAGTAATAAAGATTTCTGGGTGATCGAGCGTAATCCGAATCCCTCTCCAACCTAAAAAGGGATTCGCTTCTTTGATTGGAAAATAACTCAACGGTTTATCACCACCAACATCAAGTGTGCGCAAAACAACCGGCAGCTCACCAAAAGCATCTAGTACATTTTTGTAAATATAGTATTGTTCGTCCTCACTAGGAAATCGATCCCTGATCTGGAACGGGATTTCTGTACGATATAAACCGACGCCCTCTGCGCCACTGCGCAGTGAGGGTGAATAATCTGCCATCAAACCAGAATTAACTCGTAGCGAAACAGCATGGTTATCACTGGTGACAGCAGACTCATTTTTCAAACTCAACAAGTCTAGCTCTATCTCGGCCTCTTCCTCAAGATAGGCGCTATATTCTGCCAATACTTCTTTATTTGGATCGATGTAAGCAGTGCCGCTATAACCATCAACGACCACTTTCAAACCATTCATTTGCTTCACGGGCAAGTTAGGCACACCCATTACTGCAGGAATACCCAACGCATGCGCCAATATTGCAACATGAGAAGACCCGCTGCCATGCGCCGATACAATGGCACACAGACGATCGGGCGGTACGTCGGCTAGATCGATAGCAGAGATTTCTTCCCCCACCAAAATTGTTTTTTCAGGAAAACGCATCATCTCACTTTGTTCAAGCAAGAGTTTGCGCAATACCCGATGGCCTAAATCACGAATATCATTCGCTCTTTCGGCTAGATATGGATCCTCCATTTGTTCGAAAATACGCGCATGCGCTTCAATCGTATCTCGCCAGCAAGCTGGCGCCCAATTACCTTTCTCAATATCACGCAAGGTGTCGTCAATCAACGACCCACTATTTAACATTTGTGCGTAAGCAATAAATAGCGCACATTCCTCTTCCGGCAGCGAATCACGCATTCTCTGAGCCAGAGTTGTCAGGTCTTCCTGAACATTCCTAATAGCATGGTTGAAGTTTCTAATTTCACTATCAGGATCACTCACCCACTTGTTTGGCACAGAGGCCAAATTGGCCCCACTGTTAAGTACCATCGCTTCGCCAATTGCCATGCCGGGAGCACCAGCGACGCCTTTGACGACATGCGTTACCGGCTCAATGGCGCCACTTCCGACCAACTTAAACCGGCCCTGGCTTTCGGCATGTTCAATTGAAGTCGCTAATTGCGCTGCCAAAGTATTAAGAAAGGCTTCATCGTCTTCCTGAAAAACTTGTTCAGCTCGTTGTACTGCAATAACACCCAAAACTTTTCTGTGTGAAATAATGGGCACACCAAGATAAATAGGATAACTGTCTTCGCCTGAGTTAGGCACGAGGATAAAACACTTATGCTTGCTACTCTCAGTCAAGTTGATGGACTCTGCTCTAGCAGCAATGAGGCCAACAATGCCCTGACCAAAACGCCGTATTACTTTGCCATTGATATCCGGATTCAGTCCGCGACTGGACTTTAAAACTAACTCTTCAGAGTCATCCGTTGACGCTAGAAAAATAGTACAAGCATCAGCAGTTAAATCAATTATCAGTCGATCAGCAATCAAATCGAGCGCATGCTGAATGTCTGGCGCATGTCTAACCGCCTGAACAATACGTTGGAGCCTGTTGAGCATTGATGACACTAAATAATTATCCTCATCTATAGAATAGTGATTAGATATGGTGTATATATCTATCAATTTAGTCTATCGGCTAATACGGCAAAAAAACGCTGCCAAAGGAAGACTGGTGGATCTATTACAAACTAAATTATGCTGGAGTAGCACTAACCAAAAGAGTATGTCTAAAGGTTAATTCGTCATTCTCTTTGTTGCTAACAATTCGAGGTTAGCTTTTTAACACGGCCTCATTATTAGCTGATTCGAGTGTAATTGGCAAGTAGGACTGTAACTGAGCCAATGCACAGTGGTAGACGCGACGTTTAAAAAACACAACATTTTCAACAGGATGCCAAAAATCAACCCATTTCCAATGGTCAAATTCAGGTTTACCCGAAACACTCAAATCAACCTTACCCTCGTCTGAATGACATTGTAATAAAAACCAAATTTGCTTTTGCCCAATACAAAGTGGTAGAGAGTTTTTACGAATCAATCGTTTAGGTAACTTATATCTTAACCAACTGTTAGTAGACCCCAAAACATCTACATCATCATCATTTAGACCCGTTTCTTCCCATAATTCACGATACATTGCATCAACGGGTGTTTCGCCAATCGATATGCCGCCTTGCGGAAACTGCCACGCATCTTGACCAATTCGCTTTGCCCACATAACTTGAGCCGCCTGATTGCACAGGATAATGCCCACATTTGCTCTATATCCGTCTACGTCAATCACGTCGCTTCTTCTCAATAAATCATTTAAAGTTAGAGCTTCTATTTTTACACATTATTTCACTCACACCAACCAGTCACGAGACTATCCACTATGGCTTTAGCAATTTTTGACCTCGACCACACGCTTCTAAATGGCGATAGCGACTATCTATGGGGTGAATACATGGTGGCAAACAAAATTGTCGATGCCGATGTGTATCAGCGCGAGAACAAAGCCTTTTTGGAAGATTATCTGCGGGGAGATTTAGACAACGAGGTTTACTTGGAGTTTGCACTTAAACCCCTAACACAATACCCCATCGATCGTTTATATGCCTGGCGAAGCGATTACGTCAGCAACTGGATTAAACCCATTATAGCCAAGGGCACGCAAGCGCTGCTAAACAAACACAGAGCACAAGGTGACGAGCTTATTATTATCAGCGCAACCAACTTATTTATTACTGCACCAATCTCTGAACTACTCGGTATAGACCAAATATTATCAACAGAACCAGAAATTATCGACAACCAATACACTGGACGTTATCTAGGCACACCAACGTTCAAAGAAGGAAAAGTAACGGTATTAAACGAGTGGCTAAAGAATTCCAACCACTCACTCGACAATAGTTATTTCTATAGTGATTCGATTAACGACCTGCCATTGCTTGAGCTAGTTGCCACACCCGTCGCCGTCAATCCTGATGAAAAGCTATCAGCCATAGCCAGTGAGAGAAATTGGCCAATACTCGACCTTCGCAACCGCAGCTGACCATAAGCATCGAGGGTGCCTCTAAAAATAGTGATTTTTTCGGGAGTGCAAGAAAGCACCGCGCGCAGAACCGGAGTGTACGCTAGTACATGAGGACTTGAGCACGGAGCTGCCGCCGCAATCGCGGAAAAGTGTATTTTAAAAGGTGCCCTTAAGCTTTCGGTAAAGTAACGCCCTTCTGACCCTGATATTTTCCACCGCGGTCTTTATACGAAGTCTCGCAGGTTTCGTCTGACTCAAAGAACAACATTTGAGCAACACCTTCGTTGGCATAAATTTTAGCGGGCAGTGGCGAAGTATTAGAAAATTCCAACGTCACATGGCCTTCCCATTCAGGCTCTAACGGAGTGACGTTAACGATAATACCGCAACGTGCATAGGTAGACTTACCCAAACAAATCGTCAACACGCTCCTGGGAATACGAAAATATTCAACCGTGCGTGCCAGCGCAAAGGAGTTAGGTGGAATAATACAAACATCTGAATTAACATCAACAAAACTATTGTCATCAAAGTTTTTAGGATCAACTATTGCCGAATTAATATTGGTAAATATCTTAAACTCATTCGCACAGCGCACATCATAGCCATAGCTTGATGTACCATAGGAAATAATCTTATTACCCTCTGATTCCCGCACCTGACCCGCTTCAAATGGCTCGATCATGCCTTCACTTTCGGCCATGCGCCGTATCCAACGATCTGATTTTATACTCACAATTTATTCCTAAAAAATGTACCCCTAGTATATCGATTTGTTAGGGTCCGCGTCTATCGCCCAGCAACAATCGATCTCAACAGGTCCTAAAATAGGCTAACAAATAATCACTCAACATTTTTACTCGTCGAGAAACCAACCTTCCAGGTGGGTAGACAGCATAAATGCCAGCCTGCTTCATGGGGTAATCGATTAGTATTGGGACCAATTCACCACTATCGATAAGGCCCTGCAAATAAAACAAAGGACCGTTCACTATACCGAGTCCTTGTTTAGCAAAATTGGCCAGCACCTCCCCGTTATTAGCGCTAATACGTGACTTCACTTTAGGTGACACACGTTTACCCCTATCGTCAAAACGCCATTGCTCACTCGTCGATACATTACTGTAGACCAAAACCTCATGACCCACTAACTCAGAAGGATGTTTCGGTACCCCATGTACATCCAAGTACGCTGGGCTGGCACAAACTGCAAAACCAATCCTTGCAAGCTTGCGAGCTATTAGACTCGAATCCTGCAAGTCACCGACCCGAATCGCCAAATCAAACCCCTCCTCCACCAAGTCAATCTGACGATCATTGATATCCAGCTCTATTTCTATTCTGGGGTGCAGCTGCATAAATTCAGATACCGGCATTGAAAGTTGACCAACCCCTAAACCAAATGGTGCCGTTAGTCTAATTTTACCGATTAACCCACGTTGAGCATCCGACACTATTTGTTCAGCCTCGTCCAGATCTGCCAACACGGCGACTGCGCGCTGATAAAAATGCCTACCTGAATCAGTCAATGACAATCGGCGCGTCGTGCGCTGCATTAACTGCACACCTAACCTTTTCTCCAATTCACTCACGCGTTTACTCAGTGAAGACTTAGCAATACCTAGCTTATCCGCCGCCAAACTAAAACTATGATTATCTACCACCGATACAAAGGCATCTAACTCCTCAAACTTATTCATATTATTCTCAAATTCCGAACAGACCTTTTCATTTATTGCTGTTTATCTATATTAATAGAACAATGATAATAGCTTTAATAAAACACATTAACCAACAAATTAAACAGGACACTCTAAATGAAAAAAATACTTCGCATAGATGCCAGTGCCAATGCATCGACCTCGGCTAGCAAAATGCTCGGTGGCAATCTGGCTGAAAAACTTCAAAAAATCTACCCCGGAACCTCCATTACGCAGCGCGACCTAAACCAGGGTCTGTCATTTGTTGACGCGCAATGGGTCGATGCCAATGCTACACCAGCAGACCAACGCACACGCGAACAGCAGCAACAGCTCACATTATCCGACACATTAATAGCAGAAATTCAAGACGCTGACCGAACCATAGTCACTACCCCGATGTACAACTTTGGCGTACCCGCGACCCTAAAAGCCTGGATAGACTTAATCTGTCGGGCAGGAGTCACCTTTCAATACACCAGCGAAGGACCTATCGGACTGCTAAAAAATAAGCAAATTGATATCATCATCACTACTGGCGGCGTGCCGTTGCAAAGCCCAGTGGATTTTGTCAGCGACTACCTCAAGCAAGTATTTCGTTTCATTGGCATCGAACATATCAACATAATCAGCGCCGACCAAATGGCCATCGACGCAGACACTAGTGTCACAACAGCACAACAGCAAATTGATAAAATAGTCATCACCACAGCTGTCGCATGAGAAAATTAATATGAACATAAGCAATACTGAGACATCACCCAGAAAGGTTGTCAAAATCATCAACGGCATACCCACCACTGACGGCGCAGGTGTCGAACTAGTGCGAGTGATCGGTCAACCCGCGCTGATGGAGCTTGATCCGTTCTTATTATTAGATTCTTTTCGCTCAGATGAACCAAACGACTATATTGCTGGTTTTCCATCTCACCCACACCGAGGATTCGAAACCGTCACCTATTTATTAAACGGACGAATGCGTCACAAGGACAACGCTGGCAATGAAGGTGTCATCGCAGCGGGCGGCGTGCAATGGATGACGGCAGGCAAAGGCATCATTCACTCCGAAATGCCCGAACAAGAAAATGGCCTTCTTGAAGGGTTCCAACTCTGGATCAATCTACCAGCATCACACAAAATGACGTCGCCCAAATATCAGGAATATGACAACGACAGCATACCGACTGAAGACCGAGACAATACCCGAATCAAAGTCATTACCGGCAAAACTTCACACGGCACCAAAGGCCCCGTCGTCCAACCCTTAACAACCCCTTTGTATCTCGACATCAAACTCGAAGCCAATACCGAATTCTCTGAAACCCTAGAACCAGAACACAATGCCTTCATTTACGTTATCAAAGGAGAAGTCAGTTTATTAAATGAGCACAATGAGACGGTATTAGTAAACCCAAACCAACTAGCCGTGCTCACTAAAGGGGCATCCATCACCCTCAAGGCTAACGAACAAGCGGCGCAATTTCTGCTCATTGCGGGTAGGCCACTAGAAGAACCGATAGCTCGTGGCGGGCCGTTTGTAATGAATACCGAAGATGAAATTCAACAGGCATTTAACGATTATCGCAATGGGCAACTTTAGAAAACTAAAGCTGGCTAAAATAAAAAATAGATAAATAATGACAGTCGCTAACCGTTTAAGAGATTTGGGCTAGTTTATGAAATGATTAAATAAACTCATGGTTCGTCAAGCGAGTAAATGAAGATAGATGCAGTGGCCACTATTGGAAAACCGGTGTATATCATCCAAACGGCAGAGCAGCGCTTTTGAGTGAAGGCGTCCTACTCCCGTGTATGGCTAAGGTCGATCTGAATCCTTTACGTACCAGCCTGTGCAATACACCTGAAGCATCAGATCCTACCAGCATTAAAGAGCGTATCGCCCCGAGTTTTGATCTAAAAAAAGCGACTGAAATTGAAAAAGATGGGTTGGAATTCGGGTTGAAGAAAGTTTTTGAAACATACGGCGCAATACGCTTTAAAAAGACTCAGTGCGTTTAGCAACAAAGTGTCTGGATAATTTACACTTGCCTTTTAATGTGTAAAAGTTATTTACAATTCAATAAAAAGCGACGATCTTTAAACAATGATGCCTGACTCGTGATAACCAACCAATAATGACAATACTTTGCACGTTCGCAGGCTGCTATAGTTAGAAAACGGTTTTAAAGGGTAACTTCTATTTTTAATTATTTTCTGAAACCTAGGTTTTTCACGGTTGTAAGTTAGGTGATTTGAAAGAGTGTCGATCTTTTATAGTTCTTAGTTCTTAGTTCTTAGTTCTTAGTTCTTAGTTCTTAGTTGTTTGTCGTTATTTCACTATAACAAAGCTTTAGGATAGTCAGTCCCGTTTATCCTTTGTTAACGAAACAGAGGTGACATAAGATACCGCTTCTTTAATCGGCATCGGACGCCCAAGCAAGTATCCTTGCACCCTAGCAACACCAAGGTCCTTGAGTGAGTTTAATTCTTCAACAGTCACTACACCCTCTGCAACAATGGTGCAGTTTATCGCTTTAGAAAATTCACACAGTGCTGTTGCAAGCAAATATTTTTTATGGCTAGAATTAATGTTTTGAATGAGATTAATATCTAACTTTATAATGTCAGCTTCAAGCTCCAGAATATGTTTAAAACTAGAGTAGCCAGAACCAGCATCATCAATAGCAAGTTGTAATCCCTGCTTACGAAGAGGATCTAATGCCTTTCTAAAATCTGAGTAATTACTAATAGGTTCGTGTTCGGTAACCTCTAAAACAATACGTTTCAAATCAACACCGTCCAGAACATGCGCTATTGCACCATTTAAAACATGCTTTGGAGATGTGTTTATAGAAATATAAATGTCTTCTTTAAACTCCCCGATGCCTGCAATCGTATTTTGAATAGCCAAGATTTCGAGCTCTTCACCCAAACCAACTTGGGATGCCTCTCTAAACCAAATATCTGGTGACCTATAAGGTGTTGCGTTAAATCTGGAAAGTGCTTCATAACCTGTAATTTTGTTACTTTCAAGGCTGAAGATTGGTTGGTAGTAGATATCAATTTTATTTTGATCGAGAATAGAGAGGATCTTAGTCTTAATTTTTTTTTGCTTTAATTCTATTTCAATATTTTTTTCAATTAAAACACTTGCAATATCTGCAATTGCATTTATAAAAGAAAGATCACGTTGATTCAGCGTCTCATCTGGTGAACTCTTATAACTACAAAGAGTGCCATAAACAATACCGTTTGATAATGTAATGGGCACACCAATGTATGAGCCTATTAACAATGCTTCAGTGACGGCAAGGTTATTAGTTATGTCATTATTTTGAGTGTTATGAATAATGTTTGGAAGTTCATTATCGACAATTTTTTTACAATAAGTTTTATCTAGCGGGTCTGAATAGCCAACAGTTAGTGGCACAGTATTATTTTTAGAATCAACATTTTTTATTACGCGCTTCTGATTTATAAACTCCGAAATAAAGGCTACTTCCATGTCAAAATGTTTGCGGACAACTGCCGTTAATTTATTAAGATTATTATCCACGGAGTCAAGCTTATCTATATTTGTAAAATAAGTTTCCATATTGCTCCCTTCATATGATTTTGAAGTGAATAACCAATTAGGCCGCTAATTCTGCTTCTTTTTAACCTAATTCAAGTAACAACGTTACTAAACATAGTTTTATTTATATAGTTTATAACAGATACGAGCCCTCTTGGCTTCACCTGTTTTTTTAGGACGTTGCAAAGGCTGAAGGTTTTTCTGTATAGCAACTCAATAACAGTAATACAATTTGAAAAGATTTTAAAAAAATAGTTGAGTATACCGAGGGCCACCCACACACGCTCAGAGGGACAACTAACTGTATTTTAAAATTAGGGTGGTTTTTTTGGTTCTGAGATTTTTAACGTGAATAAATATGTGGCTTCGTTATAGAGTGTATGATTATTTGATAGTATAAGGGGACAGGTATTCTTCAATTAACAATATATCGTTCCCCACTCAACATCAAATGCTTACAAAGATAAGATATACCTCAATCGTTTAAATAACACGATGACCCTATCCGGAAAATAGTTTCGTACCGTTAAAGACACGCCGTATTACCCTGTTTTTTCCCGCTGTATGCGTTACATTTACCTATGTGAGATTGATACTCATTCAGATAAAAAACTATGAGCACATTATCGGCGGTACATTGAGGACCGTACATGAGAAAGGTGGGGGGTGCGTTGAGACTGTTAAAATTCTGTATCAACATTAAAGCTCCTGATCTATTTCATCACAATTATGTGCATCATCAAGTCAGCCTTAAAAAAAGATGCCAACTAAGATAGGGTCAAGTTCCAGTGATGGATCAGCATAGTCGATTTTTACTGGCATTTTGTATGCCCGGATACAGTTATTTAAGTCGGCTATTATTGTTCGTAAAACCGCTCTTGGTTTTAGTCAGTTTGAGGAACTTGAGATGCACTACCTTAATCGAATCGGCAATGCAAAACACTCTGCAAATCCATCTAGGTAACAGAACAACACCGATAAGTTATACCCTTCCCACCGCCAACACTGAACTTTTACTTCAACTCTACAATTTAAGGCATTTCAACAGAAGCGCTCAGCATAGCAACCTCAAACAAGCCAACGCTAATCCAATAGATGCTCTTAATGCGATATCGGCAACAAAAATTGTAACCGCCACCAGCAAGATGAGTGCGACGGTTATCCGTTCCAGAGCCTTCAGGAAGGCATTGATCCGATAGAGTCATTTCATCATCGTTTAAGTTCCTGTTGGAAAAGAATAGTCAGGAGCTTTTGTTTAAGGCTTTACAGAACTCCGCGCCGATTGGGTCGTTTTGAATTGGTGACCTTGGCGTTTACCACCAGAAAACTTATGAAGTGAGCACCTGAGGAAAAGTCCGTTTTTTAGTATTGAGGCGGGGCTATATGAAGAACTACATCTTAAGCATTAGTATTAACACAATAGTTCACAAAATGAGAGTGCGACTATTTTTCGATATCAGCTTGATATGTGTCGCGCCTAGGTTGAGCAGTAAATCTGCCCGGATTAAATCTCACTATTGGATAGCCCAATTAAAAAAGCCCCTAATATTTCGGGGCATTTTTGGATTGCAACCGTCCATGGTTACACTATTCCCACTAACTATTAGCGATTAACCATTAGTGATCAACTATTAATTATTCTGAATCACGATACTTGGGAAGGCCGCCGAAACGTCTTTCGCCATGGTGGCTAGTTTAGCGGCTGTTTTACGGGCGATTGAACGATAGATGTTGCTAATCTCGCTGTCGGGAAGGGCGGCTACCGTTGGGTTGCCATTGTCGGCCTGTTCACGAATACGGATATCAAGCGGTAACGAGCCAAGGAAGTCGACACCATGCTCAGCTGCCATGCGTCCACCGCCCCCTTCACCAAAAATATGCTCACTGTGACCACATTGAGTACAGATATGAATGCTCATGTTTTCAACAACACCTAATACAGGCACTTCGACCTTTTCGAACATCTTTAGGCCTTTACGCGCGTCTAGCAGCGCGATGTCTTGCGGTGTGGTGACAATAACTGCGCCACTGACCGGGATTTTTTGGGCGAGTGTTAGTTGAGTATCACCGGTGCCAGGTGGTAGGTCGATAATGAGGTAATCGACGTCGGTCCAGCGCGTGTCGTTAAGCAATTGCTCTAACGCCTGTGTCACCATGGGTCCACGCCAGATCATTGGGGAATCTTCTTCAACTAGATAACCAATCGACATCGATTGAATACCATGGCCAACCATTGGCTGAAGACTTTTGCCATCACTTGATTCAGGCTGTCCGCTACAACCCAGCATACGAGGAATACTGGGACCGTAAATATCAGCGTCAAGTATGCCAACGGTCGCACCTTCCATCTGCAGTGCCAGCGCTAGGTTAACTGCGGTAGTTGATTTGCCAACACCACCCTTACCTGAAGCCACTGCAATAATGTTTTTAATGCCAGGTAGTGGCTTTAAGTTTTGCTGAACTGCGTGAGACTTAATGGCACTCGAAATATTAATATCAATATCACCAATACCTTCAATTACAGATAACTTATCCTGCACTGCCTTTTTCAGAGTACGGAAATAACCCGCTGCAGGGTATCCTAAAACAAGCGTTAAGGTGACATTGTTAGCATCAACGAGGAGTTCCTTGACTGACCCAGCGGCAACCAAATTGGTTTCCATGTTTTCGTCAAGGATTTCGCTTAACGCGGCTTCTATTTGTGATTTACTGATCGACATAGTGACTCGATGGCTGTGGTTAGTGGCTTAAGAAAGTATATTTTACCTGACCAATCACCTAAATATCACCTAGTTTTTATATGTTTGTTCTATACAGCATTCGACTCAAACCCTAAACTACCCAACTTTACATTTGTAGGCAGTATAAATGAGCGATAAAGCCCGCCAGATAGTTGTTACTAGCGCCCTACCCTACGCCAATGGTCCAATCCATATTGGCCATATGCTGGAATATGTTCAAACTGATATCTGGGTTCGCTTTCAAAAAATGCGTGGGCACGAGTGTATTTATGTCTGCGCCGATGATGCACACGGCACGCCGATCATGCTTCGCGCTAAGGCAGAGGGCATAACGCCCGAAGTTCTAATTGACAAAATGAATCGTGAACATTTGCTCGACTTCACTGATTTTGGCGTCGATTTCGATAATTTTCACAGTACCCATTCGCTTGAGAACAAAGCCTTATCGGAAGAAATTTACCTCAAACTAAAAGCGGGTGGTCATGTTCGGACTCAGGTAATTTCGCAGGCCTATGATCCTAAGGCTGAAATGTTCCTGCCCGATCGGTTCATTAAAGGTGAGTGCCCATCGTGTGGTACTGCGGATCAATATGGTGACAATTGCGAAAGCTGTGGTGCCACCTATGCACCCACTGATTTAAAAAACGCAATTTCTGTCGTAACCGGTGAAACCCCAATCGAAAAAGATTCTGAACAATACTTTTTCAAGTTGAGTGACTTCGAAGACATGCTTAAGTCATGGACTCGTGCTGGACATATACAGAAAGAAATCGCAAATAAGATGGATGAATGGCTCGAAGACGGTCTACGTGACTGGGATATTTCACGCAATGCGCCTTACTGGGGCTTCGAAATACCCGATGCACCGGGTAAGTATTTTTACGTTTGGCTGGATGCACCAATAGGTTACATGGCTAGCTTCAAAAACTGGTGTGATAAAAATAATACAAACTTTGATGACTACTGGAAACTCGACAGCGACACCGAACTGCATCATTTTATTGGTAAAGATATTGCCCGATTCCACACCCTGTTCTGGCCTGCGATGCTGGAAGGTGCAGGTTATCGCAAACCTACAGCGGTTTATTGTCATGGCTTCTTAACAGTCGACGGACAAAAAATGTCTAAGTCTCGCGGCACCTTTATTAAGGCACGCACCTATCTGGAGCACTTGAACCCAGAATATCTTCGCTACTACTTTGCTGCAAAGCTTAGCTCGGGTGTCGATGACATTGATCTCAACCTAGAGGATTTCAGTGCCCGAGTTAATTCTGATTTGGTCGGCAAAGTTGTCAACATCGCTAGCCGTTGCGCCGGGTTTATCAACAAGAGCTTTGATGCACGGTTGTCGGCGAGTACCGGTGACAACAAACTCAGTGAGCAAGCATTGGCTGCTGCTGATTCGATAGCAAACGCTTATGAGAACCGTGAATACTCGCGCGCTATGCGTGAAATTATGGCCCTGGCCGATAAGGCCAATCAGTTCATCGACGAAAAACAGCCTTGGGTCATTATCAAAGATATCGAGCGCCAAACTGAAGTTCACGAAACCTGTACAGTTGGCATCAACTGTTTTCGCCAGTTGATTATTTTGCTCAAGCCAGTGCTTCCAAAAGTTGCCGAGCAGGCCGAGGTATTTTTGAATGTCGATCCACTCAGCTGGGATGATCTGGGTAACGATTTGCTCGATCATCCGATCAACAAGTTCAAACCACTCATGACTCGCATTGATAAGGTGCTGATCGAACGTATGGTGGAGTCAAGTAAGGAAGCCGCAGTGGAAGAAAAGAAATTAACGACTCAAACTCCAGTTGACACCGAACTTTCCTCTATTGAACCCATTGCTGATGAAATCAATTACGACGATTTTGCCAAGCTCGATTTGCGTGTGGCACATATTATTGATGCTAAAGCCGTTGAAAAATCGAACAAACTGCTTCAGTTAACGCTCGATATCGGATCCGAAACACGCAATGTTTTTGCTGGCATTAGCAGCGCTTACCAACCAGAGCAACTCATCGGTAAACAAGTTATTATGGTAGCTAACCTGGCACCTAGAAAAATGCGCTTTGGGGTTTCTGAAGGTATGGTGCTTTGTGCTGGATCAGGCGACGATGGACTGTTTGTTTTACACCCTGACAATGGCGCGAAACCTGGCATGCGAGTTAACTAAAAGGATTTTTATGCGTCAAATCATCACATTCGTTTTTTTAATTGTCGCAGGGCAGTTACTGCAACCTGTCCTGGCGCTTGAGTCAAAAGCCATTTATCAAATGCACGAAGACAACGTGTTTCAGATTCGGGTGTTGAATCGAGAGACGGGCAAAAAGTCGGGCATCGGGTCTGGTTTTATTGTTGGCAATGGGCGTCAGGTTGCGACTAATTTTCATGTCATTAGTCAAATCATAACCGAACCAGATCGATTCTACATTTCTTACTTAAGCAAAAATGGTCGCTCAGGACCACTAAAGTTACTTGGCCTCGACATCGCACATGACTTGGCCCTACTGGGTTCTGAATCATCATTGGGTCAAGCCAACAAAACTAGTGAGCTTCCTCCCAAAGGTTCAACCATATTCGCAATGGGGAACCCTCTCGATTTAGGTTTGACCATCGCGGTTGGCACAAATGGCGGTATTCTCAATCAAACTGACGATAGCCGGATTTTGTTTTCTGGCAGTCTCAACCCCGGCATGAGCGGGGGCCCCACCTATAATGACGCCGGAGAGGTGATTGGTATTAATGTCGCTACGGCGCGAAATGCGATCAGCTTTATTGTGCCCTCTCACTACCTCAACCGACTGATTGAACGAGTCAACAAGGCACCATTAACCGCCGACCAAAATTTAAAAACCGAAGTCACACAGCAGCTCATCAAGTATGAAAATAACTACTTAAAAGGCATCTTGGCCGCAGACTGGCCCAAAGTACAACTGCGGCAAGTATCTTTACCCGGCGCAATATCACCGACCGTGCGCTGTTGGGACAATAGCCAAAAGTTGGCGGATAAGCTGCTCTATAAACGCTTTCAAATTAGTTGTGCAAATCAAAACCAAGTTTATCTCGACAGTCAAAATAAATTTGTTGGTAGTCTAAACTATCACTATTTTTGGCTTGAATCTGACGAACTCAATACACTGCAATTCTATAGCCTTTACCAAAAGCTCAACGAAACGAAGATTGGCAGTCGGGTATCACCAGAAGTTGTCAGTAACTTCAATTGCAAAAACTGGTTTGTAGACGTTTCTCGACAGACATTTAAAACCAGCCTATGCCGGCGTGAGTATGTTCAGTACGAGGGCCTTAGTGACATTTTATTCACCGCGGCGTTAACCGGCCATGAAAATACAGGTCTTTTCGTTCGATTGACTATGACTGGCATTGACTATGACGCTAGCTTGCCATTGATTCAAAAATTCATGGAGAGCATCGAATGGACCCCTTAGTCTTAGAGATTCATACACAAGGGTTGCACCGCTATGAGCTAATCGATAAACCACATACCCGAATTGGTCGGGCCTTTGACAACGATATTATATTGTCCGAACCAACCGTCGCACCTTACCACCTAGACATTATTCGGGATGACAATGGTCATATTGAATTGCATAATCTGGCTGATGTTAATCCAGCTCAATTTAATGGGTACGCCAAAAAGTCCGTCACCTTGAGCGCATTACCAGTCAATATTAAACTAGGGCGCATAAAGGCTCGTATCGTATTGCCTAATCACCGGGTCGCAGATACCAAAACATTGCCCGGTAATGGACAATCACGACACCTTTTTAGTCATGCTTTCTGGGGCGTCTTATTAATTGCATTGTGCCTTGTTGCCAGTTCAGTCGACTTTCACATCCATTCCTTTACTAACTATAAATGGGATACATTGGCAAAGATCGTGGCTCGCGAAACCGCGTTGTATCTAGTTGGGTTGATATTTTTCCTAGCAATTCTCGAGCGCTTAATTTTTAATCGAAGTGAAATCAAACCGCTTGTTGTGGTAATAAGCCTTACTTATTTGATGTTTCAATTAATCAGTCCATTAGTCGCAGAGTTAAACTATTTTTTCACCTCAGATATACCTGAACTGATATTCGACACCACTTGGTACGCGATTTTAATACCATTGATTACAAGCCTTTATTTAATTCACATCTACCACCAAAAACGCACTAACAGTGTTTTGTTAGCGATGTTGCTTTGCAGTCCATTAATCATCCTTTCAGCGATCGAAATAACTCAAGTTTTAGGGTATCAAGACAACTTTAGTGATTCGGCTCACTACCATAGGGATTTGAGCGCACTCAATTGGCAAAAAGACGTTACGATTTCAATCGACTCTTTTATTGAGCAAGCTCAATCATTGTCACCAGGGGTTGCTTCGGACTAAACACACCTATAAAGTTGAGTTTTATCGCTGACTACGCTACTAATAAAACTATGGATATTAAAACTGAACAGAAAAAATTGGCTCAAGCATTTAGCAACATGGCAGAGCATGTCAATCTGGCTGTGCATAATGCTGAGGAATTGCTAACGCCAACTATTGACGACTTGGTAAACAACGCCAAGGCCCTGACTGAAGAAATTTACCAGCTATCTCAAGAAGAAGCAGTTTTCCTAGGGGAAGCAATGAAACTCGAGCTTGAGAAGGCCAACGAAGCATTGAACGAACAAAAAGAAGAATTAAAGGGCTGGCTTGGTTTTGACCTATTGCTCGTCGAGCAACAGTTTTTCGATCTGCTGGAAAAAACGGCGGATAAAAGCTGGTTGGATTTTAAAGCATTTGAAGCAGAAGCCAGAAAAAATAAAAATGACGGCATTTCCCCCCAAAAGTAATTTTCAGGCCTTTTATTCTGACTGACCATTGCTTTTACAGTGTATTTTTATTAATCCTCACGCAATACCCGCGTAAAGCATAAATGTAATAAATCCATATTAAAAAATATCAAAATTCTGCCCAAATTCAAACCTCAGCAAATTAACCATATCTTAGTTCAACTTGCTCCATTACTAAAATTAATATTAACCCTATGTAAATTCAGTACTTTTGAATCGCTCATAGCCCTATAATGCTAATTATGTCCGAATACTTTTCAGAGCTATTTCTTTTATTGATCAGCACAGTTTTCGTCAACAATATTGTGTTGGTGAAATTCCTCGGGCTGTGTCCTTTCATGGGGGTGTCACGCAAGGTAGAGACTGCAATAGGTATGAGTGCGGCCACGACCTTTGTGCTAACGCTCTCGTCTATTTTAAGTTATATGATCAATAGTTGGATTCTGGCCCCGCTAGGGTTAGAGTTCTTGCGCACCATTGCTTTCATTATTGCGATTGCTGCCGTTGTGAATTTCACCGAGCTGGTGGTACATAAAACAAGCCCACTGTTATACAACGTGCTGGGGATATTTCTGCCGCTGATTACCACCAATTGCGCTGTATTAGGAGTTGCCTTAATCAATGTGCAAGAACAAAACAGTTTCCTTCAATCGGCAGTGTATGGCTTTGGGGCAGCGCTCGGATTCTCACTAGTACTAGTGCTATTTGCAGCGATGCGTGAACGCGTCAATGTTGCTGACGTTCCCGCGCCATTTCGAGGTTCTGCCATAGGTTTGGTGACAGCGGGTTTAATGTCGCTTGCATTTATGGGCCTTGCCGGATTGGTTAAGGTGTGAGGCTCCTCTAGTCAATTCATGAATAAGCATCTTGAACCCAAACAAAGCAATGACAGCGTTATGGAACTTACCAATAGCCGTGCTATTGGCTGCCTCCCATGCCTTGACTTTGCCTATTTTGAATTTCAGCCTTACATATTCAGAATCAACCAGAGGAACCTGAACTAGTGCTAATCGCGATACTTACGATTAGCGCGATGGCCGGTATTTTTGGTCTTATTCTTGGCTATGCGGCTATTCGTTTCAAGGTCGAAGGTAATCCAATCGTCGATCAGATCGATAGCTTATTGCCTCAAACTCAATGTGGTCAGTGTACCTATCCCGGTTGCCGTCCTTATGCTGAAGCGATTGCGAATGGCGAAGCGCCGATTAATCAATGTCCGCCAGGCGGTCAATCAACCGTTGTGCTGCTGGCAGATTTACTCGATGTTGAAGTCTTGGAACTTAATGCTGAACATGGTGATCACAAGGATGTTCCGTTAGTGGCATTCATTCGGGAAGAAACTTGCATTGGTTGCACCCTTTGTATTCAAGCTTGCCCTGTTGATGCGATTCTTGGATCGGCAAAGCATATGCATACCATTATTGTCGATGAGTGCACAGGCTGCGAACTTTGCCTACCGCCTTGCCCGGTCGATTGCATCGATTTGATCCCAATCAAACAAACGATAGAAGACTGGAAATGGTCATTACCTGGAGAGGCATTAACCAGTCTTAAATCAGATTTAGAACAAGTTAAGGCAATCGCGCATGGACATTAAACTCAGCCGTTTCAATGGTGGCATTCATCTTGATGACCATAAGGCTAAATCACTCACACGGTCTGTTCAGCTTGCGCCCCTGCCTGACCAACTGATATTGCCGTTAAAACAACATATTGGCGAATCGAACAAGCCGCTAGTTAATGTTGGGGATCGCGTCCTGCGCGGTCAGCTAATCGCTGGAAGTTCATCACCTATCAGCGCCCCAGTACATGCTTCGACATCGGGTACCGTGCGTTCCATTGGCCTTCATTTAGTACCACACGCGTCAGGGCAAAGTGCTGATTGTATTATTATCGATGTTGATGGCAAAGATGAGTCGATCAAGTTTGAGCCCATTGATGTTAGCCAAATGCAAGCTACCGACATTCTCGACCATATTCGTCGACTGGGCGTCGTGGGTCTAGGCGGGGCATCTTTCCCAACCTCACCAAAAATATCTCGTGGCATTGATTTGGGCATTCATACACTGGTCATCAATGGGGCCGAATGTGAACCCTATATCACCTGTGATGATAGCCTGATGCAAAATCAGGCTGATGAGACCGTCAGAGGCATCGGTTATTTGCAACGCATATTGACGCCAACGAAGACACTGATTGGTATCGAAGATAACAAACCAAAGGCGATCGAGGCAATGAGGCTAGCCTTAAAGGCCATGCCACTACCTAATACAGAGGTCGTTTCGATACCAACCCTCTATCCATCCGGTGGTGAAAAGCAGCTCATTCAGATATTAACTGGCAACGAAATTCCAATCGGTAAACTGGCTTTCGATATTGGTATTTTTTGCCAGAACGTGGGGACTTGTTTGGCGATCACCCAAGCGCTTGAACTCAATCAACCCTTGATGTCGCGTTATGTCACTGTTTCGGGCGATGGTATCCGTCAACCGGGTAACTGGATTGTGCGATTAGGCACACCGATCAAACATTTAATCGAGCTTGCTGGTGGTTATGTCCAAGCTAGTATTAACAAGCCGAATGATGCCCAACCACACTTGGTAATGGGTGGCCCAATGATGGGGTTTTCATTATCTAGCGACAACATCCCTATTGTTAAGTCGAGTAATAATATTCTTGTGATGCAACAACAACTCATTGCACAACAGCCAGGTGTCCACGATGAATGTGTGCGGTGCGGTAAATGTGCCGAGGTTTGTCCAGCAAAGTTGTTACCCCAGCAGTTGTATTGGCATTCACGATCAAAAGAGTATGAAAAGGTCGAAGAATATAATCTTTTTGATTGTATTGAGTGTGGTTGTTGCTCGGCAGTCTGCCCCAGTCAAATTCCATTAGTGCAATATTACCGAGCGTCTAAGAGTGAAATTCGCGCGACACAACAGGCCACTTTTAAGTCTGATCGGGCGCGCATAAGATTCGAGTTTCGCGAAAAAAGATTACTACTGAAAAAACAGCAAGAAGAACAAAAGAGACGATTAAAGCGTGAAGCACTGCTGAAAAAATCAGCCGCTAAAAAAGCTGACAGCGACTCGATTGATCCAGTGCAAGCTGCACTCGATAGAATAAAAGCCAAGAAAGGTGAACAGGTAATCGTATCCAGAAACATCACCGGCCTCACTGCCGATCAACAGAAGCAAATTGACGAGGCTGATACTCGTCGACGCGCAGCACGCGAGCAAAACGCATGACATCGGTAATTGTCTCCTCACCTTACGTCAGTCAGAGCAAGTCTCTTCGGCGATTAATGATTAATGTCATTATTGGTTTGATACCTGGCACGCTGGCTTATGTCTGGTTTTTTGGCCCTGGTATTTTGATCAATATTTCGATTGCTGTGCTGTTTGCACTTGGCTTCGAAGCGTTTATTTTATGGTTAAGAAAAAAACCGATCAAACCACATTTAAACGACTATAGCGCGGTTGTCACCGGCTGGTTGTTTGCGCTGTGTCTACCCACTCATTCAGTCTGGTGGCTAATAGTCGTTGGCATTGGTTTTGCAATGATCGCAGGCAAACACTTGTATGGTGGCCTTGGCTTTAATCCGTTTAATCCAGCGATGGTTGGTTACGTCGTATTGCTGATTTCATTCCCAAGGGAAATGACCTTATGGCACCTGCCAATTCCAATGGCTGGTGAAGCTTATGGACTGGTCGATTCGCTCAAATTTGCCTTGGGCTTCAGCGATTCATCATGGGACGCATTCACCGCTGCCACGCCGCTAGACCATGTCAGAACAGCCCTGCGACAGGACATACCGATTAGCGAAATCTATCAGGCACCACTATTTGGCAAGCTCGGCGGTATTGGCTGGGAATGGATTTCAGCAGGCTGGCTGATTGGCGGATTGTGGCTTTTAATGAATAAAACAATCCGCTGGCACATACCCGTCGCATTACTCGGTAGCTTGGGTAGTATTGCACTGGTATTTTATTTGATTGATGCCGAAACAGCGACATCACCTCTATTTCACTGGCTATCTGGTGGCGCTATGCTCGGCGCCTTTTTTATTGCGACCGATCCTGTCAGCGCCGCCACCACTAATAATGGCCGGCTTTACTATGGTATTCTAATTGGCTTGCTCATTTATTTAATTCGCAATTGGGGTGGTTATCCCGATGGCGTTGCCTTTGCCGTGTTGCTAGCCAACATGTGTGTGCCGCTAATTGATTACTATACTCGACCCAAAGTTTACGGCGCAAAATAGTGGGCACAACTAAAAATGTACCCATGTGTTAAGGGTAGCCTTATATGAATAAGAAGCAAATACTGATTTCTGGTGCTTTTTTATGGGTTTTTGCTGTTATCGGTACGACGTTTGTCGCTGTCACTGAAGACACGACCCGAGCTAAAATTGAAGACAATGAGCGGTTAGTTTTATTGCGTAATTTAAATGCTTTATTACCAGCAGAACAGCTCGATAATGATATTGTGAGTGATATACGAACCGTTCATGCGTCTGATTTACTCGGAACTCAGGACGACACTATTGTTTACCGCGCCCGTCTTCAGGGTAAGCCAATAGCCGCTATTTTTAATAGCATTGCACCGAATGGTTACAGTGGCAAAATTCATTTACTGGTTGGTGTTTATGCCGATGGCAGCGTAGCCGGCGTGCGGGCTGTTAAACATAGCGAAACACCTGGACTAGGTGACGCGATTGAAACTCAAAAATCTGATTGGATTTTTAGCTTTAATAACCGCTCACTGGACAGCCCAACACCGACAAAATGGTTAGTCAAAAAAGATGGTGGAGATTTTGACCAGTTTACTGGCGCAACCATAACGCCAAGAGCGATCGTACTCGCGGTAAAGAAGACATTACTTTATTTCCAGCGAAACGCAGATAGTATTTTTCAATAAAGTTATTGATATGAATAGAGAAATTACTCAAAACGGCTTATGGACTAACAATGTTGCACTCGTGCAACTACTTGGCTTATGCCCATTGCTCGCAGTCACTAACAACACGATTAATGGGGTTGGGCTTGGAGTAGCGACAATGGTCACTCTTATTTTATCGAATACGCTGGTCTCGTTAATCAGAGGCTTTATTCGAAGTGAAGTGCGCCTCCCTGTTTTTGTATTGATTATCGCCTGTGTCGTGACCGTTATAGAGCTACTCATGAAAGCCTTCTTCTTTGATCTATTTTTGGTATTAGGCATATTCATTCCCTTAATCGTCACTAACTGTGCCATTATTGGTCGTGCCGAGGGTTTTGCATCACGCAATCCGGTTGGAGCCTCTGCACTCGATGGTTTTATGATGGGACTGGGCTTCCTTGGCGTACTCGCTTTATTGGGCGCAATGCGTGAAATAATTGGGTCAGGCACATTGTTCGCAAATGCAGACTTGATGTTTGGTGAGTCGGCCAAGACGTTAACCATTACATTCAATGAAGACTACCCTGGATTTTTACTCGCAATTTTGCCACCGGGTGCTTTCTTTGGTTTGGCTATTTTAATTGCGGTCAAGAATGCTATGAGTATACGGGCCAAAGAAAAGGCTAACTTGGTTGACACAACAGTCGACGCCAAAATAGCTTAAACTGAATTAGAGCTCACAGTGAATAAAATTAAACGTCATGAAATCTTCAGTCGGTTTCAAGCAGGTATCCTAAAGCCAACCAGCGAATTGAAATACAACTCGATCTTTGAGCTATTAATTTCTGTCTTGTTGTCGGCTCAGGCCACCGATATTAGCGTCAATAAAGCCACCGCAAAACTTTACCCTGTCGCTAACACGCCGGAAACCATACTCGCATTGGGTGTGGACAGGTTAAGCCAGTATATAAAAACCATTGGTTTGTTTAATTCAAAAGCTAAGAACACTATCGCAACTTGCAAAATACTCATAGAGCAACATAACTCAGTAGTCCCAGAAGACCGTGTTGCACTAGAAGCCTTGCCTGGCGTTGGTCGAAAGACTGCCAACGTGGTTTTAAACACCGCATTCGGTCATCCAACTATTGCTGTCGATACGCATATATTCCGGGTTTCAAACCGAACCGGCATTGCACCGGGAAAAGATGTTATTGTAGTAGAAAAGAAACTGATTAAATTCGTCCCAACAGAATTTAAGATAGATGCGCACCATTGGTTAATCTTACATGGGCGCTACACTTGCATCGCTCGCAAGCCACGCTGCGGTAGCTGTATTATCGAGGATTTATGCGATTACAAACACAAAACTGATCCTCAATAAGGCTCGGAATAAGGGATAGAAATGTTTCAATCACGTGAAGAAGTTCGACAAGTTTACCTCACCGTCTGGCATAAAATGCAGCAGAAATCTCTGTTAGAACCGATGGAAGCAATTATTTCAGACGTGATAAAACTGCATCCAGAATATCATTCTCTGCTAGAACAGGGCGAGTCAGCTAAAGAGCAAGACTTCACGCCTGAAGATGGAAAAACCAATCCATTTTTGCACATGGGCATGCACATTGCGATCCGTGAACAGGCTGGTGCAGATAGACCTCCCGGCATACAGGCGGCCTATCAAAAACTGTTCAAAAAGAACGCCCCTCATGACGCTGAACATTCAATGATAGAGTGCCTGGGGCAAGCTTTGTGGCAAGCTCAACGAGATAACGTCATGCCTGACGACAATGCCTATCTGGCCTGTATAAAAAAAATCTAGCCATAGAAATCAAACTGTTTATGACAATCAACCTGTATGCTTTAGATTCATCGTCCTCTGCCTTTAATCTAAAAACTGTGGGTGCTTTCCAGCATTACTCCGACTTTACACACGCTTTTTTCACATGCCTCTCGGGTTTAAGAAATGCCACTACCGTTTCCTATTAGCCGGATGGTTATTATTCGGCTGACCATCAGTCAGTTGACTAGTAGGTCGATATGAAGTCATCCGAGAACACTCGCGTCCATTTAACCGCCTATCGCATGTTTATGGTGGCAGCAATCGGCCTGGTCGTGGGTATGGTCAGCTCTTTTGCAACGATTGGGTTCGTAGAATTAGTCCAATCGCTTAATCACCTTTTTCTAGTCACCGCTGAAAGCCGCTCTAATGTTGATTCTAACACACTGGCATTTGCCACAGTTTTATCAGTTTCAATTGGCGGCTTGATCGTCGGCCTACTGTTGCATTATGGTGTGAAATCTAGACAACCGCTGGGCGTACCAGACACCATTTATGCCGTACAGCTTCGTGAAAAACTACCCGATCCTAAATCGGGCTTCTTTTCCACCCTGGCCTCTATCGTATCAATTGCTTGTGGTGCGTCGGTTGGTCAGTATGGCCCTGTTGTTTATCTGGGTTCATTGATCGGACAGTTAACCAATCGTTTAAATTTGGGGGTGCGTGATATTCGCAGTATCGCCATTGCCTGCGGTGTTGCAGCCGCCATATCGACTGCCTTCAATGCACCGATCGCGGGTTTAATTTTCACTCATGAAGTAATTCTTCGGCATTATTCGTTACGCATATTCACCGCAGTTACCGTTGCTTCGGCCTGCGGCTTTGTCGTTGCGAATGTGATATTTGAACACCCACCCCTATTTTTGATCGAGTTTGACCGGGTTAAGCATGTATATGAGTTTTTATTATTTGCACTTGAAGGCATCGCCTGTGGATTGATTGCTGTGCTATTCATGAGACTACTTAATACCACTACCGATTATGCTTGCCAAATTAAAATGCCAGCACCACTGAAACCAATGTTAGCCGGTTTCGCGCTGGCTATCGTCGCGTTACAGGTACCCGAAGTTCTGGGTGTTGGCCAAGATGTCTTGAGGCTTGCTAGCGTAGAGGGAAATTATGGAGCTGGCCAACTGGCTACTATTTTAGTCACTAAGTTTATGGTCACGATACTATGCATCGGCTTTGGTTTTGCCGGTGGTGTTATCTTCCCTGCTTTGTTGATTGGCGTTTTATTCGGTGCTTTATTTGCTATATCTATACCTGCGTTATTGCTCGAACAATATTCTGGGGTTTCGGTTTATGCCATTTCAGGCATGGTGGCGCTTGCCAGTCCAATTATCGG
>JBLHWR010000008.1:0-30805 GCA_047629275.1 Gammaproteobacteria bacterium
CAATCGCTATACGTTGACGTTGGCCACCGGATAATAATACGCCTCGCTCACCAACTTCTGTGTCGAGCACTTCAGGAAGTGCCTCAATAAATTCCCAGGCAAAGGCTTGTTTTGCAGCCTCAATAATCTCTTCATCGCTGACAGTATCGGATAAACCATAAGCAATATTATTACGTATTGTGTCGTTAAATAAACGAACGTCCTGCCCCACGTAAGAAACCTGCCGTCGAAGATCTTTCAATTGGTAATCTTGTATTTTTTCACCGTCAAGTAAAATCTCTCCGCCGTCAAGTTCGTACAACCGTGGGATCAGATTAACCAGACTCGATTTACCACTACCAGATCGACCTACAATGGCAATTGTTTGGTTTGGTTCAACTTTGAAACTTATATTATCGAGTACTAGTGCATCATTATTGTGATATTTGAGTGAAATTTTGTTAAATGAAAGCAGACCTTTAGCTCGTTTTAATACTATTTTTCCACTGTCATTCTCACTATCAGATGCAATAAAAGCAAAGATACTTTCACCTGCTGCAATGCCCTCCTGAATACTGGCATTAATCGATGATAGAACCCGCATTGGGGCGAGTACCATCGTCATTCCAATAATAAATGAAACAAAATCACCTGTGGTGATAATTCCGCGCATCGATTCAGAAGTGGCAAATGCTACGATCGTCGCAAAGGCAATCGAAACGATAAACTGAATAAGCGGAACGCTGATCGCCTTTGCTACCGACAGCTTTAAATGTAATTTGAGATTATTTTGATTTATTTTAGCAAATCTTTTTCGCTCAAAATTATCACCACCAAATATCTTTACTATTCGGTTAGAGTCAATCACTTCCTGAGCAACTTGTGATACATCACCCATCGAGGACTGAATACTTTTACTCAGACTGCGAAATCGTCCCGTTAGTTTAACTACTATCAGAAATATAATTGGTCCTGCTAGCAGAAATACACAGGTTAATTGCCAGTTAAGCCAAAACATATAGCCAAGTAAAACGATGATACGCAGGCTATCTTGAATAAGAACAGTCAGTGACGTTGAAACTGATGTTGCGATTCTTTCTACATCAAAAGAAAAACGAGTCAAAATAGCGCCTGAAGATGACTGATCATACTCTGTACTAGTCATAGTGATGAGCTTGTCAAACATGGTTTGACGCAGTGAATTAATAACACTGCGCCCAATGAAATCCATGCAATAGGTTCGAGTAAATATAGCAAACATACGTATCAAGAAAATGAGTATGATTGCAAAAGGAATCATTTTGATAACGTAAGGATCCCCTCCAATAAAACCTTCATCCAACATTGGTTTCATAATATAGGCAAAAGCGGCTTCAGTGCCTGCAAACACTATCATCGCAACAATCGCCATCCAAAAGTAGGTTTTGTGTTTAAACGCTAGGTCGAGCAATGCTTTATAAGCTTTAACCCCTGTTGGTTTTAAGTTAGATTCTGTTGTACTCAAAGGAATTACTCGATTAGACGTGTGGTAGCGATTGAAACATTAGATAAACCAAGTTTGCCGACAACATCCATAGCCGTCACCAGAGATTGAACTGGAGAAGTCGCATCTGACTGAATCAAAATTGGCTTATCTGTAGCATTTATGAAAGGTTTTAACGCGAAAGATAATGCATCACTTTTAGTACTGGATATTTCACGCCCATTAAGAAAGAAGTGTCCACGGGCATCGATCATCAGATTAATCGTTTGTTGAGCCTTAACCGTTTGACTATCACTCGCCTTTGGCAGCTGAATCTTTAACTGTGAAGTGGTATCAAAAGTGGTTGATACCATGAAAAAGATCAACAGTAAAAATACCACGTCGATCAGTGGTGTCAGGTTAATGTCAATATCATCAACCTCGGATCGGTCGTTAAATTTCATGCCTTAGCTTTGGTTAGTATTGTTTTTTTAGCAACAACAGGTAAAGCATCGTTGTGCAAAAATTCAACTAACTTCATGGCCTCTCCCTCCATACCCATGACTAGATCATCAATCTTACGTTTAAGATGCCGATGGAAGATCAAACAAGGGATGGCAATCGTTAAACCCGCAGCTGTTGTAATCAATGCTTCAGATATTCCACCCGCTAGTTGACTAGGATCACCGACACCAGCGGTTGTAATTGCAGTGAATACTTTTATCATTCCGATGACTGTCCCAAGTAACCCAAGCAGTGGCGTAATGGTCGAAATAGTACCTAATGTATTCATAAAACGTTCCATTTCATGGACTACAAATCGCCCATTTTCGTGAATACTTTCACGAATTAGATCACGCGATAAATGACGGTTAGATAATCCCGCAGCTAACACTTTGCCAAGTGGCGAACCTTTCTCGATTTCCTGGATATGTTTGTCTGTCAGCGCTTTTTTCTCTAACAATACCCAGATTCCACTCAATAGCTTGCCTGGGATCACTTTTTTCTGGCGCAATGTCCATGAACGCTCTGCAATAATTGCAAATGCAATCACTGAGCAAAGCAATATTGGCAACATCAACCAACCCCCCGCTTGAACCAGTTCTAACACAAACACTACCTCACATTTGAATGCGGACATGATACTTTAATCAGCCCAAAGATGAGAAGTTTTTTAAAACAGTGCAACCGCCCTTCAGAGAGGAAAATAGTTATTTCTGGCATGGGCATTGGTTTTAGTTTCAGTGCCACAGTCTAGGGTGCCGTCGACGTTGGCTTTGTATAAGGAAATCGTTTGAATCACTATAAAAGTTGACAGCCCCATCCCAGTCAGTTCGGTATATTTGGCTTTTAATAGCTCTATAGCGGTTTAACACCATGGGCTTTGGGAAGTTCCATCGATTGTTTTTACCAACAGTAAATATAACCGCCTTTGGCAACACCTGATTAATAAAATTACTAGTTGAAGAGGTTGAACTGCCATGATGCGGCGCAACTATCAGATCTGCTTTTAGATGATGAGGATCCATACTGACCAACCAGGACTCCCTTTCAGCTTCAATATCACCCGTTAACAGCACGGTATGGTAACCCTGTATTTTGAGCACACAAGAGTGATTATTGGTATCGTCCATCAATGAAAGAACGCTTTCCTTTTTTGGGAAAGCCAAAAACTCAAAATCAACACCATCCCAGCGCCATGGTTGCATGTCGTGACAAGACTGAATCGGAAGATCAAGGTTAAATCGTTCTCGTACTTGTCTCGGCGTACCTGAGATCAAAGTTGCAGAATTGAAGTTAGATTTAAATGTGTGAAAGCCACCACTATGGTCTTGGTCAACATGACTGATAGTCATTAAATCAGGTGGGAGTATATTGTAATACTGTAAATAGGGTTTAACCACCCAGCTACCGGCACTATAACCTGTATTGTTACCCGGCCCAAAATCGTAAACTAGGCTGTGATACTGGGTTTTAACAATGACAGAGGTTCCCATTCCAACGTCAAGGACGGTCATTTCATAGCCACCGTATTCAAGTTTTTCTGGGCGCCAAATCACTGGCAGTAGTATCACTATCAAAGCGAGTTTTTTACCTGGAATAGCCCGAGGAACTATTAAAATGGCAAGACCCAATAAAGATAATATAAGTAATGGCATTGGAATATAGCCAGTGCCAATTGCTTCGAATCCAGATGTAAGCAACCACTCCAAATATCTCAACAAAAGAGTCATGCCGCGGTCACAAATAATTAATAGCCAGTCGCTGTAAGGAGAATTAACCGAGGCACAGAAACTGGCTATTAATGCCAATGGCAGTAACATAAAACTGACAGCAGGTATTGCAACCACGTTGGCTAAATATCCCGCAATATTAACTTGTCCAAAGAGCATGATACCCATTGGAATAAACATCAGTGTAAAAATCCCTTGGACTAATAAAAGTGTTCGGAACCAGCTTATTTGATTACTTCGTTGATTATCTAATAGTTCATTACCTAAAAGGTATTGGGCAAAAGATATAATCAGTAATGCTCCGATGCTTAACCATAACGAAGGTGATCCAATTGCTAATGGATCCAATATTAGAATTAGAACGACCGTCGTGGCGATCGTATTGAGTAGATTATTTGACAGTCGAAATTTAAGCGCAAAGAAAATAACCCCAAGCATAACAAGCGCACGAACTGTGGGAATACTAAAGCCAGACAAAGCGGCGTAAGTGAAACCCGCAACAAATGATAAGACTGCTGAAAACTCAAGTCGATTATAGCGATAACGAAAAAAGTGAACCCGCCACAACCATCGACCAAGCAGATAGAACAGACCAGATATCAAGCCTATATGTAGGCCTGATATAGCCAATAAATGTGCGGTACCCGAATCATTGAGAATTTGCTTTTGGTGTAATCGGATATCACCACGATAGCCAATAGTTAACGCTTTAATGAGCCCTTGATTATCACAAGGCTCACACTTACGATCAATTGATTGAGCCACTTTGGATCTTAACTGGTTAAAATTCCACCAAGGTGCTGAATCTAATAATTGATTGCTAGTCGATTTTTTAATATAACCAGTGGCACCAATCCCCTTCACCAAAAGCCAACGTTCGTAATCAAACCCAGCAGGGTTTTGGAAACCGCTAGGTCGGCGGAGTTTGGCCCTGAACTGCCAACGCTCACCCGCTACAGGTAATTGGTGACTGCGATACCAACTTAATCTTATTTTATTTGGTAGGCTTTGATTGTAGCCTTCGATATAGTCTGGCTTGAAAAAAAATCGAACTGAAAGGAGCTTATTGTCTGGAATATCAATAACAGTACCAGATAGCAGCACTACTTGATTGTCAAAACCATTGTTAAGCTTAAGATTTAAGGAGACTTGAAAGCAAAATCCAGCCCAGAGGTAAGCAGACAGGATTATTAAAATAATTCGATATTTAGGAATTAAAAAAGCAAGTGCCAAAATTATTGGCAAATGTGCGGCCCAATAGGGATCGTTTAATTTAATGCTAAAAAATGCTAATAACAAACCTGAAATTAGCGCTAACGCGGTGGTAATCATATCATCCGTGGCTTCATTTATAGCTAATTCCAATTAGCTACTCTTAACACTTTACACACTAGGCGATTTACACAGATAATACAAATAAGATGTCTAAATACCTATTTAAAAAATATTTACCTCACCCTGACACAATCGTAAAAAATCGATGGATTAAATTGCTAGGTCCAAGATTGCAAGAGTCAAGTCTATGGCATATTAATCGTAAATCGTGCTCTGGCGGCATTGCTGTCGGTGTTTTTTGTGCGTTTGTCCCAATCCCATTTCAAATGCTATTGGCAGCCATAGGGGCTATATTGTTTAAAAGTAATATTTTGGTTGCGGTACCGGTGGTCTGGATTAGCAATCCAATTACCATGCCACCCATGTTTTACTTTTGTTATTTGATTGGCGCTAAGATATTAAGTTCTAGTGTAGAGGGCTTTGCGTTCGAATTATCATTCGCTTGGCTGTTGACTGAGTTACTTGAGATTTGGCAACCTTTCTTACTAGGTTGCTTAGTTGTTGGCATTGTTACCTCAACTTTGTCGTTTATAATGGTACGTGTGCTTTGGCGCCTTCATATTTTAACGCATATTAAAAACCGTAAAGCCCAAAAAAATATATCGTAAACCAATTCGTTTTACCATTTTATTCTAAACAATAAAAGGTGCCGAAACTTAGGTTTTTAGCTGCATGAATTTGAGCTTTCTAATGTAACAACATCCATCGAGAGAATTTTTCTATTGGGCTTTTTAGATAACTTACCGCTAAATAGAATAGGTGACTGACAAAAACTTTATTCGTTTACGCGATGAAGTAAACCGTCGTTCATACGCCATTGATTTTGCATTTTATTAGCAATATTCAAGTCATGGGTTACCACGACCAAAGCCGTATTTAATCCTTGATTTAAATCGAGCATTAAATTCAACATTTGTCTGGCCGTGCTTGAATCGAGGTTGCCAGTTGGCTCATCGGCTAGCAGACAATCAGGCTTACCCACTAAAGCCCTGGCCAATGCGACACGTTGGCGCTCACCACCCGACAGTTCTCCGGGCTTATGGTCTCCTCGATGATCTAACCCAACTTTACTCAACCATTCGGTTGCAGTGGCAAATGCTTGCTGTTTGTTTACACCGCCGATGAGCAATGGCATCGCGATATTTTCGAGGGCGCTAAATTCAGGTAACAAATGATGAAATTGATAAATAAATCCGAGGTGCTTGTTTCGCAATTGACCAAGTTTTTTCTCCGATAGGCCCGCAATCGATTTCCCCATGACTTTAACATCTCCTTCACTGACTGCATCAAGCCCACCAAGCAAATGCATTAATGTACTCTTGCCAGCACCGGATGACCCGATGATGGCATGGCTTTCGCCAGCACTAACATTAAAACTAACGCCTTTTAAAACAGGTACTGAAAACTTACCCTGAACAAATGTCTTCTTCAGATTCGTTGCAGCAATAACAGAGGGTACAGTCACTATATTTGGATCATCCATAACAGCATTATTAGTATCAGCCTCATTAGTCATAGCTTAAGGCCTCGGCAGGTTTTGTTTTTGCCGCTCTTAAAGCCGGATATAAAGTGGCTAAAACTGAAATTAAAAAAGATAAAAACGAAATCTTAATAACGTCAGATTGTTGCATATCGGATGGTAATTCAGTAATGGGATAAACACCTGTTGGTAAAAACTGGGTTTGGAAAAATTGCTCCAAGGCGGGAATAATAACATCGATGTAAGATGCTATTAGCACTCCACTACCCAGCCCCAATAACGTACCAACCACACCAATAATAGTGCCTTGCACCATAAATACCCACATGATGGATGTGGGTGACATACCAATGGTTCGCAGTATCGCAATATCCGCCTGCTTGTCAGCCACTACCATCATCAAGGTCGATACAATGTTAAATGCTGCAACCGCAACAATAAGAGAAAGAATGATAAACATTACCGTCTTCTCTGTTTTAACTGCTTTAAAGTAATTGCTATGTCGTAAAGTCCAGTCTGATACCCAATAGTCGAAGCCAACTTGTTTTTTAATTTGATTTCGTACCTGAGGTGCTGCGTCCATATCTTGCAGTTTTAGGCGAAGCCCTGTGACACCACCATCCAACCTGAATAACCGACTTGCGTCTTGCGTATGAATAAAGGCACTACTGCGGTCATATTCATACACTCCAATTTCAAATAGCCCTACGACATTAAATCGACGTAATCGCGGTAATAAACCGACCGGTGAGGAAGAGGCTTGTGGGGTAATCATTGTGATACGTTCACCTGGTACAACGTTGAGCGAATTGGCAAGGCCAGTGCCAAGAACAATGCCATATTCGCCTGCGACTAAATCACTGAGTTTTCCGAAAGTCATATGCTCATGAATTTCCGATACCTCAGGTTCGAATTCTGGATCAATGCCTCGAATAATAGCGCCACTGACTGATGACAAATTAGATAACATGGCTTCAGCTTCAACATAAGGTGCACTGCCAATAACTGCGTCATTCGTGCGAATGACATCGCTCAAAGCCCGCCAATCTCTAAGACTTTCATCAAGACTAGAAACCGTCACATGGGACACCATGCCAAGGATTCGCCCTTTTAATTCCTTTTCAAAACCATTCATCACCGACAAAACGACAATTAGCGCCATGACGCCCAACGCAATACCAAGCATTGAGATCAATGAGATGAAGGAAATAAAATGGTTTCTGCGTTTGGCTCGCGTATAGCGAAGGCCAATAAATAGCTCTAGAGGTAGATTCATGGCGAGGATTAAACCATGAATCTCTATCAGTCTCCACTAGTGCCTGAATAACTAAAATATTCCCTAACATGAGGACTTTTTTGTCTCTATTACCTACCCATTGAGACATGTTATGATTAGCCTATAAAAGGCATTCAAGTAATCATTTGGAGCCCTTATCTGACATTACTAAACTTTAGCGCAAGGTGGCTAAATTCAAGTTTGTAGTTGCAGACAATTTAAAGAGAGTGACGATGAAGATTGAACTCATTATATTCACAGTTGCTAGCGTGTTAAGCATACTCCCAGTCCATGCGACTGAAATCACAATCCTGGGCCACAGTGAAGATAGCCAACAGGTTATGCCCAAACGTGGTACTAGCATTGAAGCAGTGCTAGATGAATTTGGTGAACCCGAACAACGTTTTAAACCTATTGGAGAACCTCCCATTATGGAATGGTCTTATGGTTCATTTCGGGTTTATTTCGAACATCATATCGTTTTACACTCAATCGACCTCAATACGCTTATACTACCCAATGAGTAATGAGTTATCGGGCAAGCCCTTTCTTTTCAAATTAACTTACGATTTAGTTACAACCCGAGGAAAAACCATGACGCGCAATTCCAGCATTTATAAGGGATTATTTATCCTCATGTTTCCTTTTATAGGCACTATATCGCAGGCAGCTACTGTCAATATTACTGCCGAAATCGAATCAGTCACTGTGCAACATGGCGACACCCAAGTCACTATTAAGCGCAATCAAGCACTGGACAACACCATAAACCCGGCCTATGTGAAGACATCGCGCAAATGTCCCCCGTTTTGTATTCAACCTGCCAGTTTAGCACCGGGTATTGATACTATTGGAGAGCTTGAAGTCCTTGATTATTTGCAACGACGCGGCAATGGTGACGATTCAGCTCTGATTATAGACACGCGCTTAGCCGATTGGGTAGCAAAGGGAACGATTCCGGGCTCTACTAACATTCCTTGGACAACACTAAACTGGGAGCAAGACACTGACTCCATAACAATAGGTGAAATGTTGCAAGAAAGCTTTAATGCTAAGAACCTCAGGGGTTTATGGGACTTCAGTAAGGCACGCACACTGATTCTATTTTGTAACGGTATTTGGTCTGGAGAAGCCTCTAACAGCATCTTACAGCTGCTTAAATATGGATACCCCGCTCATAAAATAAAGTGGTATCGAGGTGGCATGCAAAGCTGGGAAAGTCTAGGTCTAACAACCATCGCGCCTGTTAAATAAGTAGCCGTTGTCGCTAATTTAGATATTTTCAGTTCATTTTATTATTGCAATATAATTAGCCCAGATAGTTTAAATCTAAAAATATTGTATCTACGTTTAGGAAGCCGAAGTGAGTCAGGTTATAATTAAAAACATTGAAATAGATAAGAATGAAGTTGCTGATAGCAAATCACTTAAAAACCGATCTATTCTGGTTGTTGATGATGAGCACGGCATTAGGAGTTTTTTAGTAAAAGGATTATCACGATATGTCGGGCTGGTCGAATCAGCAGCGAATATTGAGGAAGCAAATAAGCTCGAACATCGCTGCCACTTCGATTTAATTATTTCTGACATCAAATTACCAGGCAAATCAGGTGTCGAATGGGTACAGCAACTGCGTGATTCTGGGACCAATGCTTGCGTTATTTTTATTACCGCGCATGCACATCTTAATGTAGCAATCGAAGCACTCCGAGCTGGAGCGGCTGACTTTATCATAAAGCCCTTTCGAATGGATCAGATCTTAGCCGCGATTAATAATTGCATTGAACGCCAAGAAATTAGGAGAGAAAATTTCGTTCTGCGTAGACAAGTCGATCAGATATACGAAAATTCCAATATAATTGGTGACAGCCAATTAATGCGAAATCTATTTACCACGATCAAATATGTTGCGCCTACTCCGTCAACTATTTTGATTGAAGGTGAAACTGGCACGGGTAAAGAATTGGCGGCCAAGAGCATTCACGATTTAAGCGAGCGAAGTGGTAGCTTCGTTCCTGTCAATTGTGGTGCCATTGCAGCAGATTTGTTAGAAAGTGAGTTATTCGGCCACGCCAAGGGGGCCTTCACGGGTGCTCATCAAAGACGAGAAGGATTGTTCAGCTATGCTAACGATGGCACGCTTTTCCTCGATGAAATAGGCGAAATGCCAATCTCAATGCAAGCGCACTTACTGAGAGTACTTGAAGAGAAGTCGATTAGGCCCGTTGGTTCAAATAAGGAATTGCCGGTTAATGTGCGCATCATTGCAGCTACAAATAAAGAACTTGGAAAACTAGTTGAGGCTGGCTTATTTCGCGAGGACCTTTATTTTAGGCTGAATGTTTTGAACCTCCAAATTCCACCACTGAGAAGCCGATCCGAAGATTTGAATTTGCTGGTCCGACACTTTATTCAAACTATATCGGCTAATCTAGGCACCAAACCACCCTACATCGATGAATCTGAATTGGTCAAATTAAGTCAATATCACTGGCCTGGCAATGTCCGAGAATTAAAGAATGTTATTGAAAGGAGCTTGTTACTTGGAACACCGCCAAGTGAGTGCATTACTGGCGCTAAACAAAACTCGCCAATTGTTGAGAGTATCGATTGTACTAGCTTTCTTTTAACTGATATTGAAAAGAACCATATCTTGAAAGTATTGAAAGTGAACGGAGGCAATAAGTCGGCATCAGCAAGACAATTAGGCGTATCAAGAAAAACTTTAGAGAGAAAAGTCTCTCTCTGGGGATCAGAAGATCCAACCCTATAATCATCGACTCACCCCCTAACATCAGCAACCAAAACAGGTCGTTTTTATGCTCGGCGTCTCTCGTATAATCAACCGCGTTCAGCTCACGGTACGCTACAAAGTACTGGTTTTAGTTTTATTTCCAATTTTACTGGTCATGCCAATCGCTTTAATCCTTGCTATCTACTGGGGGGCTAACTTTAGTTATGATCAACTGTATATAAAAGTTAACACCGATCTATCAGTGTCTCATGATATTTTTAAACGCATTCAACGAGATTATTTGAACGCTTTAGGAAAAACCGCAGACTCATATACTTTTAGATCAGAGCTAGCTGACGATGATTTTGAAGCAATACAAAAACAAATAGACCAGTTAAAGACGGAGCACTCATTTTCCTACATACAGTTAATTGATCTTAATGGCCTACCACTTTACTCGCTAAAAAAACCAACCCATGTTAATACCTCACGGCTATCTTCAGCACTTAAAGCAGCACAAATTGGTAAACCGTCTGTCGGTGTAGAAATATTTTCTGCAGTCGACCTTAATAGTTTTCAGCTTGCGGAACAGGTTCATTTAACCTTAATCGAAACATCACGAGCCAGAGCAACCGAAAAGGTTGTTGAGGATCGTGGCATGATGATCCGTGCCCTTTACCCTATTGTTGATACCAGCCAGACAGTATTAGCGATTCTCGATGCAGGTGTTTTATTGAATTCGAACTTCAGTTTTGTTGATGTCATAAGAGACCTTGTTTACGGCCCTGGTAGCCTTATTGAAGGTAGCATCGGTACTGTCACGGTATTTCTTGATGATGTGCGAATAAGTACCAATGTTCCCGTTCAAACTGGAGAGCGCGCACTGGGTACTCGTGTTTCAGATGAAGTCAGGACAATCGTTTTAGATCAGGGAGAAACCTGGATCGATCGCGCTTTTGTAGTGAACGATTGGTATATCTCGTCTTATGAACCCATTATAGATATAGAGGGGAATCGAGTTGGAATGCTATACGCTGGATTCCTAGAGGCTCCTTTCAGGCAATCATTAATCAATGCATTGATTGGCTTAGTTTTACTTTTTCTCATTCTGATGGGGCTCACTAGCCTGGTAGCTGTCATTGGCGCTAAATCAATATTTAAACCGATAGAGCGCATGAGTTCTGTTGTGCACGCCACTAGAAGAGGGAAAGATTTAAGAATAGGAAAAATAGCCTCAAAGGATGAGATTGGTTCACTTGCAAACGAGTTTGACGTCATGCTTGATCTGCTAAGCAAACGTAAACTACAGATTCAAAGTTGGGCTAAAGTGTTAGAACAAAAAGTAGATGAAAGAACATCCGAACTTAAATTAAAAAATAGTGAGTTGATCAGTACGATTGCCATATTGAAGAAAACTCGCCAGAAGCTTGTCATTGCTGAAAAATTAGCGGCATTGGGTGAATTAACCGCTGGCGTAGCCCATGAAATCAATAATCCCACAGCCGTTATTCTAGGTAATATCGACGTTATTACGGCAGAAATGGGATCACAACTCGAACCCGTTCAAGATGAAGTCGACCTCATCATAGAACAAATATATCGAATAAAGGATATCACCACTAATTTACTTCAATATGCTAAACCAGATGCTTACGCAGGTTACATGAATGAAATAGACGTTAACCAATTAATAAAAGAAACATCAAAATTAATACAGCATTTACGTTCAGAAATCAGTTATGAGCTCGAACTGACTTTGGATGCCTCTATTTTGATCAGAATAAACTCTCAAGAATTACAACAAGTTCTCGTCAATCTGATGACCAATTCAATTCAAGCATTGCCAAATACTAATGGTCTAGTGAGTATATATAGTAGAGATTTCGGTGAGAAAGGAGTGCAAATTATTGTCAAAGATAATGGAACCGGTATGGATACCAATAGTACCCATAAAGTATTCAATCCTTTTTATACGACTAAAACTCAAGGCGAAGGCACCGGCTTAGGGCTATCAATTAGTTACGGATTAGTGCGCCGGTATGGAGGAAATATTGAAGTTAATTCTGAACTGAATTCAGGCAGCGAATTTACAATCACTTTACTTCAGGAACCTATCTTACTAGAGGATGAAGATATGCTATTGCAGCAACTTGAGGAAATAGAAACGATATAAGATTTTAGAATACTTCTGCTAAGCACGCAAAACAGGGACTGACCAAAAAGCTGTTTGGCTATTGTATAAAGGTCTTCATGTATAGTTTAAATTATAAAGAACAAAATTGAGTGCTTCCTTGCACTTATTCAAAGTTGCCGATCAATTGATACAGCCTAACTAGCTAGCGTTTGCATCAACCGGTTTATTCACATAAACCTGTTTATAGTCCTCGAAATTCTCATCCAACATATTGCTATATTCCGCTTGAAAATAGGATTTGGCACCTACGATATCCTTTTCATACTGTGCGAGTGACTCAGCATGTGATGAAACTACGAAGGCACTATAACGAGAGGCAGCATGCAACAAGGCAAGACCAATATTCTCAGAATTACTGTTTTTGGCAAGTTCGTTTCCTTGGTCGATAAACAAATCGACCAAGTCGCGAAAATGCGCATCAAGTTCTTCATCACTCATTTCGTTAACTGACATATTTTTACTCTTTTAAGATGATTTAGAGGATGTTTTTTTGTGCGGGCACTTTACCAGCGGCCAGCTGTTTTTCATACCATAAATCATGGTGCTCTTTCGCCCAGTTACTATCACAATAGCCAGTTTTCATAACTTCTAATGTGCCATCCATCGCTATAGTGCCCATGTAGATATGACCAATTGAAGCAATCACAATAAGAGTTGCCGCAATGGTATGAATAATATGGAACAATTCCATAGTTTCGCGTGATTGTCCGAATATCGGAAAGTCCAACACAAAACCACTAACGACAATAGCGCCACCAACAAAGGCGGCTATCCAAAACCAGCCTTTTTCACCCGCATTATATCGATCAGCACTGGCATGACGTCCTAACATCCCCCCACCTTTAGCTAACCAGGCAAGGTCCTGTTTGAGTGACGGTAAATTACCTTTAATGAAAAATATGAATAAAAGTACTAATGAAACAGCAAAAGCTGGGCCTAAGTAATCATGTAGAAATTTTGCACCGACAGCAAAATAACTAAAAGCTTCAGCACCTATCATCGGTATTAGAACACTACGGCCAAATAATAATAACAAACCGGTTAGTGACAATATTATAAAGAGTATAGCGGTAACCCAGTGGATCACGCGCTGACTGGTGCTAAAACGCAATATTTTAATGCCTGAGCGTCCTGCTTCAAGCAGTATGTTACCTCGAATTATCCGAAATAAGAAAACACCAAGTAAAGTAACAAGCAATGCAATGCCTGCCTTGGGAATTAAATCCAGCATTCTGTATTGCCGCCAAGCTTCACCCGAGACATTAATTAAAGAATTGGCATCTGTACCACGCATTTGGGTACTGCCTTTAATAATGCCGTCACGTTGTCTGACATTGCGCCATAATTCAGCACCAGGGTTCTTTATGCTGATACTTTCATCAAATTGATGGCTTGAATTATTACTCTGCGCTGTTGCTATTTGAGGCAGTAGCAAGCAACTTATAATCAACATGTTTTTGAATAATTTGATCATTAAATATTTCCAAGTTAGCGTGCTGGCTTATCGACTTTCGTATGTTCTTACTTTTGGCACGGCAGGCTACTATTTAAAATTATGCAGTACATCAACCGTGATAAAGATCAATAAAGTTAAGGCCAATAAAGCGATATATATTTCATCACTTCATCGGCCTAACATGCCCAATTATCTAGCCGAGACTAGGACTTGAGATTTGCATTATCATAAGAAACACCCCAGTTAAGAACACTGGCGCCTCGATTAATAACACGCTTTCGATAAATATCCGACAGGATATTGGCATCACCAGCCAACAGTGCTTTAGTGGAACACATCTCTGCACACAGCGGCAACTTACCTTCAGCTATACGATTTCGACCATATTTTTTATATTCATCTGAACTATGATCTTCTTCAGGACCGCCAGCACAGAAGGTACATTTATCCATTTTTCCTCGAGAGGAAAAGGCCGCTGCCTCAGGAAACTGAGGTGCACCAAACGGACAGGCATAAAAACAATAGCCACAGCCAATGCATATATCCTTGTCATGCAACACGATGCCATCCTTTGTTGTATAAAAACAATCAACAGGACATACCGCTGCGCATGGCGCATCGGAACAATGCATACAGGCAACGGATAATGAGCGTTCACCCGGCTCACCATCTTTTATTGTCACGACCCGGCGCCGGTTCACGCCCCAGGGAATTTCATGTTCGTTCTTACACGCGGTAACACAAGCATTACATTCAATACAACGTTCCGGATCACAATAGAATTTCATTCTAGCCATTTTAAAATCCTCTTTTAAACTTTAGTAATGCGGCAAAGGCTGCATTTTGTTTCTTGCATTTGAGTGACCGAGTCATAACCATAGGTCATTGCCGTATTAGCAGCCTCACCAACCACATAAGGTGCGGCACCTTCTGGATATTTATGGCTGAAATCAACACCATGCATATGACCTGAAAAATGAAATGGCATAAAAGCAACCCCAGAACTAACACGCCTTGTCACAAGTGCTTTGATTTTAACTCTCGAGCCCTCAGCGCCTTCAAGCCAAACATCATCACCATCCTTAACACCCGCATTATTGGCATCTCGTGGGTGCATTTCGACGAACATATCTTGCTGCAATTCAGCAAGCCATTTATTCGAACGAGATTCGTCACCACCCCCTTCATATTCAACCAAACGGCCAGATGTTAGGATAATGGGATATTCGCTTGAATAGTCTTTCGCTTGTATCGAATTATATCGAGTGGGTAAGCGCCAAAACGATTTGCGATCTTCATAAGTTGGATATTTCTCAACCAAATCACGCCGCGACGTATATAGCGGTTCACGATGAATCGGTACTGGATCAGGAAATGTCCACACGACTGCCCTAGCCTTAGCATTACCAAATGGTGCACAGCCATGTTTAATGGCGACACGTTGAATTCCGCCAGAAAGATCAGTTTTCCAGTTTTTACCTTCTGCTTGTACTTTCTCAGCAGCGGTCAAATCATTCCACCAGCCCAGCTTCTTTAACATGTCACCCGTAAATTCAGGATAACCATCTTTAATTTCAGAGCCTTTACTGTACGAACCTTCTGCAAGTAAATTCTCACCATTACGCTCAACTCCGAATCTGGCACGGAATGTCAGGCCACCTTCGGCAACCGATAGCGCAGGGTTATAAAGATTCGGGGTGCCAGGATGTTTCATTTCGGGTGTGCCCCAAGATGGCCATGGCAGTCCGTAGAAGTCTCCATCTGCTGGCCCACCTTCTGCTTTCAGCGAAGTGTAATCAAAAGTACCCCAGTTTTCCTGATGCGATTTGAGTCTTTCAGGGCTTTGGCCTGTATAACCAATAGTCCACATACCGCTATTAATTTCACGTAAAACATCTTCAATATAGGGCTCTTCACCTTTGACTTCGATGTGTTTAAACAGCTCATCCGAGAACCCCAGTTTTTTAGACAACTTGTACATGATCGTATGATCAGGCAATGATTCAAACAATGGATCGATAACTTTTGAACGCCATTGGAGAGATCGATTCGAAGCCGTGACCGAGCCATAAGTTTCCATTTGGGTGGCAGCTGGTAATAAATACACGCCATTTTTACGGTCATGCATGATAGAAGTAGATGTTGGGTAAGGATCAACAATCACCAGCAAATCGAGCTTTTCCATGGCTTTTTTCATTTCTGCGCCACGAGTTTGACTGTTGGGAGCATGACCCCAAAAGATCATTGCTTTAACGTTATCTTTTTGAGCAATGTTGTCTTTATCTTCCAACACACCATCAATCCAACGCGAAACAGGAATGCCTTTGGTATTCATAACATGGACATCCTTGCCCTTGCTCTGTTCGTAGCTACCTTTGTCGAAACGACCTTTAATCCATTCGTAGTCTAAATCCCATACTTTAGCCCAATGCTTCCATGAACCCGTTTTTAAACCGTAATAACCGGGTAATGTGTTCGATAACACGCCTAGGTCAGTTGCGCCTTGAACATTATCGTGGCCTCGGAAAATATTGGTTCCGCCACCAGGCACACCCATGTTGCCAAGGACTAACTGGAAGACACAATAAGCACGGGTATTGTTGTTACCAATTGTGTGTTGAGTACCACCCATACACCAAACAAAAGTGCTTGGACGATTATCGGCCATTGCCTTAGTTGCACCATAAACACGCCCTTCTGGGACGCCAGTGACACGCTCGACTTCATCAGGCGTCCATTTAGCTACTTCTTGACGGATTTCCTCTACACCATAGACACGCTGGCGAATAAATTCCTTATCTTCCCAACCATTTTCAAAAACATGCCATAACATACCCCAAATAAGCGGCACGTCTGTACCGGGTCGAATTTGTAAAAAGTGATCTGCGTGTGCTGCGGTTCGAGTAAAACGCGGATCAATCACAATGATCGGTGCGTTATTCTCTTCCTTCGCTTTAAAGATATGCTGTAGTGCAACCGGGTGCGCTTCAGCAGGATTGGAACCTATCATCAAAATCGCTTTTGAATTATGGATATCGTTATACGAGTTTGTCATTGCACCGTAGCCCCAAGTATTGGCTACGCCGGCAACCGTGGTTGAGTGGCATATTCTTGCTTGATGATCTACGTTGTTGGTTCCCCACATAGCAGCCATTTTGCGAAATAAGTAAGCCTGTTCATTACTGTGCTTTGCACTTCCTAACCAGTAAACGGAATCAGGGCTATTCTTTTCTCTGATGTCCAGTAATTGATCGCCAATATCACTGATAGCTTCGTCCCAAGACACTTTTTTCCATTTACCATCAACTAGTTTGGTTGGATATTTTAAACGTCTATCGCCATGTCCGTGTTCACGGATTGCAGCACCTTTGGCGCAGTGGGCACCTTTATTAAATGGGTGGTCAAAAGCAGGTTCCTGACCAGTCCAAACGCCATTTTGAACTTCAGCAATAATGCCGCAGCCAACAGAACAGTGAGTGCAGACTGTTTTCACCCGCTCTGTTTTGCCAAGTGAAGAATTAGCTGCTTCTGCTTTTCTCATCATAACTGGGGTCACGCTAGATACCAGTGCTGCACCACCGGCCATTAAACCAGATCGCTTTAGGAAGCTTCTTCGACTGACGGCGTTGGCAACCACCATTTGATCATTGGATTGACCATAGTTTCCAGCCTGAAGCTTATCAGGATCAGCGATTACTTGACTTGTTCTTCTTGTTAGTTTACTCATAATGCCCCCGATTAATTAGAAGCCGATTGATAGTAATCGGCAACGTGATCTGTCAACTGATAGCCTTTTTGCTGTTTTTTTGATTCTGTCTTCAATTCAGTCGTATTGGCAACAGCAACATTTGGCAGGACAGCCGCGCTTGCGACACCAACACCTATGACGGCGGTTTTAGTGACGAAGGCCCTCCTCTTTTTGTCCAGCAACGATTGTTGCTTTTCTTCGGCTATCTTTTTCATCAACTTCTCCTCTTTATTTAACGGTCATTAATGGAATATTAAATTTTTAATATCGACTACTTATTAACTTATTATTACGTTTGCATTGAAAAATATTCACTTTCAAAAGTAATGAAAGCGCTGCCAAAGCGACCAACTGATTTGTAAAACACTGCGGATTTAGCATCACTTAAATCATCGAAAAAGCGCCCAATCCAAGGTTCCATATGGGTTTTAAAAAACTTGTATTGCTGATCAATATCGCTACCTTCAGTAATCAAAAGCGAAAACACTTCGCACAGCGCTGCCGCATGATCTTCCGGCTCACAAATATTGTCATTTCGTTCAAAACCTAGTAATACCAAATCGTCCCGTAAATCACTTAAAGGCTGCTCCATCAAGAAACCCGTTAAATACCATGACCCATAAGGTACGACTTCGCCTCTTCCCAAACCAATTAATAATTGATGGTATTCGTCTTCAATCGAGTCAGGCGACAACATTTTGGCTGACAAACTTAATGCCATCATTGACAACAAAATGGCGTCGTCTTCACTACTATCGTTGTCCGATACGAGTTCCGTCAAAATATCGAGCAAATTTTGATCGGGTGCTGCACGTAATAGAGCCGCCAGCAAACTGTAGGTAGATGAACGATATTGTTGTTCTATTGCCAGTTGCCCTTGTTCGGGCGAAACCCCACCACCAATCGACTCAAGTGCGACACTATTAATACTTTCAAGTGAATCCTTAGCGCCCCCTACTTCTGCTGAAAACGTTACATTTCTAGTTGAATATTTAGCTTGCAGTGTCATATTATTTTTCTCATTAAAATTCTAGATTGCAATTAGCGCTCCAGTTTTATTAAGCAATTAATAACTAATAGTTACCAAAATGGATAGCTATGAACTCTAATTCTAATTTAATGTATCAAAACGACCCCTCATGGCTGAGTCATCTTGGACAATATCAACCACTCGGCAATTTTCACACATCTTTAATCGATCTAATGCTCGAGGTCCCTGAAACATATAATGATCTTTTAGCTTCTCAGTCATCTTGCTAATAATTGATGTTGGTGCAAATCCTTTACCACAACTGATGCATGCAAATGGCGTGTCTTGGTTAAGTGCCCGAGAACGATTTCGCTTCTCACGATCAAATATAATTCTAGGGGCAATTTCAATCGCTTGCTCAGGACACGTCAGCGTACAGACGTTACATTGAATACAGTTGCTTTCAATAAAGAAAACTTCAGGCACTTCTCGATTACTGCCGTCTTGTAATGCTTTACCTGGGCAAGCCCCGACACAGGCTAAGCAAAGCGTGCAGCTTTCAGCATCAATTGTCGCAGTGCCAAAAGGTGCGCCCGCTGGAAGCTCTATTTGATCCTGTTGCTTTGTAGACTGATGATATAAATGGTCTATCGCCTGGTAAATCGCATTGCGTTTGTTATCCGGCATGGTGTACATAGCAGGCTTAATTTGCCATGACCCGATTGGTTGCTGATTCACTGAAAGTGAATCGATATTGTCAGCTATGTTATTGGTGATTGAAATGCGGTCAGCATTGATTTCAAGCCCTACGAGCATGGCCTTGACCCAACTTAATTGGCGTTCCATGACTTGTAATGAACTTTTGGGTACACTGTGGTTGGCCAACAGCATTACTTGAGATGCACCATAAACTAATGCAGATAAACACAAATCCATACCGACACTAGCAAGCTCTTCTACCTTAACCGGCAGTATTTCACTATGTGAAGAGAGAATAGTTTTCTCTATAACTTCGGATTCATTATCACTATAAAAAACAACAATTGGTTCTTGCCCACCTTGCTCACGATAGGTCTGCAGCATTTTTCGCACCTGATTTCCGCTATCGGATAGACTCGGATAGACGTATCGAATCGCTCCCGATGGACAGGCTGTTGCACAGACACCACCGCCTTGACATAAAAAAGGGTTAACTTCGATTTTATCACCCAAGCTTATGATTGCATCTGCAGGGCAAGCATCGATGCATTGGGTACAGAATTGAACTCCATTAGCGCCATGCGCACAAATATTGGGATCATAATGAAAGTACTTCGGCTTTTCGAAAGTGCCGGTCATTTCACTCAACTCTTGGGCGAGTGTGTCAACTCCAATTTGTTGAATATTACGATGTAAATACCCCGGTGGCAGAATTTCGAGGCTTATCATTGGTTGCGTATTTAAATCTAGCACAAGGTCTGCAGAAACGACTTCTGTCATTTCATCGCTGTCAGTCAGTGTTACCCGAAAATTGCCAAGGTACCCATCAATATCAAGTGTTCTGCCTGCCAAATATATCGTATTAGTTGGCACCGACTCACCCGGAACATTGGATACTAAAATAGGTGATATCGGTAAATCTAAAATCATGGAGTGAGCTAATGCTAAATCAGCAGAGTCACCAATCATGATAATATGACCATTTGATTGGTAGCTGATTAAGCTGGTTGGTACCGGCACAAATTCATCACGCTTGAGTAGCGCTTGAATTCTGGCATCGGAATGATTACTCATAGTCATGATGATTCGCCTTTGGTTATTGTTGAACCTTCTAATGTTTCAATTTTTGTTAGCATTGGGTCTAGGCTTCGATGATTTAATAAGACGTCGTTAGTTTCGATATTGCTTTGTTTTTGAATAGCATCGTGGGCATTGCCATCTGACTTATCTTCAGGTAGTTCTTCATCTAGGTCTTCTTCTAGATCTTCATCTTTATTTAGACCTTGTTCTAGATCTTCTTCTAGATCTTCTTCTAGATCTTCTTCTAGATCTTCTTCTAGATTAGCGTCTATTGGCTCATCTGCATCAACATCATCTAGTTCAGCAAGCTTATCCGCCTCTAACTGAGCGGCCTCTTTCTTTAATGCTTCCACTTCAATTTGATGCTTCATGTCACAGGTGACAATATCACCTAGCTTTTCAAAAAAAGTATAGTCTTCATCATATTCATCTAGGCCATCACGTATATTAAAATGGGGCGCTTTAAAGAGCTGTTTTAATGCGAGATTACGCAATTTATCAGAGACGCCAGACGACATGAACAGACTGAAATCAGAATCTGAATTAAGCGTCTCAATCGCGGGCATATCTGCATCAGTCAGTATCGGTGGTTCGGTTGACGCTTGCTCCTCGTCAACCTCATCGTTAATCGTGGTTAAAGCAATAGAATTAGGCAGTTGATCTAAATCACCCTGCGCCTGAAGATCTAAAGCTTGATCCTCTTGTTTCGTTTCAGCCTTAGTTTGTTGTTTTCGTCTTGACCAACGTGACAGCCTACTTTCGTTATCAACAGTTTTCATCAATGCTGTGTCGGTGGAGTTTTTGCTTCGGCTACTTGACCTTTCGCCTCACCTTTCCAGTCCTTGAGCTTGCGTTTGGTTTTTTTAATGGCAACGTAGTGTTGCAGAATAAAGGCTTCACTCCATTGATAGAGTTCGGGTGGTATCTCTACAGCGTAGACAATTTCGTCACCTTCTAAGTAAGCATGCACCTCATCAAAACTTAAACTCACCAAATACGGCATAGGCATATCATTTGGGTCGTCGACTTCACCAGCAACGATATAAATACCGGGCTGAGGAGACATTAAGTTATGATAATAACCTTCGCATTCATCGACGTGCAGCTGTAACCCGAGTCCGCTCACCAAATAACGTTCGACACCGTTATCTTCATGAATTAATTGAATTCCATCATTGACAGGTTCTCTAGAGCTAACGACGCCAACAGCTTTATAAGTGAAGTCAATCCAAGGGTTTTCAGACGGCGTCTTTTCCATAATGACCGCAATCGGCATTTTACTGGGCAACGTCTGATTAAAATCTTTCAGTTCGATACTTTCCATATTTAGTACCCAAGTCAATTTCGAGAATGCATTTAATAGATAAATGAAACTTGCAAATGTTGTACCACTATTAGAAAACCTTAAAAGACGGCGCTTTACTCGTTAACTCAATTAAAAGTGAATTATTTCGATTCATTATGTACCACCAACCGAACTGGTGTGGGACAAAATGTCTCACATTGAAGACTTGATGTGTTTATTTTTAAAATCGGTGACAACCACCTCAACTCAACACAACTGCTTATTAGTAGCTAGATTGTTAGCAGATAGAGTTATAGACCATTGATATCGTTGATCAAAATCAAAAAAATTATATGAATTCATCAAGACGGTACATTTATTGCTTTGTAATAAGCATGAACTTTAGAACTGACGGGTCTAACGCTGTGTTAGGTATAACATTTAAGAGTAGATTCATTCTTATGGATGTATTTTTAACAACGCAATTGTTTGACAGAAAAACTAAGGCATTTTAAATGAGTAAACAATTAGCTCACTATTCAGATGTTTTCATGAACGTAAAGCAGGTATCCGATTATCTGCATTTAAATGAAAAAAAAATATACACTCTAATTGGTGAGGGCCACATACCTGCAACAAAAATTACAGGAAAATGGATGTTCCCAAAAGAGTTAATCGATAAATGGATGCTCGACTCAACTCATAATGGATTACTACACGACCGCCTTATCATTGCCGGTGGTGATGACCCGTTAATCTATAGAGTGGTGTTAGCGATGATGGAAGCGTTTGGTAATAAAGCATTAATTACCTATTCTCCTAGCAGCACGCGTCAAGGTCTTGATTTACTCAATTCAAATAAGATCGACGTTAGTTGCATACACTGGGGACCGGAACAAGAAAGTAGTCGGCGACATCCATCATTGCTGCAGCAATATCAAAAGCATCAGAGCTGGGTTTTGATCCGTGCTTTTAAGCGCGAGCAGGGGTTAATGTATCGAGCTAACTCAACTGAAGTCAGACCAAACCTACCCGATATATTTGATCAGAGATATCGCTGGTCAGTTCGACAGACAGGTTCGGGTGGACAGCGTTTTTTGATGGAAATTTTGAGTCAACATGGGCTTAATTATGATGGACTAAACGTCAGTGCAACTGCTCGTTCAGAGCGTGAAGCTGCTTCAAATATTGCCTTTCAGACTGCCGATGTTGCCTCTGGCACGCGCTCTATTGCTGCAGAGTTTGGACTCGACTTTATCAGTCTCGGTTGGGAGGCCTTCGATTTTGTCGTACCAAGAAATATCTGGTTCAGACACTTGTTTCAAAACTTCATCGCCCATATTAAATCTGATCTTGGACAAGCTATATCGAATCAATTAGGTGGTTATCAGCTAGATGAATGTGGCGATATAATATGGGGTGAAGACTAATACTGATCGATTAACTTTTCTTTTCCAGACTAGTATGTACAATCGCGACTTCTTCAATTTGCATAGTTTTAATGTCTAAAACAATCTTATCGGTTCCAGTTCCCTCTCGTGCCAAACCACTGCAGGTCGGCCAACTTTATGGCAGTAGCCGCAGTTTGTTGCTGGCCGAACAAATTGCGGAGCATAAAGGCCTGTCTGTGATTGTCTGCAACGATATGGCTGATGCAGATCAAGTCGAGCAGGAAATACTCTTTTTCTCTCATCAAAAGCACGAGATCTATCGTTTCCCTGATCTCGAGACACTGCCTTATGATCAATTTTCGCCGCATCAGGACATTATTTCAGATCGTATTAAATGTCTAGCTAACATTCCATTTGCTAAACAAGGCATTCTGACATTACCGATTAGCACACTTCTGCAAAAGGTAGCGCCATCACACTTTATTCAACAACGCTCTCTCTGCCTTAAAGTCGGCGACACTCGTGACCCGATACAATTGCGAGAAGACTTGATCCAATTTGGTTATCGTTCTGTTTCTCGTGTCGAAGAACATGGCGAATTTGTGTCCAGAGGCGCTATCCTCGATTTGTTCCCCATGGGCAGTCGAACACCTTTTCGGATTGAATTTTTTGATGATGATATTGAGTCGATACGCAGTTTCGACATAGAAGACCAGCGTTCGCTCGAAAAACTAACCGAAGTTAACTTGTTGCCTGCACAGGAGTTCCCCCTGGACGCAGCTGGCATCAAAACCTTTCGCGAAAATTTCCGCGAAAAATTTGATATTAACCCTAATAGTTGCCCAGTTTATGTTGATGTTTCTCAAGGGTCGTCGTCACCTGGCGTCGAGTATTACCTGCCCTTGTTTTTCGACCAATTGTTCAGCCTGTTCGACTATCTACCTGACAACGCTCAGTTTTTAATCGATCAATCAGCTTTTGATACCTGTAAAACATTTCGTGATCAGGTCGATGAACGCTACGAAATGCGTCGCTACAATGTGACTCGACCGCTATTAAAACCGAAAGAACTGTTCCTTGATACCGAAGCGGTCGAAACCGCTCTGACTGCCTTCCCCTGTATTTACTACAGCTTGTTCAAATATAGTGATGTATCGGCTCAAATCGTTAATTGTGATACTCAGGCAATACCACAGCTAACGCTTCATAACCACGCAGAAAAACCCGATGCCGAGTTGCAGTCCTTTATTAATCGGAAAGCTTTTGACAAAATACTATTCAGCGCAGAATCGGCAGGTCGAAGAGAATTTCTGTCTGAAATATTGCAGCAATACGGCATTCGCCCAACCGTAGTCAGCAACTGGAGTGATTTTTTATCGAATGAAACCAGCCGTTATTTCTTAACGACATCGCCACTGCAAAATGGCCTGACGCTGGCACAGGCTAATTTTGCAATTATTGTAGAACATCAATTATTTGGCGAACGAGCCAAACAACAACGTCGCCGAAAATATAAAAAAACACGTGACGCTGAAAATGCAATTCAAAGTCTGGCGGATGTCTATGAAGGTGCAGCCGTGGTCCACGAAGACCATGGCGTGGGTCGTTATCGTGGTCTGAAAACACTGACGCTATCGGGGTTGGTTACCGAGTTTTTGTGTATTGAATACGCTAACGAAGACAAACTTTATGTACCCGTCTCGTCACTTCATTTAATAAGCCGCTATGCCGGTGCCAGTGACGACAGTGCACCACTGCATCGACTTGGCACAGATCATTGGCAAAAAACCAAGAAAAAAGCGCAGGAAAAGATTCATGACGTTGCAGTAGAGCTACTCGAAATTCAAGCCCGACGTGAAGCGTTGGAAGGGTTCAGCCATGAATTAACATTGGACGAATATCAAAGGTTCGCCAGCGACTTCCCATTCGAAGAAACACCCGATCAGGAAAATGCAATTCTAGCGGTCATGGAAGACATGCAATCATCAAGACCGATGGATCGAATCGTGTGTGGTGATGTTGGTTTCGGGAAGACTGAAGTCAGCATGCGCGCAGCTTTTATTGCCGCCTGTTCTGGTAAGCAAGTGGCCGTACTGGTACCAACTACATTATTGGCTCAACAACACTATCAAAATTTTCTCGATCGGTTTGCCGACTGGCCAATACAGATCGCTGTCTTATCTCGGTTTACTGCCAAAAAAGCACTCGACGAAACCTTAATAAAAATAGCCAATGGAAAAGTTGATATTTTAATCGGCACCCACAAATTACTGTCCGATACTATCAAGTATCATGACCTTGGACTCGTCATTATCGATGAAGAGCATCGTTTTGGCGTTCGACATAAAGAAAAGCTCAAGGCATTACGAGCACAGGTCGACTTGCTTACAATGACCGCAACACCCATCCCTCGTACGCTCAACATGTCTTTATCTGGCATGCGGGATCTGTCTATTATTGCTACGCCACCGATGCAACGACATGCCATTAAAACCTTTGTATCACAATGGAATGACGAGACTATCGTCGAAGGCTGTCAGCGCGAATTAAAGCGCGGTGGCCAAATTTACTTCCTACATAACGAAGTAAAATCAATAGAAAAAGTCGCGAGTGAACTGCAGGAATTGATACCAGATGCCAGAGTTGGCATTGTTCACGGTCAAATGAAAGAAAAGGAACTAGAGCATGTGATGCTAGATTTTTATCATCATCGTTGCAATTTGTTAGTCTGCACTACCATCATCGAAAGTGGTATCGACGTGCCAACGGCTAACACTATTTTCATCAACCGTGCGGATAAACTTGGACTTGCACAACTACATCAAATTAGAGGTCGTGTCGGACGGTCGCATCACCGAGCCTATGCCTATTTAATGGTGCCACCAGAACGAACTATGACTGCCGATGCGAAAAAACGGCTCCAGGCTATCGAATCTTTAGAAGAACTTGGCGTTGGTTTTACACTGGCGACTCACGATTTAGAAATACGTGGCGCGGGTGAATTACTCGGCGAAGGCCAAAGCGGCCAAATTACAGAGATTGGTTTTACCTTATATGCCGAACTACTTGAACGGGCGGTGAAGTCACTAAAATCGAATAAATCGATAGACTTCGAATCACCTTTAATGCGCGCTTCAGAAGTAGATTTCCACATCCCTGCACTGATACCCGAAAATTACATACCTGATATTCATCACCGTTTAATTGAGTATAAGCGTATTGCTTCAGCTATTAGCCCTAATGCACTGCGGGAGTTGCAGGTAGAATTTATCGACCGTTTTGGTCTACTGCCAGATCCACTCAAGCATTTATTTCGAGTGACCCAAATCAAGTTGCAAACACTGGCACTGGGCATAGAAAAAATCGACATCGGCGAACACAGTGGAAAAATCATCTTCACTAAAAATCCGAATATCGACCCAATGGCTATTATTCAACTAATTCAATCGAAACCAGCAGAATATCGCTTTGACGGTAAACAAACCTTGCGCATCGCTTGTCAAAGTGATGAACTTGAAGTGCGTTTTCAGCAAACTGAAGCTTTGCTTCAGAAATTTACATCATAGCTATTTATGAAATTACTCCAACTGATACTGTTAACTACCGTGATGTCATCTCTGGCAGCAACATGCCTGTCAAGTAAAGCTCTGGCACTAGAAAGTGATGACCTCATACCTCATTATGAAATTGAGGTTATTATTTATAAAAACACAAAAGTACCTACCTCACAGGAATATACCTTACCCATTAGCTCTCCAATAAAAGATGATCAAATACTTGACTTATCTGATTCAGACAGCATCGAGGCAGCTATAAAAAAGCACTATGAAGTCGTACCTGAAGCCAGGCTACAACTGAATGATATGGTGAATAAAATAAAAAAATCATCCCGTTATGAAGTATTAAAACACTTTGCATGGCGTCAACCCGGGCTAGATCAATCACAAGCATTACCCTTATGGATTAAGGCTGGTCGGCATTTTGGCAATGAATTCATTTCAATTGATGACAAAGTTGAATTATTGAAAGCAAGTCAGGCCGTTAAGGATCGGGTGACTCTAATTTCAATAGACAGTGAGCAAAACGACCTGAACTACACTGAGATTATTGATGAAACATCATTAATCCTTGAGCCTAAAATCAACGGATTATATGAAGTTGAAGGTAAAATCACGGTGTCTCTTTCTAGATACCTGCATGTTTATACTGATCTGGTACTGCGTAAACTTCGCAATCCACTTGACCCTCAACTAGAAAACACTAATTTGGATTCACAACCATTGGTCAATGAGAATTTGAGCGAAGCTAGAATCTTGGATAATTATGCTTTAAAAGAGCACCGTCGTATGCGAAGTGAGACGTTGCATTATCTTGATAGTCCAGAATTATCGATGTTAATAATTATAACACCCTACGAAATTCCCGTTAAATTGCCAAGAGTCATCTTGCAAACGAAAGATTTAGCAATAGAACGAACGGTCATCGAATAGCACAGACAAACTGCTCCACACAACCTGCATGCATATGTCATAAACATAGGATACAAATGAATGGTTTGACCAAACCAATTTCCTTAAAATACAATTCTCGACCGAAGGCATTAGAAGTTTGAAAACAACAAAGCAGGTTAAACGATATTAGGTAACGATCAAACTTGAAGGTATTGCCGGCATCAATTTTATGACTCTGGGCTTGGAATTGATTTCACAATACGACCGACGGCTTGACATAAAGCAGTCAAATCAACCTCATCAATAACGAAAGGTGGCATTAGGTAAACCAAACGTCCAAATGGCCTTACCCAAAAACCCGATTTAACAAATTGCTCTGTTATCCATTTCATATTAACTGGCTCGTGTAATTCAATAACACCAATGGCCCCTAATACGCGGACATCCTTCACTTGAGTGTAGGATTCAAACGGCCTCAAATTTGACTCTAGACTTAACTCAATAGACGCAACCTGTTTTAGCCAGTGAGTCTCTTTTAATAATAAAATACTCGCTAACGCCACGGCACAGGCTAATGGGTTGGCCATAAATGTTGGACCGTGCATGAAAACACCCGGGTTGCCTTGGTCAATTGTGCTGCTCACGTCCAAAGTTGCTAAGGTTGCTGCCAATGTCATGTAGCCACCTGTCAGCGATTTCCCAATACACATAATATCGGGTGATATGTCGGCATGTTCGCAGGCAAACAACTTACCCGTGCGACCAAATCCAGTGGCTATTTCGTCGGCAATTAAAAGCACATCATATCGATCACACAGCAATCTGGCTTGCTTTAAATAATCTGCTGAATAAAACCGCATACCACCAGCGCCCTGTACTATTGGCTCTAATATGACCGCTGCAATATCGTCATGTTGTGTTTTAAGCAAATTAGACAAAGATGCAATGTCTTGCTCACTACAGGGTTCGCCAAATTTGCAATCAGGTGAATCAACAAAAAACTGTTTTGCTAGTACATTTGAAAATAAACTATGCATACCGTTGACGGGATCACACACTGACATTGCGCCAAACGTATCACCGTGATAGCCATTGAGAAGAGATACAAATCGATATTTCGAGGGCTTGCCTTTAGCGTGCCAATATTGAATTGCCATTTTCATCGCAACGTCCACAGAAACTGATCCCGAGTCAGACAGAAAAACTGATACGAGTGGTTCTGGCGTTATTTCCACCAGCTTTTCAACCAGTTTAGCGGCCGGTGCATGCGTTAAACCGCCAAACATGACATGTGACATATTGCCAAGTTGGTCTTGAACCGCCTGATTCAAAACCGGATGGTTGTAGCCATGCATTGCACACCACCAAGACGACATACCGTCAATAAGCTCTCGCCCATCGGCCAATTTGATTCGAGAGCCTTTAGCGCTTTCGACAACATAAACTGGGTTTCCACCATGCATCGCGGTATAAGGATGCCAGATGTGATTAGCATCCACTTGCTCTAAGTGCTTAATGTCTTCTAGATTCATCTTTATAATCTCACTAAAGCAATGCTAAGACTGAAAATAGTTACTCGATTCTAGCTCTTCACAGAACCCAAAATAACTCATGTCTTCAATGCGTTGAGGGTAAAGAATACCATCGAGATGATCACATTCGTGCTGCACTACTCTAGCATGAAAGCCGTCGACTTCACGGTCAATCGAATGGCCGAACTGATCAAACCCTTGATAACGAATATGAGTAAATCTAGGTACCAAACCTCGCATACCAGGGACACTTAAACAACCTTCCCAGCCCTCATCCATATCGTCATCCATGGGCGTAATAACCGGATTGATAAGCACGGTTTGAGGTATAGCATCCTCATCTGGATACCGAGGATTATCTTCATAGCCAAAAATAACTACCCTTAAGTTGACACCAATTTGTGGCGCTGCGATACCCGCACCATTTTCAGCGGCCATTGTATCCCACATATCTGTGAGCAAAGATTCGAGCATTGGAGTGTTGAATTCGTCCACCTCTACAGAGTGCTCGAATAAACTCACTTCGCCCATTCTTAAGACCGGTTTAATTGCCATACTTCACGACCTATCCATTGTTTCTATTAATTTCAGTAAGACCTTCTAAATCATCCAAACCGTCACCCACACTAGCAATTGCAAACCAGGGAACTGATACCAACAGCAAGCTTCCACCGATAATAATATTGATCGGTGATATTTCGATTATTACGATCTAGACCCACAAAGAACCTAAGATACTCTTGGCTAAGTAAGACAAGCTGAACTTCCGCAAAACTTGTAAAGTAAGGTGCAATGGTAATAATCGCGAAAGATAGCGGTATCTATAAAACGTATTGTACTGACAAATAGACCACTTGTGTCGGGTCGACAGCAGAATTAGATGCGTTGGCGAGTGCACTGAAGTGGTAATGACGCTATCAACTATAATAGAGAGCAAACAAGGTCGATGCTTTTTAAACGACCTAAAACAGCGCTCAAGCCTACGCTAAGATCGCAATCTAAGATAATGATGCCACCTAATAAAACTATCTGATCCAAAAGCACTAAAACCAATAGTAAAAATCGCAACAAATGATATTGTAATAATTAACTACGTCAGTGGCTTGTAGTTTTTTTAAGATGATAAGCGACAATATGGCAGTAAAAAGAGGCTCTGACGGCAGAATAGAAATGGTATTGGCAACGGATATTAGTTGAATTGTATAAATAAATGGTATTTCGGTAATCGAAAAAATAAAGTCTTTAGAATACTAATCCAACCAACACTACAGATAAAAATTGCTTATGCTAGTAAAGCAAAAGTAACATTATCTAAGCACAGAATTCGAATATTTAAGCCATCCGTAGTGAGAATGAAGATACCTAATAAGGATATTAAAAGTCACTTATTTTAGTCAAATTTAATCATCTTAAAAACATGTTAGTTAATAGTCTTATGGACAGGCTGGGTTGATCAGAAAAATCAGACCGTTAATAATAATTTAAAAAGGGGTGTTTGT